>CAZSTD010000154.1:0-5242 GCA_964609645.1 uncultured Blautia sp.
AAAAAGGACATTGCCCTGATCCGCCCAGCGATTGAGTTTTAACGAATAATTCAAGTGATAGTATTTCGGGAGGATAAGAGAAAAAATGAACAGAGAGTTAATGGAAGCACTGGATATTTTGGAAAAGGAAAAAAGTATCAGCAAAGATACACTGCTTGAGGCGATCGAGCAGTCTTTGATCCAGGCTTGCAAGAACCATTTCGGAAAAGCTGACAATGTGCGTGTGACGATCGATTCTGAGACATGCGATTTTGCAGTGTATGCCGAGAGAAACGTTGTAGAATATGTAGATGATCCGGCAATGGAGATTTCCCTTGCAGACGCATTGCAGATCACTTCCAGAGCAGAGATCGGAGGAATCGTTCAGGTACCGATCCACTCCAAAGAATTTGGACGTATTGCCACACAGAACGCTAAGAATGTAATTCTTCAGAAAATCCGTGAGGAAGAACGTAAAGTGCTGTTTGATGAATATTATGGCAAAGAAAAAGAAGTGATCACCGGTATCGTACAGCGTGTGATGGGCAAGAATGTAAGCATCAACCTTGGTAAAGTGGACGCAGTATTAAGTGAAAACGAGCAGGTGAAAACAGAAAGCTTCAAACCAACAGAGCGAGTTAAGGTATATATCCTTGAGGTTAAAGATACACCGAAAGGACCGCGCATCGTGGTTTCCAGAACACATCCTGGTCTTGTAAAACGTCTCTTTGAGTCTGAGGTTGCAGAGGTAAAAGATGGAACAGTTGAGATCAAGAGCATTGCTCGCGAAGCAGGATCTCGTACTAAGATCGCAGTGTGGAGCAATGATCCGGATGTAGATGCAGTTGGTGCCTGTGTAGGTATGAACGGCGCTCGTGTCAATGCAGTGGTAGAAGAACTTCGCGGTGAGAAGATCGATATCATCAACTGGGATGAAAATCCTGCGATCCTGATCGAGAATGCTTTAAGCCCTGCGAAAGTGATCGCAGTTATGGCAGATCCGGAAGAAAAGACTGCACTGGTAGTTGTTCCGGATTATCAGTTATCTTTAGCGATCGGTAAAGAAGGTCAGAATGCACGTCTTGCAGCAAGACTGACTGGATTTAAGATCGACATCAAGAGTGAAACTCAGGCAAGAGAATCTGGTGATTTCTACGATTATGATGAAGAAGCACCGGCTGAGCAGTCTGAGACTGATGCAGAGGAAACAACATCTTTAGAGGAAGCAGAAACTGTTTCAGAGGATGAGACAGAGATCGCAGAGGATGTAAACGAGGAAGCTGCAGAAGGATCCGAGGAAACTGAGGAAGCAGATGAAGACGAAGAATAAGATTCCTATGCGGCAGTGTACCGGCTGCAGGGAAATGAAAAGCAAAAAAGAAATGCTCAGGGTTTTAAAGACCACAGAAGATGAGATCGTGCTGGACACTACCGGAAAGAAAAACGGCAGAGGCGCGTATCTGTGCCTTTCCAGAGAATGTTTGGAAAAAGCAGTCAAAAATCATGGTCTGGAGCGTTCTTTGAAAACTGCGGTTCCAGATGAGGTATATGAACGACTGAAGAAGGAGCTGGAAAATATTGAAAAATAACAAAGTACTGTCGCTGATCGGGTTGGCGACCAAAGCAGGGAAGACGGTAAGCGGAGAATTTTCTACAGAGAAATCTGTGAAATGCCAAAAAGGGCTGTTGGTCATCGTTGCGGAGGATGCTTCCGAAAATACAAAGAAGAAATTTCGGAACATGTGCAGCTTTTACGAAGTTCCGATCTTCTTCCTCTCAGATAAAGAGAGCCTTGGCAGAGCAATGGGAAAGGAGTACCGCGCCTGTCTGGCTGTCCAGGATGAGAATTTCGCGAAAGCGATCATGAAGGAGGTATAGCGATTGTCAAAGCCAAGAGTACATGAGCTGGCCAAAGAGATTGGACGACAGAATAATAAGGAAGTCATTGAGTTTTTGAAATCCAGAGGCGTAGAGATAAAGAGCCACATGAGTGTGGTGGATGAGCCGTGGGTTTCGATGGTAAAAGATAAATTTAGCACTAGGAGAAAGGAGCATATTGCGAAATTGGATACTCCCAAGACAGAAGAAAAGGTTGTAACAGCAAAATCTGAAGGAGATGCAGCTGATACACAGAAAAAGAAAAAAAATATATTCCGCGTTTATCACGCACAGAATGCGAGTGACGGAGGAAAAACAAAGAAAAAACCTGTAAGAACAGAAAATGAGAGAGGAGCAGCACCAAGGAGTGCAGATGCTCCTAGAACATCTGACGGACGTCAGTCCTCAGGCCGTCCACAGGGAGACGGAAACCGCCAGGGCGGACGTTTTGGCCAGGGAAGACCACAGGGCGAAGGAAATCGTCAGGGAGGCCGTCCACAGGGAGACGGAAACCGCCAGGGCGGACGCTTTGGTCAGGGAAGACCACAGGGCGAAGGAAATCGTCAGGGAGGCCGTCCACAGGGAGACGGAAACCGCCAGGGCGGACGTTTCGGCCAGGGAAGACCACAGGGCGAAGGAAATCGTCAGGGAGGCCGTCCGCAGAATGGTGGACAGGGCCGTCCAGATGCAAACAGAGGCGAAGGACGTGATGGACGTTTCGGCGGACAGAATCGTCAGGGACAGCGCCAGAACACCAGAAAGAGTGAAGATATGGTGTTTGCACCGGAGTTGACTAAGACCTCTAAGGACAGCAAGAGAGAACGCGACAGAGAAAATAAGAACAAAAAGAAAGACTTTGATAAGACACAGAGCGGTGGCGGACGCAGACCAAACCAGGGTGGATTCAACAAGAACTCCAGAATCCCGAAAGCTCTGCAGAAACCAACTCCGCAGCCGAAACAGGAAGAAAAGAAACCTGAAGTTAAAGAGATCACACTTCCAGAGAAAATGACGATCCGCGAGCTGGCAGAGGCAATGAAGATGCAGCCATCCGCTATCGTTAAGAAACTTTTCATGCAGGGAATGATGGTTACCGTAAACCATGAGATCGACTTTGAAAAAGCTCAGGAGATCGCGTTAGAATACGATATTATCGCAGAACTCGAAGAAAAGGTAGATGTGATCGAAGAACTCCTTAAAGAGGACGAAGAAGACGAAGCAACTATGGTTTCCAGACCTCCGGTTGTTTGTGTTATGGGTCACGTTGACCATGGTAAAACATCTCTTCTGGATGCGATCCGTAAGACAAATGTAACAAGAGGCGAGGCTGGTGGTATCACACAGCACATCGGTGCTTCTGTAGTGGAAGCTAGCGGACAGAAGATCACATTCCTGGATACACCGGGACATGAAGCCTTCACTGCTATGCGTATGCGTGGTGCAAACTCCACAGATATCGCAGTTTTAGTTGTTGCAGCGGATGACGGTGTGATGCCGCAGACAGTAGAAGCGATCAGCCATGCAAAAGCTGCTGGTGTTGAGATCATCGTTGCGATCAACAAGATCGATAAGCCAAGTGCAAACGTAGAGAGAGTAAAACAGGAACTTTCTGAGTACGAATTGATCCCGGAAGACTGGGGCGGAAGTACGATCTTTGTTCCGGTATCTGCTCATACAGGAGAGGGAATCGATACACTCCTGGAGATGATCCTTCTTACTGCAGAGGTATGCGAACTGAAAGCAAACCCGAACCGTGCTGCCAGAGGTCTCGTGATCGAGGCACAGCTTGACAAAGGAAAAGGACCGGTAGCGACGATCCTTGTACAGAAAGGTACACTCCACATTGGAGACTTCATTGCCGCAGGCGCATGCAACGGTAAAGTACGTGCCATGATGGATGACAAGGGACGCAGAATTAAAGAGGCAGGTCCTTCTACACCGGTAGAGATCCTTGGTCTTGGCGATGTTCCGAATGCAGGAGAGATCCTTCTTTCGTTTGAAAGTGATAGAGAAGCGAAGAACTTTGCAGGTGCATTTGTATCTGAAAATAAAAATCGTCTTCTGGAGGAAACAAAGGGCAAATTATCTCTGGATAATCTCTTTGATCAGATCCAGGCAAGCGATCTGAAAGAACTTCCGATCATTGTCAAAGCAGACGTACAGGGATCTGTGGAAGCTGTAAAACAGAGCTTGACAAAACTTTCCAACGACGAAGTTGTTGTAAAAGTGATCCATGGCGGTGTTGGTGCAGTCAATGAGTCTGACGTAAGTCTGGCTGCTACCTCCAATGCGATCATCATTGGATTTAACGTACGTCCGGATACAACTGCTAAACAGCTTGCAGAGCAGGAAGGCGTAGACCTTCGTCTGTACAGAGTTATCTACCAGGCGATCGAGGATGTGGAAGCTGCTATGAAGGGTATGCTCGATCCGATCTTTGAGGAGAAAGTCATCGGTCATGCGGAGGTACGTCAGCTGTTCAAAGCATCTGGCGTAGGAACGATCGCAGGAAGCTATATCATGGATGGTATTTTCCAGAGAAACTGTAAAGTACGTATCAGCAGAGAAGGTGAGCTTGTATTTGAGGGTGAGCTTGCATCCTTAAAGAGATTCAAAGACGATGTTAAGGAAGTAAAGACAGGATACGAATGTGGTCTTGTATTTGCTGGATTTAACGATGTGAAAGAAGAAGACAAGGTAGAAGCCTACATCATGGTGGAAGTACCGAGATAGTAATATTTAAGATTGTTGTGAGGAGACGAGCGACAATATACTTTAAGTATAGGAGGCTGCTGTGACAAATGTGGATGATCTTGCATTGTGCAGCAGCCCATAAAATAGGAGTAGGTCTTAGAATGAGAAAAAATAGTATTAAGAATACTCGGATCAATGGAGAAGTTCAAAAAGAATTAAGCACCATTATCCGTAACGAGATCAAGGACCCACGTATTCATCCAATGACTTCTGTGATGGCTGTGGAAGTGGCGCCTGATCTGAAAACCTGTAAAGCATACATCAGTGTGTTGGGAGAAAAAGAAGCAAAAGAAGCGACGATCAAAGGTTTGAACAGCGCAGAAGGCTATGTTAGACGCCAGCTTGCGCGCAACCTGAACCTGAGAAATACACCGGAGATACGTTTTATTTTGGATGAGTCCATCGAATACGGTGTAAATATGTCAAGACTTATCGATGACGTTACTAAAAAGGATAACAGTCATAAACAGGAAGAAGATAAGGAAGAAATTTGAGAGGGTGAATACATGAAGAATATCGCGGAAATACTGGAAGGCGTAAAAACGATGGGGATCGGTGGACATATCCGTCCGGACGGTGACTGTGTCGGTTCCTGTATGGCTTTGTATCTGTATGTAAAAACCTATTATCC
>CAZSTD010000155.1:0-5207 GCA_964609645.1 uncultured Blautia sp.
ACGACATTTCCAGAAAAAAATCTATGTAAAACTCAAAAAGATCCGAAGACATCAAACGTCTCCAGATCTTAATCCTAGTGATATTTCATCCTATCTGGTTTTTACCACTTACCTTAGAACATGGCCAGGCTATATTCTCTATCAGCACAGCGGAGCATTTAGACTAGTCAATCAGGCTTTTACAAGTCACCATTTTAGACCGTTAGATCAAATATTGACAATTGTCTGCGTTCCAACACAAATTACTATGATATTCCAAAATGATCAGTGTACCAGATTTCCTACCACTCCGTAGGAAACGATATACATGATCACAGTCGCCATAACGATTCCACAAAGGATAGAAACCGATGATTTCTTGATATCGATCTCCAGAAGAGAAGCGATCAGTGCTCCAGTCCACGCCCCTGTTCCAGGAAGTGGGATTCCAACAAACAGCGCCAGTCCCCAGAATTCATATTTCTTGACCTGGTCGCTTTTTCCCATCGCACGGTCTTCCAGTTTCACGATCAGTCCATGAAACAGTTTTGTTTTCTTCAGGACTTTAAAGATCTGCTTGATAAACAGAAGGATGAACGGGATCGGGATGATATTCCCTACGATGCACAGCGGGATCGCCTTTGCCGCGGAAATCTTCAAGAGTGAAGCTGCCAACAGTCCTCCTCTAAGCTCCAGCAGCGGAACCATAGAAATGATGAACACGGCTCCCTCCGGGGAGATGAACTGCGACAGATTATGTGAAAACCATTGTACAAGTACTTCCATATATTGGTAAATTACCTCCTAATCTCGAAGACCGCTTTCTTAGCGGTCTTTTAAATATTTTTTCAAAAAGTCAACAAATTTCTGCATTTCTTCCTGCGTTCCGATAGTGATGCGCAGGAAATTGTCGATCCTGTCCTTCGGGAAATAGCGCACATAGATATGCTGCTCGCGAAGTGCTGCAAACAACTCTGCCGCCGGACAGGTCTTATGTGCTGCAAAGATAAAATTCGACTTAGAATCTTCAAAAGAAAATCCCAGTGCTCGCAGCTCTTTCTTTGTCCATTCTCTGGTCTCTATGATCTTATGACAAGTCTCCTCAAAATATACCTGATCTTCCACCGCTGCCACACCTGCAACGATCGCTGTGCGGTCCATTGTGTAGGAATTGAAGGAATATTTCGCATCGTTCAAAAACTTGATCAGTCGTTCGTTTCCGCAGGCAAATCCAATGCGCATCCCTGCCATGGAACGTGACTTGGAGAATGTCTGCACAACCAAAAGATTGTCATATTTCTCGATCAGCGGGATCGCAGTCGTTCCGCCGAAATCCACATACGCTTCGTCCACGATCACGATCACATCCGGATTGTTTCGGATGATAGCTTCCACATCCTCAAGCGGAAGTTCCACACCGGTCGGTGCATTTGGATTCGGGAAAATGATCCCTCCGTTTTCTCTGAAATAATCTTCCTTGCGGATATGGAAATTTTCATCCAACGCCGGGCGCTCATACGGAATACGGAAAAGATCTGCCCACACGTCATAAAAGGAATATGTGATATCAGGGAAAAGGATTGGCTTTTCTGAATTAAAAAATGTCAAAAAACTCATCGCCAGAACATCATCCGAGCCAACTCCCACAAACACCTGCTCGTCTTTGAGACCATAGTTTTTCGCGATCGCATGGACCAGATCTCCTGCTGTCGGATCTGGATACAGTCTCAGAGTATCCACAGACAGATCACTTAAAGCCTTCTGAACTCCCGGTGCCGGCGGATATGGATTCTCATTAGTGTTCAGCTTGATCATGTCCGCCTGATCTGGCTGCTCTCCCGGTGTATACGGTACTACTTTACGAACATTTTCTTCCCATTTACTCATTGTCTTATTCCTTTCATGTCATGTCATTTTCGCTATTTTGTTTTATTTTTTTCGTAATCGCTCAGTTCCTTCAGTGCCTTTCCTGACATCGGGTACAAAACGATGATGTTAAAGATCGTCATCAGTCCGATCCCTACATCTCCCAGATCCCACACAAATGTGTAAGCAGCAATTCCACCGATGAACAGCATCACCAGCGCCAGAACTTTGTATAAAGTCTGATAGCACCATTTGTCGCCAAACAGATACGCCACATTGCCTCTTGCATAGAACAGGATTCCCAAAAATGTAGAGAAGCTGAACAGGAACAAAGTGATCGCGATAAAGATCACACCAAATCCGCCCAGATGATAATGCATCGCAGACTGTAAAAGATCCATTCCTGATAATCCGGCTGTCACATTTTCCGGTACCAGCAGCATGATCATCGCAGTACAGCTGCAGATCACAATCGTATCCACAAATACACCCAGTGCCTGTACAAGACCTGCCTTCACCGGCTTGTCACACTCTGCGGCTGCGGCTGCACAAGGAGCAGAACCAGAACCAGCTTCATTGGAAAACAATCCTCTCTTTACACCATTCATCAAAACAGCACCAAATCCGCCGGCCACTGCCTGACGAATTCCAAATGCCTCCTGGAAGATCCTTGCAAAAACACCCGGAAGGCTTGTGATATTCATAATGATGATAAATACTGTGATCAAAAAATAGCACACTGCCATGACCGGCACCATCCAGTCCAGCACCTTCACAGTCGCATTCTTGCGAAGAACGATCACTGCCGCCGCGATCGTGAGAATAGCAGTTGTGCACAGCGGCGGGATAGAAAATGCATTTTCAAAAGAAGATACCACCGAGTTACTGATAACCTGGCTGATGCCACACCAGCAGATCAGACCGGAGATCGCGAACAGCACTGCCAAAACAGATTTCTTGATCTTTTTGCCCTTCTTTTCTTCCACAAAATGATGGATATAGTAAGCCGGGCCTCCTCGGTATCCTCCGTAGAGAGGATCTTTTTCTTTATAGAGCTGTGCAAGCGTTGCCTCCACAAACGCGGTGGAAGAACCGATCAGTGCGGTGATCCACATCCAGAACACTGCACCCGCGCCACCTGCTGACACAGCAGCGACCACTCCGACCAGGTTTCCCATTCCTACTCTGGTCGCAGTAGACACGATCAATGTCTGGAAAGCAGAAAGACTGCTCTTTTCATTCTTTCCACCTTTCCTTTCCACCAATGCTCTCAGCATATCCGGGAACAGTCGGATCGGAAGACATTTCGTTCGGATCGTAAAATAAATACCTGTCGGGATCAGCAAGATGACCAAAAGAGACAGTCCTAAGCTGCTTCCTCCAGGTAGGGGGATATTGATCAGATCACCCCATAAAAGTGAATACACTTTTTCAATCAATGTTACAATCATAGTTTTACCCTTTCCATTTTTTCTTTTTCACTTTAAATACACTTTACAGTATAGCATTAAAGTGCGTTTCCGTAAACTCAAAACCGCCAAAATCTATATTTTACTAATTGACAAACCGATTTTGCAAGTTTATAATTATCGGCATAAAAGATAAGAAAAATAACGACTAACACGTTGACGAGACGAGTACGCTGACAAACGTTCCAGAGAGAGGTGCACACTGGTGGAAGCATCTTATCGCGAAGCAGCCGAAAACCACCTCCGAGTGGCCCTAATACGGTCCGGTGATTCCGTTACCATCATAAATGAAGTGGTATTGCAGACCCTTTCAGTCGTGCGATACAACCGGGGTGGAACCGCGAGCATTTGATATCTCGTCCCCTACAGTATAAAATAAATGTACTGTAGGGGATTTTTTTGTTCTTTCTTTTTCCGGTGAGCAGATTTCCTTCCTATTTTTAAGGGAAGCCTTTTTAAAAGAAACTGCTCCCTAACCTCAGTACGTTCGTTCACAAAACATTTTTAATATCATTTTCAGCAAAGGAGAAAAAATCATGATCGTAACATTAAAAGATGGCTCAAAAAAAGAATACGCAGAAGCCAAATCCGTTCTTGATGTCGCTTATGATATCAGTGAAGGACTTGCACGCGCAGCCTGTGCAGGTGAAGTAAACGGGGAAGTTGTGGATTTAAGAACCGTTCTTGACAGTGACTGCGAGTTAAACATCCTCACTGCCAAAGATGAAAAAGGACTTGCGGTTCTCCGCCACACTGCATCCCACGTGCTTGCTCAGGCAGTACAGACTTTATACCCGGATGCAAAAGTTGCAATCGGACCTTCTATCGATACCGGTTTTTACTATGATTTCGACTGCCCTCCATTCTCCCGTGATGATCTGGATGCGATCGAAAAAGAAATGAAAAAGATCATCAAAAAAGGTGCTAAGATCGAACGCTTCACCAAATCCAGAGAAGATGCGATCGCATACTTCCAAGAGAAAAATGAACCATATAAAGTAGAGCTGATCGAAGATCTTCCAGAAGGCTCTGAAATCTCTTTCTACTCTCAGGGGGACTGGACAGACCTGTGCGCTGGCCCTCATCTGATGAGCGTAAAAGGTGTCAAAGCATTCAAACTCCTCTCTTCCTCCAGCGCTTACTGGAGAGGAAGCGAGAAAAACGCAATGCTCACTCGTATCTACGGAACTGCTTATGCTTCCAAGGATGAGCTGAAAGAGCATCTTGAACAGATGGAAGAAGCAAAGAGACGTGACCACAACAAGCTCGGCCGTGAGATGAAAATCTTCACAACCGTCGATGTCATCGGACAGGGACTTCCTCTTATCATGCCAAACGGTGTGATCATGATGCAGGAACTCCAGAGATGGATTGAAGATGAAGAAGCAAAACGCGGCTATATCAGAACAAAAACTCCACTGATGGCAAAGAGCGACCTGTATAAGATCTCCGGTCACTGGGATCATTACAAAGACGGTATGTTCGTTCTCGGCGATGAAGAGACAGACAAAGAAGTGTTTGCGCTCCGTCCGATGACATGTCCATTCCAGTACTATGTATACAAAGCAGAACAGCACAGCTACCGTGATCTTCCGCTCCGCTACGGCGAGACATCCACTCTGTTCCGTAACGAAGACTCCGGTGAAATGCACGGTCTGACACGTGTGCGTCAGTTCACGATCTCCGAAGGTCATTTGATCGTAAGACCAGACCAGATGGTACGAGAATTTAAAGACTGTATCGCACTTGCTCAGTACTGCTTACAGACACTTGGTGTAGAAGAAGATGTAACATATCATCTTTCAAAATGGGATCCAGAAAACAAAGAAAAATACATCGGTGAACCAGAAGTTTGGGAAGAAACAGAAGGACATATCCGCCAGATGCTTACAG
>CAZSTD010000156.1:0-5171 GCA_964609645.1 uncultured Blautia sp.
GCTATATATCTGAAAGTATACAAACACAGATTTTATTTGTCAAGCAATTTCACTGACATTTTATCAACTTAAAGTGACAGTGTACCACTGTTCACTGCGTGTCCGGCTTTTACACCCAATCCACAAAAAACGCATGATCTTTATAGATTTCATAGTCTTTATTTAAAGTCATTTTGTCAAAACTCAGATTCTGCTTCCAAAAGGAGCTTTCCATCATAAAATATTTATAATCAAAATCTTTCTTCTTGAATCCTTCCAGAGTTCTCGGTGTGCCGTTTAAGCGATAAGCCTGGAACATATTGATGGCATTCTGCGCTGCCTTATATGCGCTTGTCCGATCTTCAAACTGTCCGTTCAAACGTTTGAGCAGTGCGCCGTCCTTAACCACCGCATACTGTAAAGGCTTGCTTTGGTAGATCACGTAGCGGATCTCTGATGGGAATCCTTTGTCCATCGTGCGGTTCAGCACGCACAAAGCTACCGCTTCCATTCCGACCATTCCCTGGTCTCCCGCTTCCGATTCGCACAGCGCAGCCAGAAGATCCAGATCACTCAGTGTTCCGTCTGCCACACCTGGGTGAGATGCAAATTCATTCTGCAGATAATAATATTTGTTGTTGTTCTGGTCAAATACCTTTACATAGCTGCCTTCCACTGTATAGTCATAGACGAGTTTTGTCTCCGTAGCCACACCGTCTGCATCGAATCGGTAATTTTTCCCATCAATGCTGGCAGTTGTATTCGATAGCATCACGCCGGATTCATTGAAGTAATATTTTTTATTTTCCAGTGTCAGCCAGCCGATTTTTGCTTTTCCGGTATCTGGATCAAAATAATATTTCTTTCCGCCGGTCGTGCCAAAGCCTTTCTGATAGCGGACTCCGGTAGTCTTAGAAAAGTAGTAATAATCGCCGTCTATCTTCTTTAAGCCTGTATACATGATCCCAGTGGATGGCTTAAAGTAGCGGTAATTCCCTGCTCCGCTCTTGACCCAGCCTGTACACATCCGGCCATCGTTCTGGCTGAAATATCGTTTTTGTTTACTGCCGTTTTCTACCCAGCCTTTTGCCATGATGCCGCTTCCGCTGTAGAAATAATATTTATAGCCTTTGCTGTCTGTCATCCAGCCTCTGGTCATAAGCCCGGTGCTTTTATCAAAATATCGAACATTTCCCTTTGAATCCGTAATATATCCGGTAACCATGTAGCCAGCACCGCTTGTAAAATATCGGATATTTTTGCCGTTCGAATCTTTTGCCCAGCCTTTTAGCTGAACGCCGGTTGTTTTGTTAAAATAATATTTCTTCCCATCTAAGGTTAACCAGCCCTTTTGTTTCGAGCCATCTTTGTTTATGTAATAAGTCTTTCCCTTTAGTGTGACAAAACCGGTTTTCGTCGCCGCCGCTGCACTGGTAGAGCCCAAGATCAGGACAGCTATCACAGAAAAAAATACACATCGCAGCAAAAGTTTCCATCGTTTCTTCATCGATCAATCCCCCATTTTTATGTCATCATACCATTGAGCAATTCTTTATTTTGTACGATTCTACGACATATTTGTTGCATTTGTTTTTCATTTATTACAATTTTGTTACATAACTTATTATATCCTAATCATTTTCTGCTGTCAACGTAAAGATTTCCCAGTTGCTGTTGCCCTGGATGATAAGTTCTTGGATAAAGAATATTTCACATCCTATGATCTTTTCCAGCAGGTACGCGAATCACAGGTCTTGTGACCTGCTTCGTTTTCTGCTCGGGGCGCGCATTTGTTATCCGCCATTCGCGAAAACTCGCCTTCGGCTCAAACAGTTCGCTCGGTGGCGGAAATTAGCGCGTGCCCTCGCGACGAAAGCCTCACAAAGGTCACTGCGTACCTGTGTTTTCGCTCCCTGCATCCTCATGTTCTCATGCATTACACTTTTTATATTCTCATACATTGCATCCTTGTATTCTCATGTATTATATCTCTGTATTCTCGTACATGGCATCTTTGTATTCTCATCTATTATATCTCTATATTCTCGTACATGGCATCTTTGTGTTGCCTGCGTATTATATCTCTTCTAAATATAGGTCTCAGATATAAGATCAAGCGAAACTGACATCCGCAAAAGCTCCAGCGCTGCAACTATCAGCTCCCCCACAATATCATGCACACATTTTTTCATCCATCATATGATAGAGTGTAAAGAAATTCTGGAGGACTTTAACATGAGTGATTTAGCTGCGACAAACTGCGGATGTAATGATGAAAGAAGCTCTTGTGGATGTAACAGCGGATGCGGATGTGACAATGGCTGTGGCAATAGCTGCGGTTGTGGAAATGGATGGGGATTATCCTGTGGAAACAACAATAATTCCTGCTGCAGTATCCTGTGGATCATCATCCTCTTGTCCTTCTGCGGCAACGGTGGATGGGGATGCGGCAATAGCTGCGGCGGCAATGACAACTGCTGCCTGATCCTTATTCTCCTTCTCCTGTGCAGCGGCAACGGTTTTGGATGTGGCTGCTAAGCATTTACATCGACACACCTAACATTTCCTGCCTGGCAGAGGACTTTCGCCTCTGCCTTTGCAGGTATCAGATTTTTCCTCTCTGTCGCTGTTCCCTGTATACAGACATTCCCCGCTGCTTTTCTCGCACACATTTCAGATCGATCTCATAAAATGCGTTCCCCTCGAAAACCACCTTTTCATCTTTTATGGTATTTTTGAAGTCTTTTCTATTTTGTCCACTCATATTTACGCTATCTGCATTCCCGTCACCTACATCTGTATCATCCATATTCCTACTTTTTATACTTGTAATGTTCATATTTACGTCGTTCGTATATGCGTTACTTATACCTGTATCTTTCACATTACTTTTATTTATATTTGTTGCATTCATGTTTACATCATTTATATTACTTCTATCATTATTTTCCACGATTCTTCTCCGTCTATCATTTCTATGGTTTATTATATGTCACAACACCTCTCGCCGTCATATTCTGATAATAAAAATCATAAATTTGAAGGGAAGAAAGATTTATGAGCCAAGACTATATCTCCCAGACACCCCTTGACCAGATGGTAAGCACAGACCGTGACCAGCTGTTGAAAGCTGCGATCCCCTATCTCCCACCAAAAGGTAGGCAGATCTTATCCATCTATGAAAAATCCATGGAACTGCTGCACACAGTCTCCGTCTTTGGAAATCCTGGCAGAAACGCTGAATTGAGTGCCATGAGCCTGCCTTCCAGAGACTCTATGGAAATGCTCAGCGAAATACGTTCTTTTTGCTATGGAACAAGCAAAGAAAAACTAGATCAGATCCTGAATATGATGGCAATGCTCCAAATGCTACAGCTTATGAGCGCACCTTCTGACAGTGTATCCACCGTTTCAAAAAATCTGAATGAAGAGCAATACAAAAATCAATGTAAAAGTCCATATGAAGAACAGAGTTCATATGAGGAGAAACATAGAAAGCAATATGAAAATCCATATGAGGAGAAACATAGAGAGCAATGTGAGAGTTCATATGAAAAGAAATAAATATAAGAAGCAATATGAAAATTTTGACAGCAAGGAGGATCCTTATGAGTGATGATTGGAGAGATAATCCCAGGCTTGCGGGCATGGAGCGTTCCAAACTGGATATGCTCCAAAACCTTGCACAGCAGGGAAGTACAAAGAGTGTAAATGATATGCTGCCTTTTTTGATGGGCGCTGCAGCCAAAGGCAAAAAAGGCGGTCTGAAATTCAACGCAGATGAGATCTCTGCGATCATAGAAGTCCTAAAAATGGGAAAGTCTCCGGAAGAGATCCAGAGACTTGATAAAATCGTAAGTTTGATGAAAATGATACATTAATCTTCCAGAATGCAATCGCGGATCAGAGTCAGTGCCTGCGCAACTGCCTGCTCTCTGATCCTGCTACGGTTTCCGGTATAGTGATACTCACCGGTAACGGTCCTTCCTTTGCAGCAGCATCCCATAAACACTGTGCCCACCGGCGTTTTCTTCGTTCCGCCGCCAGGACCTGCAAGCCCTGTGACAGACAGGCACACATCCGTTCCAGCCGCCAGGCATCCACCCTTCGCCATCTCCTTCGCACATTTGGCAGAGACAGCACCTTCTGTCTGAAGCGTGCTCTTTTTCACACCAAGACTTTTGCGCTTCGCGCGGTTGGTGTAAGTCACATAACCGCCCATAAACACTTCGGAAGCGCCTGAAACATTCACAATACGTGCAGCTACCGCACCGCCGGTACAGGATTCTGCCAAAGAAAGCGTCAGACCTTCTTTTTTCAGAAGATCAACCACTGCTTCCTCAAGAGTCTTGCTCTCCTCTGTGGCAAACACATTCTTTCCAAAACGGGATTTCAGCTCCTGTACGACCGGCTTGATCATCTTTTTGCAGGTCTTTTCATCTTCCGCCTTCGCAGTGATGCGCAGATGCACTTCCCCAGTCTTTGCATAAGGAGCGATCGTCGGATTCGTCTGCTTATCGATCAGATCCTGGATCTCCTCCGCAACCTGGCTTTCACCGATCCCTGAGATCTTCACCATCTTTGAGTAAATGATCTCAGGCTGTTTTTCACGCAGATAAGGATATACCGACTCCTCAAACATCGGCTTCATCTCGTTTGGAGGTCCAGGCAGAAGGATCGCTGTCTTTCCATTTTTCTCCATGATCAGCCCAGGTGCAGTCCCATTATGATTATCCAGCACGATCGCTCCCTGCGGAACCATCGTCTGCTTATAATTATTTTTGGTGATACGGCGTCCCGGATGGTTTTTCTCATATTCTTTAAGGTATACTTCCATCAGTTCTTTCGTATGTGCATCCTCAACGAGTGAAAATCCCATCACCTCCGCTGTGATCTCCTTCGTCAGGTCATCTTCCGTAGGTCCAAGTCCGCCTGTGAGGATGATCACATCTGAGCGGTCAAGCGCAGTCTTTATGACCATTTTCATTCTCTCCGGATTGTCACCAACCACCGTCTGATAATAGACCGCCAGACCAAGCTGCGCACATTTCTCAGACAGATACGCACTATTTGTGTTCACGATATTTCCCAATAAGATCTCTGTACCTACGGAAATCAGCTCTGTAACCATCTCTCACATTCCCTTCTGTATCCTAATATATTTTTATATTCTCAAATCCACTAACTTCTTA
>CAZSTD010000157.1:0-5168 GCA_964609645.1 uncultured Blautia sp.
GGAAAACCGACCAATTCGGAATTTATCGCACTGATCGCGGATAAAATAAGGCTAGAATACAAAAATCGCTCTTTCCAATAGCGTCATTTTAAGATATAATTAGTCTATAAAAGGCTAACAAGGAGGTTTTTACGCATGAAAAATATTTTATTTGCAACATCTGAAGCAGTACCATTTATTAAAACAGGAGGTCTTGCGGACGTAGCCGGTTCCTTACCTAAATGTTTTGACAAGAGATATTTTGACGTACGCGTCATTTTGCCAAAATATGCCTGTATGAAACAGGAATGGAAAGATAAAATGGAATATGTTACCCATTTTTACATGGATTTAGGATATAAGAACTGCTATGTAGGAATCATGCATCTGGAACATGAAGGAATTCATTTTTACTTTATTGATAATGAATACTATTTCAGCGGTCCGAAACCGTATGATGCAGCGCCGTGGGATCTGGAGAAATTTGCTTTCTTCTCCAAAGCTGTGCTGTCTGTGCTTCCGGTGATCGGATTCAGACCAGATGTCATCCACTGCCATGACTGGCAGACAGGACTTGTTCCGGTTTATCTTCATGACAGCTTCCAACAGAATGACTTCTTCTGGAACATCAAGACTGTTATGACAATACATAACCTGAAATTCCAGGGCGTATGGGATGTAAAGACAATAAAAGAGATCACAGGTCTTTCTGACTACTATTTTGCAGCAGATAAACTGGAAGCATACAAGGATGCCAACTTCTTAAAAGGAGGTATCGTATTTGCAGATGCAGTGACAACTGTAAGTAATACTTATGCGGAAGAGATTAAGACACCATTCTATGGAGAACGTCTTGATGGTCTGATGTGCGCACGTGCAAACAGCCTGCGCGGTATTGTAAACGGTATCGATTACGATGAATTTAATCCGGATACAGATCCATATATCACCAAGACATATAATGTTGAGACATTCCGTAAAGAAAAGGTGAAAAACAAGATTCAGCTTCAGAGAGATCTTGGCCTGGAAGAAGATCCGAAGGCTATGATGATCGGAATCGTTTCTCGTCTGACTGACCAGAAAGGATTTGACTTGATCGCATATGTGATGGATGAACTGTGCCAGGATGCTGTTCAGATCGTTGCACTGGGAACTGGTGATGAACGCTATGAAAATATGTTCCGTCACTTTGACTGGAAATATCATGGTAAAGTTTCTGCACAGATCTACTATGATGAGAAAATGTCTCATCGTGTATATGCTGCATCAGATGCATTCTTGATGCCATCTCTGTTTGAGCCATGTGGACTCAGCCAGCTGATGAGCCTTCGCTATGGAACTCTGCCGATCGTCAGAGAGACAGGTGGACTGAAGGATACCGTGCAGCCGTACAATGAATTCGAGGGAACCGGGACAGGATTCTCTTTCCGCAACTACAATGCACATGAGATGCTTGCGACTGTCCGCAATGCAGAGCGTATCTACTATGATAAGAAACGTGACTGGAATAAGATGGTTGAGCGTGCGATGACAGCTGACTTCTCATGGAATAATTCTGCGCGTCAGTATGAGGAAATGTATAACTGGCTGATCGGTGACAAAGCATGATGATCGATATGATCTTCTAATGAAAATTTCATTGACATAGGTCGCATACGAAAGAGCAGGGAATGCATCAAATGGGCATTCCCTGCTTTTCCTGTATATGAAAAAGAGCTTGACATCCGATGGAAAGTATAATAGTATAAATACAGAAAAAACGAACATAAGTTCTGAATACAGTTAAGGAGATAGAGTATATGATAAATGAAGAAAAACAGAAAGCACTCGAGGCTGCACTCGGACATATTGAGAAACAGTATGGAAAAGGATCTGTAATGAAACTGGGAGAGTCCAGCGCGAATATGCAGGTTGAAACTGTGCCGACCGGGTCTCTGAGTTTGGATATCGCTTTGGGTGTGGGTGGTGTTCCGAAGGGACGTATCGTTGAGATCTATGGACCGGAATCCAGCGGTAAGACGACCGTGGCACTTCACATGGTAGCAGAAGTGCAGAAGCGCGGCGGGATCGCAGGATTTATTGATGCGGAGCATGCGCTCGATCCAGTCTATGCGAAAAACATCGGTGTGGATATCGACAATCTGTACATCTCACAGCCGGATAATGGAGAACAGGCATTGGAGATCACAGAAACGATGGTACGCTCTGGTGCAGTTGATATCGTGATCGTGGACTCTGTTGCAGCACTGGTTCCGAAGGCGGAGATCGATGGAGATATGGGAGACAGCCATGTTGGTCTTCAGGCGCGTTTGATGTCTCAGGCACTCCGTAAACTTACCGCTGTGATCAGCAAATCTAACTGTGTGGTGATCTTTATCAACCAGCTCCGTGAGAAGGTTGGCGTGATGTTTGGAAATCCAGAGACAACTACCGGTGGACGTGCGCTGAAATTCTATTCTTCTGTTCGCCTGGATGTTCGTAGAGTGGAGACACTCAAACAGGGCGGAGAGATGGTCGGCAACCATACCAGGATCAAGGTTGTTAAAAATAAAGTCGCACCGCCTTTTAAACAGGCAGAATTTGATATCATGTTCGGAAGTGGTATCTCTAAAGAAGGTGATATCCTTGACCTTGCAGCAGAATGCGGTATCGTGAATAAGAGTGGTGCTTGGTACGCCTATAACGGTGAGAAGATCGGACAGGGTCGTGAGAATGCGAAGACATTTTTGAAAGAGCATGCTGATATTTGCGATGAAGTTGAGAAAAAAGTAAGGATCCAATATCATCTTCTTCCAGATGATACTCCGGAGGAAGAGACTGCTGAGGCTAGTGTTTCAGAAGTAACAGGGGAAGATGAGGAATAAATATGCCGAGTCTGGATCTTTCAGAAGAACAGAAGAAAGCTGTGCGTAAGGCGATGCGGCTTTTAGAGCATATGGATCGGACAGAAAAGGGACTTCGGGATAAATTGCGCCAGAGTTTTACACCGGATGCTGTGGATGCAGCGATCGCATATGTGCAGTCATATGGTTATCTTGATGACAGCCGTTATGCCAGAACTTATATTGCATACCGGATGGAAATAAAAAGTCGTCAGAAGCTCATACAGGAGCTGATAGGGAAAGGTGTTGACAAGGAAACGGCTGTGGCTGCGTGGGAGGAGGAAGCCGCTCTTGCTATGCCGGATGAGCGGGCGCTGCTCATTCGCCAGATTGAAAAGAAATATACACCTGGTACGCCTCTTGATGAAAAAGCAATGCGCCGCCTTTATGGATATCTGTCCAGAAGAGGGTTTTCGTTTTCGGATATCTCCAGTGCCCTTGAGGAACTGGAGATTCGAGTGATACAGGATTATCAGGGATAGAAGAAAACATACGATATTGAGGAAATTATTGAAACAATTTCTTAGAAAAACTTGACATAAGTATGAAAAAAAGATAAACTTGTATTGTTGTATTTGTACAATGAAAACTAAATAAGGAGGTGCTCCTGTGACAACAACAATTATTGTTGCAATTGTCGCTGTGGTAGTCGCGCTACTTATTGCGGTTCCTGTTACTTGCAAGGTCGCTGTAAACAACAAGATCAAAAAAGACGCAGAGATTGTTGGAACAGCAGAAGACAAGGCGAGAAACATCATAGATGAAGCTCTGAAAGCAGCCGAGACTAAAAAAAGAGAAGCTTTATTGGAAGTGAAGGAAGAATCTCTCCGTACGAAAAATGAACTGGAGAAAGAAACCAAGGAACGAAGAAATGAACTGCAGAAATATGAAAACCGTGTGTTGGCAAAAGAATCCGCGGTAGATAAGAAAGCAGATGCAGTTGAGAAGCGTGAGGCAGAATGCACAGCGAGAATAGCTGAGGTGCAGAAAAAAGAAAGAAGAGTAGAAGAACTTGAGCAAAAAGGAGTACAGGAACTGGAACGAGTTTCAGGTCTGACCTCCGAGCAGGCGAAAGAAGAATTACTCCGATCCGTTGAAGATGATGTCAAAGTAGACGTAGCCAGACTTTACAGAGAACTGGAAAGCAGAGCGAAGGAAGAAGCAGGGAAGAAAGCGAAGGAATATGTGGTAAATGCTATTCAAAAATGTGCAGTGGATCACGTTGCTGAGACTACAATCTCTGTTGTACAGCTTCCAAGCGATGAGATGAAGGGAAGGATCATCGGCCGTGAGGGTCGTAATATCCGTACGTTGGAGACACTGACAGGTGTGGATCTGATCATTGATGATACACCGGAAGCAGTTGTCTTGTCTGCATTTGACCCGATCCGCCGTGAAGTGGCACGTGTGGCATTGGAGAAGTTGATCGTGGATGGTCGTATCCATCCAGCTAGGATCGAAGAGATGGTTGAGAAGGCACAGAGAGAAGTGGAAGCACAGATTCGTGAAGATGGAGAGACTGCAGCTATGGACGTTGGCGTGCATGGTATCCATCCGGAATTATTGAAACTTCTCGGTCGTATGAAATTTCGTTCAAGCTATGGGCAGAATGCATTGAAACATTCTATTGAAGTAGCACAGTTGTCCGGAATGCTGGCTGGTGAAGTAGGTGCAGATGTGCGTATGGCGAAGCGTGCAGGCCTTCTTCATGACATTGGTAAATCCATCGACCATGAAGTGGAGGGCTCTCATATCCAGATTGGTGTAGATCTTTGTAAAAAATATAAAGAATCTCCGGTCGTTATCAATACGGTTGCATCCCATCACGGTGATGCAGAACCAGAATCTTTGATCGCTTGTATCGTACAGGCTGCAGATGCTATTTCGGCGGCAAGACCAGGTGCGAGACGTGAAACTCTGGAAACATATACCAACCGTTTGAAACAGTTGGAAGATATTACCAACCAGTTTAAGGGTGTGGATAAATCGTTTGCTATTCAGGCGGGTAGAGAGATCCGTGTGATGGTAGTACCGGAACATATCAATGATGCAGATATGGTTCTTCTGGCGCGCGATATCGCAAAACAGATTGAGGCAGAATTGGAGTATCCGGGTCAGATCAAAGTTAATGTTATCCGCGAAAGCAGAGCCATTGACTATGCGAAATAAATAGTTCTTTGCAGATATAAACTCTGAAGATGATAGAAATATGATCTTCAGAGTTTTTTTGTACAAAAAAATGCAAAATGTGGATTTAATTTTTGATGATAAGAACTGGGATCGGCGGGTTGTTTGGACGATTGTAAT
>CAZSTD010000158.1:0-5160 GCA_964609645.1 uncultured Blautia sp.
GTTAAAACTCACTCGCTGGGCGGATCAGGGCAATGTCCTTTTTGTAAAAAACACGCTCAGTCCCGTCTTCATCGATCGTCACACTGTTACTATCATATGCGGTCAAAGTGCCGCAGAACTCTTTTTGTTTCTCGATCGGCCGGTAGGTACGGACCTCCACCAGTTTCCCCATATTTCTCTTGAAATCTTTTTCTTTTTTCAGCGGTCTGTCCAGCCCCGGAGAACTGATCTCCATGATATAACTATCCTCAATAAAATCGTTCTCATCCAGCTTATCACTGAATGCTCTGCTGACTGTCTCACAGTCATTTACTGTGATCCCACCTGGTTTATCGATATACCCTCTCAGATACCAGTTGCCTGCTTCCTTAACATATTCTACATCAACCAACTCGAAACCATTCTGCTCTACGATCGGTGTCAGAAGTTCTTCTGCACGTTTTTCATATTCTTCCCGTCTGCTCATTTTCCCACCTGCCTTTCCTTTCAGCAAATAGGAGTGGGCTTTCGCCCACTCCTACGCCTACAAGTTCTAATTTAGCTGTATTGTAACACCAATATTCTGTAAATGCAAGGCTTTTCCAAAAAAAACATTCACAAAACCGTTTTTAAAAGACATTAGCAATTCGTGATTTCGCTGTTAGATCCTCGGCTTTGTCCCTTTGCTGTCTCGCTTGGAAAGTTTTACCTTATTAAGGACATACGGTTTGTCGTGGTAAGTGATCGCATACTCCTGATGGCTCTCCAAAAGATAGGCGTATGCGATCTTATCTCCCTCGACCATTTTCATTCCACGCACTCCCACTGAGGCTTTTTTCACAGTGGAAACTTCCTGTTTCTGGAATCGCAGGAAATATCCTGCTGCACTTTGGAGCACCACCTGCTCCATCTCGTCTGCGGCCCCCACGAAGATCAAAGAGTCCTCCTCTGTCAGCTTCGTAGAAGCTATCGTTCTCTTGGATACCTCAAACTCTGCGCCAGATACCAATTTACACATCGAAGATTCCGTTACAAACAACAGTGTGGATTTCTTGACCGCTGCCAAAGGTGCCACATAAAGCATCCGCTCCTGCGCACTGTTGTAATTACTCAGATTATCCGCAGGTGTACCTTTATCTCGAAAACGCACCAATGGAATATCCGCTGCTTTGATACTGTGCATCTTTCCGGTATCTGTAAAAATACAGATCTTATCCGTATTCATACAGTTAAATACATATTTATTCTCCGCATTCGCAGCTTCTTTGTTTCTCTCATATGCAGATTTATCTATCAGTCTCATATATCCAAAGCGGTCCATCAGGAAGGTAACTTCCATTTCTTCCATCTTCTTCTCTTCATAAACCGCTTCCTCTGCATTCTCGATCACTGTGCGGCGTTTCGTTCCGTATTCTTTTTTAATGCGATCAAGATCCTTCATGATCACATCCGCCATGGAATCGTAATGGTTCAAGATATCCTCATAGAGCGCAATATTCTTCATCGTCTCCGCATATTCAGCCTCAAGCGCTTCCATCTCCAGTCCGATCAATTTATAGAGACGCATATCCAGGATCGCTACAGCCTGTCTTTCTGAAAAATGCAGCTTCTGTGCGGCCTTCTCACTTGTTTTTGTCTTAAAACGGATCCCTTCAGTCGCACCTTCGACCAAACATTTCTTCACCTGCTCCCGGTTCTTACTGCCGCGAAGGATCTCAATGATCAAGTCGATCACATCACACGCCTTGATCAGACCTTCCTGGATCTCTTTTTTCTCCTGTTCTTTGTTCAGAAGCGTTGTGTATTTTCTCGTAGTCACCTCAAACATAAAGTCCACGTGGTGCTCTATGATCTGCTTGAGACTGAGTGTTTCCGGCCTTCCATCGGCTACAGCCAGCATATTCACACCAAATGTGTCTTCCAACTTTGTCTTTTTATAAAGCATATTTGTGAGATTTTCCACATCCGCATCTCTTTTCAGGTCAAGAACAATGCGGATCCCCTCTTTTGATGACTGATTTGAAATGTCTACGATATCCGTCGTCTTTTTATTCTCTACTAAGGACGCAATGTCATTCAGGAATTTCCCGATATTAGCCCCAATCATCGTATACGGGATCTCTGTGATCACAAGCTGCTGTCTGCCGCCCTTTAACTTTACAGTCTCGACTTTTCCGCGGACACGCAGCTTTCCATTTCCTGTTTCATAAATTTTTAAGAGATCATCCTTGTTGACAACCAGACCGCCCGTCGGAAAATCCGGTCCTTTCAGATAGCGCATCAATCCCTTGACGCTGATCTCATGATTCTTCATATAAGCTTTGACTGCATCTACCACTTCGCCCAAGTTGTGAGGTGGAATGCTGGTAGCCATACCAACTGCGATCCCTTCTGCACCATTTACCAAAAGGTTCGGTACTCTAACCGGAAGCACAGTCGGTTCCTTCTCCGTTTCATCGAAGTTAGGCATAAAATCTACGACATTCTTATCCAGGTCTTCCAGGAACACATCCTGCGTCAGCTTTTCCAGTCTCGCCTCTGTATATCGCATGGCAGCCGCGCCATCGCCTTCAATGGATCCAAAGTTTCCGTGTCCATCCACCAATGTTTTACCCTTTTTAAAGTCCTGCGCCATCACGACCAGCGCTTCATAGATGGAACTGTCACCATGCGGATGGTATTTACCCATCGTATCTCCAACGATACGAGCACATTTTCTGTACGGTCTGTCATAGCGGATCCCCAGTTCATACATATCATAGAGTGTTCTTCTCTGAACTGGTTTTAATCCATCACGCACATCCGGCAAAGCTCTGGATATGATAACGCTCATCGCATAATCAATATAGGATTTCTGCATCACTTCCGCATAGTCGGTAGGGATCACATTCTCCTGCTTTGTTTCCATAAAATTTATTTCCTCCTGTTTCATTTCTGTTCATGTTTAAATTTATAAAAACATACTCTCGTCTCGATACATGATCTAACCAAAAAATACCGTTAACTCCCCAAGATCACCAATATTTTCCGGCATTCACTTTCTTACAATGTTTGGCAGGGCTTTGCCAGCCGTACGCTACTTTAATCCAGCAAGATCAAATATCTAACTCTGCATCCTGTGCGTGTTCATAGATGAATTTCTTTCTTGGCGGAACATCGCTTCCCATCAAGATCTCTGTTACACTGGACGCAAGACGAGCATCTTCGATCTCCACGCGTTTCATCATTCTGGTCTCTGGATTCAAAGTAGTCTCCCAGAGCTGCTCTGCATCCATCTCACCCAGACCTTTATATCTTTGAAGCGTAAAACTTCCCGGTTTATGTGAACGTCTGTATCTCTCCAGTGCCTTATCATCATAAAGATATTCTTCTGGCCCCTTCTTAGGCATAACCTTATATAATGGCGGCATCGCAATATAAACATGTCCCTCCGTGATCAGATCCGGCATAAAGCGATAGAACAATGTAAGAAGAAGTGTAGAGATATGTGCCCCATCCACATCCGCATCTGCCATGATCACAATCTTATCATAGCGAAGCTTTGTGATGTCAAAGTCATTTCCGTATCCTTCCGAAAATCCACATCCAAACGCGTTGATCATTGTTTTGATCTCAGCATTCGCAAGGACTTTATCAATCGTTGCCTTCTCGACGTTCAAGATCTTACCACGGATCGGGAGGATCGCCTGGTAGTTACGGTTGCGGGCAGTTTTCGCTGAACCTCCCGCAGAATCTCCCTCTACGATAAAAATCTCACACTGAGACGGATCTTTCTTTTCACAGTTGGCAAGCTTACCGTTCGAATCAAAAGAATATTTCTGCTTTGTCAGAAGATTTGTTTTCGCTCGCTCCTCTGTTTTACGGATCTTCGCAGCTTTTTCCGCGCAGGAAAGGATCGTCTTTAGGGTTTCTAAATTACGGTCAAAGTAAAGTACCATCTGCTCTCCCACTACTTTACCAGTTGCGCGGGAAGCGTCCTGATTGTCCAGTTTCGTTTTCGTCTGCCCTTCGAATCGTGGTTCTGGATGTTTGATCGAAATGACAGCTGTCATTCCATTACGGATATCAGCACCTGTAAAATTCGGATCTTTCTCTTTAAGGACACCAATCTCTCTAGCATACGTATTCATCACGGTCGTAAAGGTTGTCTTAAATCCCGTCAGATGTGTTCCGCCTTCTGCATTGTAGATATTGTTGCAGAATCCTAATACGTTTTCCCGAAATTCATTCGTAAACTGGAAAGCAACTTCCAATTGGATTCCATCTGCTTCTCCTTTAAAATAAACTGGTTCATGCAGCACTTCTGTATTATGGTTCAGATCCTTGATAAATCCGATGATCCCGTCTGGTTCGTGGTAAGTGATATCCTCCACTTCCTCTCCTCTGCGATCCTCAAAATGGATCGTAAGCGCCGGGTTCAAGTACGCGGTCTCATGAAGACGGCTTTTAACCTCTGTCGCTGAAAATCTTGTCTTTTCAAAAATTTCAGGATCTGGTAAGAAATTAATCTGTGTACCTGTCTTTCTGGTCTTACCAAGCTTCGGAAGAAGTCCATCCTCAAGTTCAAGTGTCGGGATCCCTCGTTCATAATGATCATGATGAACATATCCATCACGGCTGATCTTAATATCCAAATGCGTAGACAAAGCATTGACAACTGACGAACCTACTCCATGTAATCCTCCGCTTGTCTTATATGCAGAATTATCAAATTTACCACCTGCATGCAGTGTCGTAAATACAAGTCTCTCCGCAGATACACCCTTCTCATGCATATCTACCGGGATTCCTCGCCCATTATCTGTAACTGTACAAGAACCATCTTTCTCCAAAACCACATGGATCAGGCTGCAATAGCCCGCCAAGTGTTCATCCACCGCATTGTCAACGATCTCATAGATCAAATGATTCAGACCTTTTCGTGAAACACTTCCGATGTACATTCCGGGACGTTTCCGGACTGCCTCCAATCCTTCAAGAACAGAGATACTCCCTGCATCATAGGTGTTTTTCTTTGCCATGGTCGTTTTATTTCCTTTCTTTTCTGTTTCCAAACATTTGTTCGTATTATAACTAAAAAATTATTTTTTTTCAAGTATGCTTATTATGATTCCACAAAATATTTTTTCAAAAGTATTTTATGAGCGATTTACGCAAAACAAATACAAAATCAGAAAAAAA
>CAZSTD010000159.1:0-5120 GCA_964609645.1 uncultured Blautia sp.
CTGACTCCAAATATACGAATGGATCAAAAATAAGATAAAAAATAAAATTGGAAGCAAAGTAAAAGGAGAATGAAAGATGGATATAGCGAAATTTCAGGAAAAATTGGCAGAGGTCTGCGAGCTTGGTGAGAAAAATGGAAAACTTTTAAAACCGGAACAGATCAAAGAATGCTTTGGAGAAATGGATTTAGATAAGAGTCAGCTCATCAAAATTTTACAGTATCTGAAGCTGAAAGGGATCACCATCGAGGGCGCAGAGGCGATCGCGGCACAGCCGGTCGAGGAGACGGTGGATGCGCAGGAGAAAGAGGAAAGAAAAGTGCCGCTTCTTGCGGACGAGGAGGCATATCTGAATGAATACCTGAAAGGGTTGGAAGAACAGGTGCAGGGAGATCGCAGCACAGAGGAGCTTTTTGAGCTGTTGGCACAGGGAGATGTCATGGCTCAGGCGGAGCTTTCTCAGAGATATCTGCGTCAGGCTGCTGAGATGGCAGTGGAAATGAACTGCGAGGAGATCTTTATCGCAGACCTGATTCAGGAAGCTAATATCAGCCTTTTGATGGCTCTTGGAGAGGAAGGAAACGATAAGAAAGACGAAAAATGGCTGCTCGGAAGGGTTCGTGCCGGAATCCGAAATGCCATCGAAGAACAGACTCAGAAGAAATTTGAGGACGATTATCTGGTGGCGAAGGTTGAGAAGTTGGAAGCGGCGGTCCGCGAGCTGAACGACGAGGATGACGATGAGAGTGCGAAATTCAGCGTAGAGGAACTGGCGATCATTCTGGATATGGATGAGGAGGAGATCCGTGATGTCCTTCGTCTGACCGGAGATGACAAATAATAAGTGATCTGTCTCCGGAAAACACTTCTGGAAACAAAAAAAGCAAGGCAGAGGTTACTTATTAATTTCAATAAATATTAAATCACAAAGGAGGAATTAGGTATGTGTATTCCAACCCCACACAACAATGCAAAAAAAGGTGACATCGCGAAAAAGGTTTTAATGCCGGGAGATCCGCTGCGCGCAAAATATATCGCAGAAACTTATCTGGAAGATCCGGTATGCTTTACCACCGTCAGAAATATGTTCGGTTATACTGGAACTTATAAAGGTGAGAAGGTATCTGTGATGGGCAGCGGTATGGGAATGCCGTCCATGGGGATCTACAGCTATGAGCTTTATAACTTCTACGATGTAGAAAAGATCATCCGTATCGGATCTGCTGGCGCACTGCAGGACGATGTAAATGTCATGGACGTTGTGATCGCTATGAGCGCATGCACAGATTCCAATTTTGCAGGACAGTATCATCTTCCGGGAACTTTTGCTCCGACAGCAAGCTACAGTCTGCTGGAACGCGCAGTGGAAGTAGCGAAAGAGCAGGGGACTCCAGTCCGTGTAGGAACAGTCGTATCCGCAGACGCATTTTACAATGATGATCCGGAATCCGCGAAGGCGTGGAGAAAGATGGGCGTTCTTTGCACAGAGATGGAATGCGCAGCTCTCTTTATGAACGCTGCAAGAGCTGGAAAAGAAGCTCTGGGAATCCTCACGATCTCCGATCACATATTCAGAGATGAAGCTATTTCTGCGGAAGAAAGGCAGACTTCTTTCAACAAAATGATGGAGATCGCACTGGGAATCTGATGCCTCGGATGCCCGGTAATGATTGAAAAAAATCCCGTTTCATGTTAACATAAATTAACAAAGCGGGAGGTAGATTTTAGATGAAGATCAGAAAATCAGCAGAGGATTATTTGGAGACAATTCTGGTATTGTCTAAACAAGGGGATGTGGTCCGTTCGATCGATATCGCGACGATGTTAGGGGTGTCGAAACCTAGCGTGAGCCATGCGATGAAGCTGCTGCGCGAGGATGGATATATTGCGATGGACCGTTATGGAACTGTGACTCTTCTCGAGAAGGGCGCGCAGATCGCGGAACATATCTATGAGCGTCATAGAGTCCTCAGCAAGATGCTGGAGTACCTTGGCGTGGATCCGGAGATCGCCAGAGAAGATGCGTGTAAACTGGAGCACGATCTCAGCGATGAGAGTTTTGCAAAGATCAAAGAACACTTTTTAAAATATTCGGCACAGACAGAACAATGACCAAAAAAGAAAGAGGGGCGTAAGCTCCTCTTTCGCTGTTTAATCGACCAGATCGGTCAGCTCGCATTTTAAGGCTTTGGAAAGCCGCATGACAATGTCAAATTGTGCTTTGTGCAGATCTTTACTTTTGCGTTCATAAGCGCGGATAGTATTGAGAGAAACACCAGATCTGTCTGCAAGCGCCTGCTGTGTAAGCCCGCACTGTTTTCGTATCGTTTGCAGTTTACTTTTACTGGTGCTAAAGTGGGCATCCATGACATCATAACTTTTTTGAATGTCTGCTTCATGAAGTGTTTTGTACAGGCTTAACAGCTCTGGATAAGGTACTGTGTCGAGGATACTTTTGAAGGTGCGACCGGAATACCATTGATAATGAGTCAGCATCCAACCGACCCAATAAACAGGAGTGCGCTCATAATTTTCAATCAGTTTTGTGTCATAGAGGGTTCCGGAGGTTTTTTCCATTACTTCCAAAAACAATTCCAGCCCGCTTTTACCTGCGAGATATTTGGGATTGCCATTTTCAAACTGTTGGGCAATATCAGATTGGATAAAACGCTCCAGAAAATCTGTGCCGTCCATGCCAAATTCTATGACTGCGTCATGAAGCATATTTCCTATCGAGCGAGATGCTTTATCCAGATATAATTGACTGTAAGCGTGGATCATCATGTTTCATGTCCTCCCTCATAATGTCGAGAATAAAAATATCATTCATAAGCTGTTGCAAATTTTTTTTACGGATTTTATAAGTGCTACGCGCGTTTTGATCTCGCTCTGTTCGCTTATAATAATATTCTTTATAACTAGCAATCTCATATTCTATAAATTCGATATGTTCAAAAGAGCGTTCAGACAAAAGTACTATCTGCTCACCCAGCGTACCCAATTGCATGGCAAGATTTAAGTCCCTCAGAGAAATGGTATTATTTACAAAGTCCTCTGCAAAAGAGAAGTAAGAATCGTCGGCGCGATAGCCGATCATCACATCTACATTTGTGGTATCTGGCAAAAAACGAGAGAGAATAAATTCCCTTGCGCTGTTTCCGATAGGAGAACTGATATCAAATTTTCTGTTGGAAAGTAAAATAGCGAGCCAGTTTAAGATATTGAACGTACCCTGAGTGAGGTGCATTACATTCAAACCATTTAAGCGCAGGATATATTTGTTAGAATATCCATTATTCTTAACAGGACAGGCCCATTCTTTTGCCAGCTCTATATTTTTGGTACAGTAAAAACCCTGTCCATAGTCATTATATATTTTTCCAACGCCAAACTCCGGGGTTCTGACGATCTGCTGAGAGCCATGGTAGAGGATTAGATTTTGATTCATAAAATACCTCCGTAAAAAAGATACTATGGTATTAGTTTATATGAATTGTAATACCATAGTATCAGTTTGTCAACGCATATTTTATTTTTGTTTTTGAGGAAGCTGCGCTAGGATGATAGCTGCGAACATGATGACGCATCCGAAAATCTCCTTCGCGCTCAACTGCTCTCCAAGGATGATCCATCCAGCGATCACAGAGATACAGGATTCCAGACTCAGGATCAGTGACGCGACTGTCGGATTCATATCCTTCTGACCGATGATCTGTAAGGTATAGCCCACACCTGAGGACATCACACCGGCATAAAGGACCGGCTTCCATGCAGAAAGGATAGCGCCCAGATCTGGCTGTTCAAAGATCAGTGCCGGGATCGCTGAGAGAACTCCGCAGGTCAGAAACTGAATACACGACAATTTGACACCGTCTGTCCTTGGGGAAAAATGGTCTACCACCAAGATGTGGATAGAGAACAAAAAGGCGCAGATCAAGACCAGGATATCTCCCTTTCCAATGGAGAAACCATCTGTGATGCACAGCAGGTAAAGTCCGATCAGGGACATCGCAACTGCGATCCAGATATAACGGCTGCACTTTTTACCAAGGAACAGTCCAAGGATCGGCACGATGACGATATAACAGGCAGTGATAAAGCCAGCTTTGCCTACAGTGGTGTACTTGATGCCGAACTGCTGGAAGTTACTTGCCAGACAAAGGCAGATCCCACAGGCGATCCCACCGATGATAAGATCTCGTCTGCTCTGTGCCGGCGCATTGGACGCAGAAGTATGGCCTGCTTTGGCTGATTTCTGCTCAAAGAAAAGGATGACAGGGACCAAGACGAGCGCACCGATGATAAAACGGGATGCGTTGAAAGTAAATCCCCCGACGTAATCCATGCTCACGCTCTGCGCGACAAAGGCAACGCCCCAGATGGCTGCCGTCAGAAGCAGGAGCAAAGGGTTTCTTAATGATGTTTTCTGTTGTGTTTGCATGATAAATTTCCTTCCTTTTTTTGTGCGTAAAATAGAAACACTTCCTATCATTATACGACAATGAATGGCAATGCGAAAGAAAAAAATAAAAACAGATTGTGTTTTTTGGGGGTGCGTGATACAATTTTTCTATTGGGCGATTAATATTGTAAGAGGGGGATGATAACGTGAAGAAAAGACCAGTTACGCCGGAGGAGATCTTGCACCGAAAGCAAGAGATCATGCAGCAATGTTATGAGTGCTATGCGGATCATGGTCTCCATGGCACAGGGATCAAGGCTCTTGCGAAATATTGTGGCTGTACATCAGCAAATCTTTATACGTATTTTGAAAATATAGATGATCTGATCATCCAGTCTACGGAATATTGTATGAGTAAGGTGGAAGATGATTTTATGGCGAAAGCGCCGACGAATGTGTCAGAACTGTGGAAGTATGTGGAGGAGATCCCATACTGGACAGCAGAGAAACATGGCAAAAAATACCGTCTGATGTATCAGATCTATACACATCCGAAATATCGGGAGTACGGCCAGAAATTTTTTGCTGGTGTGGACAAACGATATACAGAGTATGCGAAATTTCTGGAGGGAAAGCTTGGAATCCCGTACCAGAAACTCACACCGCTGATCTTTATCCTGATCCGTGCCTGTGTACACTATGCACTGTTTGAGGATGA
>CAZSTD010000160.1:0-5097 GCA_964609645.1 uncultured Blautia sp.
AAATATGGTCGCAGCGGTTCTGGGGATGATCCCGGAAGGATTGGTACTGCTTACTAGCGTAGCCTTGACCTTAGGATCTATGGTGCTGGCGACCAAAAAGACACTGGTGCAGGAATTATATTGTATTGAAACTTTGGCGAGGGTGGATACGCTTTGCCTGGACAAGACAGGAACCATCACAGAGGGAACGATGTGTGTGGAGAAGATAGAAGCATATAGAGAAGGGGTTTTAGAAAGTGATCCGGTAAATGCAGAGGAGGAGATTTCCCAGCAGGAATTGGCAGAGATTGAGCATAGCATGGGAAATTTGATGTCTGTACTGCACGATCAGAATGCGACTGCGGATGCCTTGCGTCAGAGGTTTCCTTCCAGGAGTGACCTTAAACTTCACCATGCGATCCCATTTTCCTCAGACCGAAAATACAGTGGAGCTGTCTTTGAGGGGAAAGGAACATACCTTATGGGAGCGGCACAGTTTTTGTTTCCGGAAGGAAATGAAGATTTGCTGATGCAGTGCTCACAGTATGCCCAGTCTGGCTATCGTATCTTAGTCCTTGCACACAGTGAGCAGGAGGCAGAGGGGACGCAGCGTCCGGAAGGACTTCGACCGATCGCGTTATTTTTGCTCACGGATGTGATCCGGGAAGAAGCGCCGGACACACTGGCATTTTTTGACAGCCAGGGCGTAGATCTGAAGGTGATATCTGGAGATGATCCGGTTACCGTATCTGCGATCGCGAAGAAGGCAGGACTGAAAAACGCAGATCACTATATTGATGCCACCACGATCACAACCCCTGAGGAAATGCAGAGAGCGGTAGCAGAGTGCAGTGTATTCGGACGTGTGACTCCACAGCAGAAAAAACAGATGGTGCAAGCTTTGCAGGCACAGAAGCATACGGTTGCGATGACCGGTGACGGTGTCAATGACGTATTGGCATTGAAGGAAGCGGACTGTAGTATCGCGATGGCAGCAGGAAGCGATGCTGCGAAAAATATCGCAAATGTGGTCTTACTGGATTCTAACTTTGGGGCAATGCCGCATATCGTGAATCAGGGACGCCGGGTGGTAAATAATATCCGAAGTGCAGCATCTATGTTTTTGATCAAAACGATCTTCTCAGTGCTTCTGGCATTGATCACGATCTTTTTTGGAGAGGCATATCCGTTTGAACCGATCCAGATGTCTTTGATCAGCGCATGTGCGGTGGGGATCCCAACTTTTCTTCTGACACAGGAGAATAACTACAATAAGATCGATCATACGTTCCTGCGCCATGTGTTTATGAATGCGTTTCCAGCGGCGGTGACGATCACAGGATGCGTGTTTACGATCATGCTGGTCTGCCAGGATGTCTATCATTCCAATGATATGCTCAATACCGCCTGCGTTCTAGTTACTGGATGGAATTATATGTCCGCACTGCGAACTGTCTATTCACCACTGAACCGATACCGTAAAGTGATCATTTACGGTATGCAGTTTGCGTTTTTTGGAAGCGCAGTGGTACTGCAAAATCTCCTCACTTTAGGATCTTTGGAATTTGGCATGATCATTTTGGTATTTCTTTTGATGACGTTCTCGCCAATTCTGATCGAGACGATCACAGAGTGGATCCGAAGGATCTATGCGAGATCTTTAGATAAAGAAGAAGAACAGAAAGGATTTTTTGCCAGATTTTTGGACCGTGTGCAGAAATGAGGATCAAATAAAAAAGATGGGAGTTCATCGTATGAGGAACCCCATCTTTTTTGTTCTATAGGAAAAACAACCTGACGGCGTTTCCTTGTCTGTGCAGTTTATTTATTTTTGCAGAGCCAGAAGCATCCGAAAGCAGGGATCATAACCCCTTTTGCTTCCATTTCATGTCCGGATATCAGGTCTGTATACATACCGTCATCCTCATTGATCCATGCAACTTTATCCTGCTCGCTGAAGTTATAGATTCCGATGAATTTCTCATTCTCGTTTTCGCGGACAAGGGCAAGGATGGAAGAATCCCAGGTGTCGATCGTGCGCAGGGAAGCTTTGGTGTCAAATACACTGTGGCTGCTGCGGATGTGCTCTAAATGATTCAGTGCAGAGAACAGTTTGCCCTGTACTGTATCTGCGATCTTACGGTTTGGTGCAAGCTCCCAGCTGAATTCGCCACGGTGCAGATATCGGGAATCCACTGCTTTGTGAGGATCATTCTTATAAGAATAGTCATTGACCTGTCCGATCTCGTCACCGCTGTAAATAACCGGGATTCCTGACTGAGAAAGCATAAATGCGTGGAGTGTGATATCATAACGGACTGCTCTTTCCACACCAAAGACATTTCCTTCGAAACCATAACGCTCGATACCGCATAAGGAGGCGGTGGTTCCGCAAAGTCTTGCATCTCCCAGGCGTGGGTCGTCGTTGTAGAGTTCTCCACGTCCAAAGGAATCTGGATATTTTCCAGTAAAGAAATCGTTCAGGAATTTCTTGTGAGCGACTTCTTCGACCGCAAAATCAGCCAGGAAATCATAATCTAAGCCCCAGCCGATGTCATCGTGGCAGCGCAGGTAGTTCTGGAAGACATAGTCCTTCGGAAGTGATCCCAGAGTATCCATCTGTCTGCGCAGAAGGGAGACATCTTTGGTAGCTACGGTGTGCCAGGTGCTTGCCATGGTCGTAACGTTGTACAGGATATGACATTCCGGTTTTTCGACAGTGCCAAAGTATGGAACTACCTTTTCTGGTGCCATAACAACTTCGCCGAGAAGAAGAACACCTGGGCATACGATCTCGCAGATCATACGCATCATACGCACGATGCTATGTACCTGCGGCAGGTTGCGGCAGTTTGTGCCAAGCTGTTTCCAGATATATGGAACGGCATCGAGACGGACGATATCTACACCCTGGTTTGCAAGGTAGAGCATATTGTAGACCATTTCGTTAAATACGACAGGGTTTCTGTAATTGAGATCCCACTGATAAGGATAGAAAGTGGTCATAACATGTTTCTGTACGTCATCCATCCATGTGAAATTGCCCGGGGCAGTCGTTGGGAATACCTGTGGGCAGGTCTGCTCATACATAGCAGGGATATCGTAGGAGTCAAAGAAGAAATAGCGATCCTGATATTCCTTTTCGCCAGCACGGGCACGTTTTGCCCATTCGTGTTCGTCAGAAGTGTGGTTCATGACGAAGTCAAGACAGATGTTGATGCCTTTTTCATGGCATTTGGAAGCCAGTTTAGCGAAATCGTCCATGTTTCCAAGTTCTGGCTGGACAGTGCGGAAGTCTGCAACTGCATAGCCGCCATCACTTTTACCTTCAGGGGACGCAAGCAAAGGCATCAAATGCAGATAATTTACGTTGCATTCCTGTACATAGTCAAGTTTCTCTTCCAGACCATTTAAGGTGTGAGCGAAATTGTTGACATACATCATCATACCGAGAAGATCATTACGTTTGTACCAATCTGGATCTGCCTCGCGTTTTAGATCAGATGCTTTCAGAGCAGAGTTTCTGTCTGTGTAGAAAGCTTTCATATTAGAAGTAAGATCATCCAGATAGGTCATGACATCTTCGCGGTCCTGGTATAATTCACAGTAGAGCCATTTTAATTCGTCGTAATGCTTCTGAAAACGTTCCTTATATACGGTAAGATCCACAGGGATATCCAGTTTTAATGGTTCAACTTTAGAGGTCTCTACCTTGATCGGTTCGACTTTGGAAGTTTCGACTTTGATCGGTTCAACCTTAGAGGTCTCTACCTTGATCGGTTCAACCTTGGAAGTGGTTACCTTTAAAATTTCCTGTGTCTGTTTTTGAGGAGCTGCGGCAGCTCTTTTTTTCTGGAGTCTTTTTTTGGCCATGATAAATATTCCTCCTTTTTGTTGAGATAATTATGATATCAGGATCAAAAGATCCTTTATAACGGGATAAATTCAGGATGACGATCCTTAAATACGGTATAATATCGGAAACCACAGTGCTGGAGGACACACTCTGCCTGATCAAATGCATACGCTACTTTGTCTGGTGTGTGTGCATCTGCGCCGATAGTGATGATCTCTCCGCCAAGTTCCTTATAACGTTTGATGACCGCAGTGCAGGGGTTTGGCTCGCCCAAGCCGTAGTGATAACCGCCCGTGTTAAGCTCGATCCCCTTGCCCATAGAGATGAGCTTTTTTAAGATCGCATCCAGGATATCCTGATACCGCTCATAAGAATACTCATGATTTTGGTTCGGACCATATCTTACAACATAATCGATGTGTCCGTAAACATCAAAATGCTCACAAACCGAAATATTTTCGAGAATGGATTCAAAATATTCCATATAACACTCAAATTCACTGCGTCCCTGAAAGAATTCCGGATAATATGGATCCTGACCGTGGACCAGATGGGAAGAACCGATCACGAAATCAAACGGTGTCTGTGCCAGCAGGGATGCAAAATATTCATTTAGGTGCATCTGCATACCAAGTTCGATCCCGAAACGGACCTGTATCTTATCTTTGTAAGAATCCTGAAGCTGCCGTAATTTTTTATGGTAAGCAGGGATATCAAGGGAAAAATCAAGACAGTCCGGTGTGACGGGATAGTCTGGGTCAAGATGCTCTGTAAAAGTGATGCCAGAAAGACCGAGACTGAGTGCTCTTTGGATCATACTCTCCATGGGAGTGGAGGAGTCCGCAGAGAAGGAAGAATGCATATGACAGTCCCATAATAGATGTCCATTCATAATAAAGTAAAGTCCTTTCCTTTTTATCGTCGGTGATTTATCATTTTTTGTGCCGGAAAAGCCCATTCTAGGGCTGTAAATATGGCAGAATGACCGAAAAAAATGAGGTTACTTTCCCAGTATAACACAAAAATGCTACTTTTCACTTATTTTTTATGTTTTTTATAAAATGGTCTTGAATTTTTGTTTAGAATTATGTACAATACAATACAGGTTGATGATTCTTTAACAAGCAGAAAGAAAAATTATCATTCACCATTTAATTCATAGGAGGAATTTTATCATGGCAGTAAAAGTTGCAATCAATGGTTTTGGCCGTATCGGACGTCTTGCATTCCGTCAGATGTTTGGAGCAGAAGGATTTGAAGTT
>CAZSTD010000161.1:0-5040 GCA_964609645.1 uncultured Blautia sp.
AGATCCGTACAATCCTTACATGTAAGTGTAAAGTTGGTATCTGTGCGAAATGTTATGGTGCGAACCTTGCAACAGGTGAAGCAGTTCAGGTTGGTGAATCCGTTGGTATCATCGCAGCACAGTCTATCGGTGAGCCTGGTACACAGCTTACCATGCGTACTTTCCATAGTGGTGGTGTTGCCGGTGGAGATATCACACAGGGTCTTCCTCGTGTCGAGGAGCTTTTTGAAGCAAGAAAACCGAAAGGTCTTGCTATCATCACAGAAATCCCTGGTGTTGCTGTCATCAATGATACTAAGAAGAAACGTGAAGTTATCGTTACAGATCAGGAAACAGGTGAATCCAAAACTTACCTCATTCCGTACGGTTCCCGTATCAAGATCACAGACGGACAGATTCTGGAAGCTGGTGATGAGCTTACCGAAGGTAGCGTAAACCCGCATGATATTCTGAGAATCAAAGGCGTTCGTGCAGTTCAGGATTACATGATCCGTGAAGTACAGCGTGTATACCGTCTTCAGGGTGTTGAGATCAGCGATAAGCATATCGAAGTTATCGTTCGTCAGATGCTGAAGAAGATCCGTATCGAGGACAATGGAGATACAGAATTCCTTCCAGGAACACTGGTTGACTTCCTCGAATATGAAGATGTCAATGAGCAGATGGAAAAAGAAGGCAAACAGCCAGCAGAAGGTAAACAGGTTATGCTTGGTATCACCAAAGCATCTCTTGCTACAAACTCCTTCCTGTCAGCGGCTTCCTTCCAGGAAACAACAAAGGTTCTGACAGAAGCTGCGATCAAGGGTAAAGTTGACCCGCTGATCGGTCTGAAAGAGAACGTAATCATCGGTAAACTGATCCCGGCTGGTACTGGTATGAAACGCTACAGCGAAGTAAGACTGGATACAACAATGCCTGAACCAGTTCACGAAGCTGCAGTTGAGGAAACAGCAGCAGAGACTTCCGAGGAGGAGATCAAAGATGATGAGATGATCACCATGGATGAAGAACTTCTGGAAATTGAAGAACTGGATATCGACGATGATCTTGAGGATGATGCAGACGATGAAGAAGAGGATGCAGAGTTCGAAGGATCTGATGACGAGGAATAATCAATATAAAGATTTATCAAAAGGAATCTCGCGAAAGCGGGGTTCCTTTTTTCTTTCCAGATATTGCTGAAAAAATATAAGAGAAAAATACAAAAAAATTTTTTATCTGTGTTATAATCGTTTGGAATATAAGTTCTTTTTTTGAAAGGAGGTGCAGGATGGACAAAGAATTGCCGGTTTCCGCATGGCCGGAATGGAAGATCATTGAGAAGATCGGAGAGGGGTCTTTTGGAAAAGTGTATAAGGCGCAGAGAACAGAGCGGGGGAAATCTTTTTACTCTGCGATCAAGATCATCAATATACCGGGAAGTCAAAGTGAGCTGAACAGCGTACGTTCAGAGACCGGAAATGACCAGTCCACCAGAGAATATTTTCGAAATCTGGTGGAGGAATGCATCCAGGAAGTCAGCACGATGGAATATTTTCGTGGCAATTCCTATATTGTCTCTGTGGAAGACTTCAAGGTGATGGAATATCTTGATGCGATCGGATGGGAAATCTCCATCCGTATGGAATATCTGACGAGCTTTATGGACTACTGCGCCGAGAAACAGCTCACAGAAAAAGAAGTTATCCAGCTTGGTCTGGATCTGAGCAAAGCACTGGAATATTGCAGGAAGCTCAAGATCATCCATCGGGACATTAAGCCGGAGAACATTTTTGTATCAAGATTTGGCGATTTTAAGCTTGGGGATTTTGGGATCGCGCGTGAACTGGAACGGACACTGAGTGGATTTTCCAAAAAGGGGACGTATTCTTATATGGCTCCAGAAATGTACAAAGGTGAGAAATATGACAGCAGAGTAGATATTTATTCCTTGGGATTGGTGCTCTACAGATTGTTGAACCACAACCGCTTGCCTTTTATGAACCTTGAAAAGCAGTTTATTACATATAGGGACAAAGAGAACGCACTGAACCGACGGATGTCTGGGGAACAGATGGAAAAGCCCGCAGATGCAAGTGAAAAATTATCAGAGATCATCCTGAAAGCCTGTTCTTATGATCCGGCGCAAAGATATCAGACACCGGAGGAGTTTCATCTAGCGCTTGATGATCTGAAAAATGGCAGGATCACAGAGAACAGAGCAGTTTTGGCAGATACAGGAACTTTAAATGTACGTAATGCCTCGAGGACACAGAAGATAAATGGCGGACCACGAGCCGAGAGATTACAGCAGGCAGAAGATCCGTTGGTGCAGAGACAAACAACACAACAGCCGATACCCCCAAAGGCAGCGAGGCAGCCGGCGACTGCACAGCCTGCGGCAAGACAGTCAGTGCAGAGTCCACCTGTATATACAAAGACTAAGGCTCAGGCGGATGAAAAATCTGTGAAAGCAGAAGAAATACAGGGACAGCCAAAGAGAGAGGAAAATATTCCAAATCTGAACACTGCAAAAGCGATCGCGGCCAGACGACGGAGACGTAAAAAAGAGCGAATGATCCGAAGGGCATTGCTCATAGTGGCTACGGGACTCGCAGTTCTGGTCATTGGTGGGATTTTTATTAAGATGAACAGGCAGAGTGTGCGAGACCAGCTTGGAGATCCGTTTGCCATCATGGATGATGAGAAATATAGTGTGGATGAGTCAGAGTCAAAAGATTTCAGCGAAGCACTGGAGACAATCAAGAAACAGGCTACCACGATCACGGACGACTTAGATTCCTACGATTGGGTTGGTACAGAGGGAACTGTCCTAAGATATCTGCAGAGAGTTCGCACGACTCAGATGGAGGATGGAAATCTGGAGGTCGAGAGCGAATGTATGAAGGCTTTGATCTATCCGCAGGAATCAAAAGACAGTGTCTATGAAGAATATTTTTATTGGGACGAGGAGCTGTTTTTCGCATATATCTGGTATGATGAAACAGCGGAATATTATTACTATGAGGATGGTGATCTGATCCGCTGGATTGATTCGAATGGTATCTGTCATGACCATGAGACGGACAATGAAGAATATGTGAAACGTGGTGAGAAGTATTGGGATAACTCACGAAAAGCATTGAAGGGAGAAGGAACGAAGACATACAATGGCGTATCAAATTGAGTATGCATATACCTGCCATATGGGTAAAGTTCGTGCAAACAATGAAGATAATTTCTGGTGCTGCGGGAAATTACTTCCCGCAGACAATCGGGGAGAAGAAGGAGTACGTTCTGAGATTGTTTCGGGGATCCGTCTGCCTGCCTTGGCTGTGTTTGACGGTATGGGAGGTGAAAGCTGCGGTGAGATGGCAGCTTTTTTGGCAGCGGAAGCATTCGGAAAGTATTATCAGGCAAACAAGAAAATTTTGCGAGATGTGCCGGAGGATTTTATCGAGGGTGTATGCCGGGATATGAACCAGGCAGTGTGCAGATATGGGGAAGAACATCAGATCAAAAGTATGGGAAGCACACTGGCGATGACGCTGTTTACACCAGAGTCCATGTTTGTCTGCAATCTGGGAGACAGTCGGATCTATTTTTCAGATAAAGAGCATTTCAGACAGATCTCATCAGATCACGTACTGGGGAGCAACCGAATAGGAAAAGCACCTCTGACGCAGTATTTGGGAATGCCGGAACAGCAGCAGGTGTTAGAACCTTCTGTGCTTGAGATCGAGCATAACGAAGGATATCGCTATCTTTTGTGCACCGATGGTGTGACAGATATGCTTTCGGACGGAGAGATCGCAGATATCCTTGCCAGGGAAGCTACCTTGTCAGAAACCGTCAGTATTTTGCTGGAGCGCGCACTTCAGAAAGGCGGAAGAGACAACGTGACGATCGTGCTGTGTGAAGTGCAGAAGCAGGAGTCTGGGAAAATGTTTAAAACATGGCTTAACAAGAAAATTTCTCTCCTATGATAAACGAAAGGGGTTTATTTTATGAAAAATCGTATGCAGGATCTGGACTTTGAGCAGACAGTGGCATTTGATAAAGTACAGGATTATGAGTTCACCAGACGGGCAGCGCAGAAATTCAGACAGGTAGTAAGCCTTGACAGCTTTGAGGATGAAGATGCGGATGTGATCTTTCACTACCTGTATAAAGAGATCGAGCTGGTCTCGTTTGGAGATCACTTAAAGCGATATATTTATGAGCGTGCGGAACTGGAAGAACCTTTTTCGGAAGTTCCACAGGAGGTTTATAAGGAGATCATTCTGGACTCTTTTAAAGAGACCTACACCCCCAAATCCATGAATCCGACCTCTACGAAGCTGTCTGCGCTGGTCAACAACTGGCTGAACCAGGCATCTGTAAAAAGAGAAACGATTTTTCTTTTAGGATTTGGCTTAAAAATGACCGCGGAGGATGTATCGGACTTTTTGACCAGAGTGCTGAAGGAGCAGGACTTTGACTTCCGCAGTCCGGACGAAACGATTTACTGGTATTGCTATACAAATCAGCAGGGATATTATAAGGCGGAGGAGCTAAAGAAAAAGTATGCGGAACTGAAACCTGTGCAGACAGAAGAAAATACGGTCTTATACAGTGGAACTATCTGTCTGGATACAGAAGAAATGCTGTTGGAATATCTAGCGCGCTTAAAGTTCCGGCGTGACGATCCAATGTCTGAGAAAAGTCAGGCATTTCAGGAGTTTATGAAACTTCTGTACCGTGCGAAAGAGATCATCGCGGGGCTGTATCAGCATGACGAGGAAGAAAAAGGCGGCGACAAGGTATGGACGGCTCAGAGGATCACGCCATCTGATGTGGAAAAAGTGATCTGCAGCGGGATACCGATCAATAAGATGGGGAATCTGAAGAAGATGTCTGCTTCGATCCTGGCAAAACATTTCAGCCAGAAGCGTTTCAGCAGACAGAGGATCACAAATATATTAAGCCATAAACTGCCGGTTGAACGTTTTGACCTGATCACTTTGGAATTTTTTATTGTCTCGCAGGAAATGGAAGACGACGATCCATATAATCGATATA
>CAZSTD010000162.1:0-5002 GCA_964609645.1 uncultured Blautia sp.
GCGCAGAGTAAGGAGGGGGAGTATGAAAAAGCTTTTATGCCTGCTTCTGGCGCTTGTGTGCGCCATGCTGTGTCTCACCGGCTGCGGCAATGGGGCAGCCAGCGGGGACGACCCGCTGCTGATCCGGAGCTTCGTGATCGGCAGCAGCGTGGGCGAGGTGGAGACTGTCCGTCAGGACGGCGAGACGCGCTATTTCATCCGTATCACGCTGCCCGATGACACGGATTTCAAGCGCTGCGTGGCCAACATCGAGCTGGCGCAGGGCGCGGCGCTGGATATGTCGAGCCCCTGCATCGTGGACGATCTGGGCGGCCGTCCGGTGCTGAACCTGACGCTGGAAAACCGAACACTGGTGGTCGAGTATGATGGCAAAAGTCGCAGCTATGAGTTCAAAATCGATTTACAGTGATCACATCAATAAAGTTGTTTTCGCCCAAGGTATATCTTGGTGAAAAAATATATTTTGCAGGAGGGAAAAACATGAAAATTGCAAAGAAACTCACAGCGCTGTTTCTCGTTCTGGCGATGGCACTTTCACTGTGCACTGTCGCTATGGCGGATGGCAACGGCAAGCCCGTTGCTACCAGAGCAACGGAGAAACCCAGCACGATCCAGTCCGTAACCATCGGCGGAACTACCGCTGTGTATCAGGTAGACGGATATGGCACGACGGCCAATCTCACCTATGATGATACACAGGTATTTATCCGCGCAACCCTGCCTTCGGCTACTACTGAGGAGGATCTGAAATCTCTGAATGTAACAATCAATCTTGTGGGCAGAGCAACCATTTCTGGTGGTACCCTGCAGAGTGCCGGAACATGGAGTTCTACCGGAACAAGCAATCGCGTTTACACCGCAGCTGGTGTAAATTTCCTGAATGAGTCCTATACCATTGTAATCGGCGGCACGACCTATATCATTGCGGCCGGCATCGAGGACAATGATCAGGCACACGAAACGATCCCCTCAGGAGATCCTCTGGCAGTCTCCAATGTGACGTTCAACAACACAGCAGCAGAGGTCTATCGTACCACCGTTCAGAACCCCTGCATGGGCAACCCTTACTTTGTGGATAATCCTGTCGCAGCAGAGAATGGCTGGACTTTCTGCAATTACGTTATCTCTGCCAGCAATGTTTCAGGTGCCACCACCACTTCGGATGTCTCCGTTGCATTCACGAAGAATGCCAGCGCCACCCTGTCTGGTGATATCAGTGGCATTACCGGCACGACCAGCGTTACCGCAACGGCCAATCTCAGCGGTAACATTCCTGCGTTGACAGTTACCGCAAACGGCAACAGCCGGACCTATGTGATGATGGTTTCGTATGACTCGGCAATGATCACCGTCACGTTCGGCTTTGATTTCAGTGAACTGAAGGGCACCGAATACTACACCGGCGAGGTGAAAGCCAACGCGGATGAAATCGCAACTGCTGCCGCTGCATATTTCAACGGCACCTTTGCACAGCCCTGGGGCACCATTCAGGTTGCCTCCGGCAGCAGCGTCATGGACGTTCTGCAGGCATTTATGCTGAGTGCGGGGTATTCCGAATATGACGCCGATTCCACCTATGTGGACTGCATCAATGGCCTGGCCGCCTTTGCAACAAGCGGTATGGACGGCTGGATGTATACGGATACGGATACCGGCTGGAGTACAAGCTGCAACATTCCCATGGTGGGTGCTGCCGACTATACTCTGTCCGCAGGTGACCGGATCACCTGGTTCTATACAACAAACTATATGACCTACTGGGGCTGACCCCTGATCTTTCTGGCTGAAACAGTGCCAGAACACCGCGAGGGAGCAGGCGGCCCATCCGCCTGCTCCCTGCGGAGCACGACAAACAGGAGATGATGATCCATGAAGAAACGTTTGCCCTGCCTTATACTGGCACTTATGCTGCTCTTTACGCTGCTGCCCTGTCAGGCCTTTGCTCTGGATACAAGCTACTACAGCACGTGGCCTGTCTTTGATGGTAATGGCTATGGTCAAATCAGAATGGTAGATTATTTTCTTGACAGCAGCGGCTCTAAAATCGACCTGATCAAAGTGGCAAACGGCTGGGGGGCTCTGATCGATGTAGACGCAGCAGGGACAACAGTGTTCACCCCTACCAATTTTTATACCTCCAACGGTTATGACATTGTTAATGATGTCCGAGATAAATATGGCATTGGTATTGCAGCGGTAAATCCCACCGCAGATTATACTACAGTTCAGCTATGGAAGAACTATGACCGGAATGGTGACAGATATTTTTACTATCCCGTGTGGGCGTTTTCCAGCGATGCGGACGACACCGTGCCGCTGGACCGAAAAGAGGAACTGTGGAAGCTTGCACCGAGGATCTATCAGGTCATGCATCAGTTTGACGACCTGTTCAGATATTACATTTCGATCCAACACGCAGACTATATACATATTGGGCAAAACCACCCCTCTGACCTGAACTATCTTACAAAGGTGGCTACAGGTATCCAGAGTGCATTCAGTATTCAAACAGGTTTTGCATGCAGCCATGAATATCAGCTCTATGGTAAGGGCTGGCAGGACGAGAGCCTGCTGGAGGGGCTGAAGGATTATTGGGCGAACGAGTATCCGTGGGGTGGCGGCATCGCGCTTGATCCCAGCACGATCACAGCGCGGGGCGTTGCGCAGCTTGAGTTCATTCTGGATACGGTTGCGCCGTACTTCATCGATCTGTTTAAGTCCCGCGTTATCGTTGCGCCGGAGATCACCGCCATCTCGGTAGGCTCCTCCAAGGGCATTGTGGATAAAGAGAACAAAACGGTGACAGTTCGCCTGCCCGCTTCCGCAGATAAGCGCAGCCTGCCCGAGCCGGTGGTCGAGACACCGCTGGGTGTAAAGGCCACATATTTTGCAGGGAGTCTGGAAAACGGCAGGATGATGTACGCCGTTTCACCCTGGGAATCCGCGACCGGCATGACGTATAACGGCACATTTGATACTAACGAGGATAAATACGAATTCGGTGTCGATCTCAGCGAGAACTGGATACTAAAGGTAGAGGATGGCCTCCCGTATAACAATGTCACGTCCTTTGCGGTCACGGTAGGCGGCGTAACACGATATGGCCGGATCAGCGAGGGAGAGGACGGCGCGGCCGGAACGATCCGCCTGAATCTCCCCCAGGGTACAGACCTCTCGGCGCTGCTGCCGGTGGTCGAGCATACCGGCGAGTACTATCTGCTGGACGGAGCGGACGAGGAGACGGCGCTTGACTTCACCGGTTCGGCAGAGCAGCCGCTCAGACTGGTGGTATATAACTCCGAGTATGAGCTGGAGACCGCGTATGATGTTGTGATCACGGCTGAGGTATCCTCGGAAAACGAGATGCTCTCCTATAAGATCGGCGAGGCGGTCGGCGTTGTCAGCGGCTCGGAGGTCATGATCGAGATACCCTTTGCGACCGATCTCTCTGCGGTCGAGCCGGATATTCAGATATCCGAATTTGCAAAGATCACCCAAAAGCCGACAGCACTCAAAGAGGGTGCAAATACCTATACCATCACAGCAGAGAACGGCGACACACGGGATTACACCGTTACCATAACACGAACGCCCGCAGCGTCCGGCTGCAGCATCCTGTCCTTCAAATACGGCGGATACGCCGCGCAGATCGACGAGGCCGAGGGTTCTATCCAACTGACGGTGCCGCGTGGGAGTCTGCTGACCTTCGTCCCCACGATCACGCTTTCGGAGTTTGCGACCATTTCACCGGCGGCGACTGAGGCTGCGGACTTCTCCAAGCCGGTGCAGTACACGGTGACGGCGCAGGACGGGAGCACCAGCGTCTACACCGTGACGGTAACGCTCTCGGAAGAAGTGCTGCCCAATGCCTACGAGGGAAAGCTTGAGACCGTCATCAACAATATCATATCCCGCTATCGTACCGAGGCGGATGACGACTGGGAATGGATGAACCTCGGCTTTTATGAGGGCAAGCAGGAAAACTACAATACCGAGGCGCATAAGTTCGACATTGCGGCAAAGCTTTCAAAGCTGGACACCACCACCAGCGTGGCTATGACCGAACTCGACCGCACCATCATGATGCTGACGGCGCGTGGCTTCAACTGCTCAAAGCTGTCGCAGTACAACGATGGCCAGCCTTTCATCGACAGCAAGGGCAACAAGGTGGACGATCTTGTGGCGGCGCTCTATAACTACTCCGGCAGCTATACCATCAACGGGCCTATCTTTGCGATGCTGGCGCTGGATATGGGCAATTACACCATCCCCGACAACGCCGTGTGGACGCGGGACAAGCTGCTGGAAACGATTTTGAACCACAAATACCTGTCAGATGGCTTTGGTATCGATATGGTGGGCGCCATCATGTATACCATTGGGCCGTATCAGGATGACCCCGTCTATGGCGAGCGGGTACAGGCCAAGCTGCAGGAGGGCCTGACGATCATCCAGCAATATATGCAAAGCGATTTTTCCTTCAGTTCATGGGGAGACACCAACTGTGAGTCTGCCGCGTGGGTGATGATGGGGCTTTGCAGCATAGGCATCGACTGCCACACAGACCCCCGCTTCTCTGATGGACAGGGACACAGCATACTCCAGTTCTGGATGGACAACTTCGCCAATGTGCAGGGCGGCTATTTCCACCATTCGTCAAAGCTGCTGAACAACGACATGGCCACCTATCAGGGCTGCTATGCCAGCCAGTGGTATCTGAATTTCCTTGAAAACGGCGGGCAGGGCAAACCCTACTCCCTCTACTACCAGCGCTTTGATTTCGCCCGCAAGCTGTCCACCGATGCCTCTATCACCTCCTTTGTGCTGGAGGGCAAGGCGGGTGTGATCACCGAGGACGGAGAAGGTGGTCGGAACACCATCGCCGTGACGCTGCCGAAGGGGATGCCCCTGACCGGCTTGACGCCGGAGCTCACACTGGCCGAGGGCGCGACGCTGGAAGCGCCGTCCCTGCCGATCACCTTTGTCGAGGGTGTGGAACAGC
>CAZSTD010000163.1:0-268 GCA_964609645.1 uncultured Blautia sp.
GACCTTAACCTCTGTAGCGATCGCTGCATGGTCTGTTCCCGGCTGCCACAGTGCCTCATAGCCCTGCATTCTCTTGAAACGGATCAGGATATCCTGCATTGTCTCATCAAGTGCGTGTCCCATATGAAGCTGTCCGGTTACGTTTGGCGGCGGCATCACGATGGTAAATGGTTTTTTATCTGGATTTACTTTTGCATGGAAATATCCATTGTCCATCCATTTCTGGTAAAGACGTTCTTCAATCCCTTTAGGATCATAGGTTTTTGCA
>CAZSTD010000163.1:278-4992 GCA_964609645.1 uncultured Blautia sp.
AAGTTCTTTGCTCATAATGTCCTCCTGAATGATTATTGTTTGCTGTTTTGTTATTTTTCGGCTTCCGGAATGGTCTGATATTAAAATACGCCCTCTGCATGGTTCTTCATGCAAAGGGCGATCATTAACATAAACCGCGGTACCACCTTAATTTGTATCTCTTTCCCTTAACGCGGGGTACGTGAACGCTTACTGTGTTTCAGCATTCCAGCTCCAAAGCTACCTTCAGCGTCTCTGTTCCCAAGGAACCTTCCAGCTCATAAGTTCCTCTCTCTGTGGGCATCCCCGCTTACTCCTCTTCTTCACAGCCTTTTTCTGCATCTGTTACTATTTAACTCTCTTATTAAAAAAGTAACTCACGTTTTACTATAAAGAAAAAAGGCTTTCTTGTCAAGAAGGTTTGCAGGGATTTCACAAATTGTTATCGTTTAGCAAAGCCATTCCCACCCCGACGATCCCGTTCATAAATCCCGGGTGGAATCGTTCTGTGACGACCAGATTTCTTTTATTTTCCAAAGCTTCCAGCAGCCGCATCCAGTCATTTCGATATTCCACGCGCAAAGTCTCGTTCGGATAACGCTCCAGATATCGTTTCATGATCAAAAGGTTACCCGCCAGTCCATGACACAGGCAGATCTTGCCATCTTTTGGGCCATAAAACAACGCCTTTACCGCCTTCTTTATGTCATCTGTGAGGATCTGCTCCTGAGGCATAATCTCCAACAGATGCATACGCACCAGCAAGATCCCCGGTGCACCATGGCACCATCCGTTCACGGTATGTTTCACAGAAGTATCCCGCATATCCAGCCAGTTTCCAAACTCCTCAGCGTACAAGGAATCCTCATAGGTGACCAAATCCCGGATTTTTTCCAGGTAAGCAGCATTTTGGGTATTCTCGTATAACTGTGCGTACATCATCAAAAATCCGCTGTTTCCGTGTGCGGTTCCTCCCAATGGAACTTCTGTCTTGGCAAGTTTCCACCCACAGCCATGTTCGGTCCGCAGCACCTTTTCCCACAGATCTGTCTCTACCTTTACTGCTGTCTCCAAATAGAACTTCTCGCCGGTTGCCTGATAAAGTTTCAAGGCAGCGACCGCCGCACCCGCATTTCCATTCAGCAGATCCAGCGCCGTATCTGTCGGGATCAGCCTGAGAACCACCTCAAAATGTCTTTTCGCCCATACGATCCAATCCTCTTCGCCGGTGATCTCATACAGCAGCAGGTATGCATACACCAGCGAACTTTCTCCTTCATAGAGCCCCGTATGTAAAGATTGCGAAAGTTCCTGCTGTCCATGCAGTCCATCTGTGTAATGCTTTAATTTCTGCACTGCAAGCTCGTATTTTTGCCTGCGATCATTCCATATTTCGTTGTCTTTCTTACCCTTCTTCTCTTTTTCATTGTCAAACACCTGCAGATACTTTGCCAAAAATACCGCGATCCCGGCTATTCCATCGTACAGATACATCTCACACGCCTTTGGGCTCCAATATCCGCTGTCCCAAAAATGCAGTCCCGTCCAACTGATATCCGAATCCTTCACAAACGCTCTTTGGCAGACCCAGTCTGCGATCCGCTCTGCCTGCACCAGCATCCTGTTTCGATCCAGTCCGGTTATTTTACCTGTATCAACGACAGCTTTATTTATCATTCTAACTGTTTTACTTGTATCAACGACGGCTTTATCTGTATATCCTCTGTTTAATAATCCCATAGACAAATGGACATACTCACACTGCCGTTCCATATCCTCACAGTTTAACCGCTTCATATGTTTCAGCCATACGTTATACGGTGTCTCAGGCAAATATTCTCGATACTCTTTTCCATTTCCGTCAAAAAGAGACTTACTGCGTCCATCAATCTCAAAATATGGGATGTCCATTTCCAACAAACTGTTGATCTCATAATCTCTGATTTCTCTCTGCAACGATGTCTCACCTTCTTTATGTATCACACTCAAAAGTTTCTCTCTATGACTTCTCTTCTTCATATAATCCGGATGGTAGGAAGCAAATCGGTACATCGCATATTGCTGTGTGTGCCGCAGGATCACCCTCGATCTTTCCTCAAAAAAGCATTCCATCATTCTTATGATCTGAGGATCTTTGAGCGTCTCTTTATATGCCGCCCGAAATCCCTGTATCAGATCATCTGTATATTCCGCAGAACAGACTGCTTCTCCGTCGAGTCTCACAATGCATTCCTTAAACTCAAATTCCAGATTTTCATACTCAATATGGATATTTGAAGTTTTATCCTCCTTCACCACCGGCATCCGAAACGGCGTCTTTATCTTGCCGCACATGTTCATCGCACTCATTGGAACCTTCTGGCTTCCGCTTCCCCAGGTGAGGACCGGCAGCATCCCTGTGTGCAGTACAGATGTCATGATATGCGTTCTGTTGGCAACCTCCGCATACTTTCCAGCTTCGATATCTTCTCTGACCGCCTGCTCATTGGCAGCTAAGCGATCAACCTGACCGATATACCCCGGATAAGTTTCCATATCTATAATGATCGGATGTTCACCGTGCGCGATGATGTTCTCTCCATGAAGATCTGTCGCACCGAGCGCATATCCCAAAAACAGATGGAGCCCCATCCTAAAATAATAACGCTTTACTTCCTCTTTCGTCTCACAAGGTTTGTTTTGGATATTTTCTTCCCAGCCATAAGATCTGCCTGCCAGATATTTTACTTCTCTGCAGGAAACACCTGTCCTCTGACATAAATATGCATATAAGTTTTGATATTTGACATTCTTAACAAGACTGTGCGGTTTATAATATAAGATCGTTCCATCTTCTAGCTCCACTTTAGCGACACTGCTGCCGCCATTGTGCGCATCGCCCTGCCCCGGATCAATTTTTTTAATACCACATTTTTCCTTTTGTAAATTCCAGGTCTGTCGAATTTCCTGTCGATCCATCTGGAATCGCTGTTCAATCTCTAAATTTATCAAAGACAGGCTACTGTCTTTGATAAACTGTAGCCTGTCTAATTCCGGATATTCTTTTAACAACGACTGCTTATACGCTTCATTGTCAAAGAAATACGTCATATAAAACTCATATTCTTCTTCCGGTGTATCTCCTACAAGAAGATTCTGTGTTTTTTTTCTAAAAATATCCAGGATTACAATCCGAAGATAAATTTCTTTTATGTATTTGTTCATTTTAAGTATTCAGTTTAAAACTAGCAGCAGATAACACTAGTAAATGATCCACCTAATGTTTGTCTAGCTTCCTCTGAATTATTTTCTATGTTTAATGCATCAATTTCTTTTAATTCCAGTTCTACATTTCCTAATCTTTCTTTTTCCATCGCTTAATCTCCTTTACTGTTTGCCAATCGTGATGACTACTTCAAAAAAGCTGTCATCGTATCTAAATATTACTTCTCCTTCATACTTCTCCACTATATATTTGACACTTTCAACTCCCCAGCCATGTCCAGAAGAATCATTTTTATCAGTCACAAACTTTTTACCTTTTATAGTTGGCAACTTGCTACTGCTATTCCAGACTTTAAGTAAAAGTGTATCATTGATATTTTTAATAAAAACTTTAATCTTTCTTTCCCCTGTACATTTTGTAACAGCTTCAATTGCATTGTTAAATACATTTTCAAATAAAATAATAAAATCCATTTCATCCATAATAATGTCCGTCACATCTGCGTCCAATTGAAATTCTATATTTTGTTGTTCTATTTTTCGTTTTTCCAATGCAATCACATTATCAATAATGTTAATCCCAGTCCAATAGACTTTTTCAACAAATTGATTTTGTCGCTTTTGTATTACCATCTGAACTTCTTTAATTTTGCCATTCTGTATACACTGAGCAATATAATTAAGTAAATACTTTTCATCATGTACAAGGCAACGATATTTTCGGTAATTTTCGTCTAACTCCTGATACTGCTCTACAATCGTTTTATTTTTAACTTCTAAAATATTTTTCTCAGCCGTAATATTTTTCATGTAATATCGAACAAAAATTAATAATAAAACTAGCATACTGCCTGTAACGATAATAAATGCAATAATTAAGTCTTTTATTTTTATTTCCATATTACTTAAATAAATAAGAAAATATAAAATTCCACTTTCTATTACACATATTATGCTTACTATTCGTAGATGCCCTTTCAGCAGTTTGCTCATCCATGAATTCACATCCAATATATTTTGTAGCAAAAACATTAAAAAGACAATAAAGATCCACCAAAATGCCCCAAAATATGTGTTTGCAGAATTAAATCCACTATACACATAATCCCAAATAGTCTTATGATTAAGTAAGCCAACTGCAAAAATATAAAGCATTTTTAGCAATCCTAAATTTACTAAATAGAAAACTTCCCACAAATATGCTTGAAAAAATTTACAACTGTAAAATGCACTTAAGAAGAATGGAATAACCACATTACCTATCACTACAGCTATTCCAGATAAATATGCAGACCAATACTGCATCGTTAAAAGAATACACATATAAGCAAACAAAAGAAATCGTCTTACTTGTACATATCTCACAAGATATCCATTAATCCTTTTATTCAAAACGGTATCTCCTACAATAATCGCAAGATATATACTTAAGAATACTTTAATATCAATACTTATTCCCATGTATTGCTTTAATGATGTATATATTAAAAATGTCACCAGTGTAAGAAGTATCCTTTCACCTAGCCTATAC
>CAZSTD010000164.1:0-4983 GCA_964609645.1 uncultured Blautia sp.
AGCGATCGCGATCAAGCATCTTCAGGAAGAGATGGTGCTTCCGAGCATTTACGCGGAGGAACTTCCGCACAGTCTGGAACAGATCATTATGAAATGCACACAAAAGAGTGTAGACCGCCGTTACCAGAAGATTGAGGATGTGATCGCAGATCTGAAGCATTCGCTGATCGATCCGCAGGGGGATTTTGTGACACTTACTTCTGTGGATAATGACGCGAAGACAGTTGTGATCTCAGATAAAGAGCTCGGTGAGATCAAACATGTGCCAAAGCAGGTTGCAAAACCAGAGCCAGAGCCGCTTGAGAAAGAGATCAATGAGACTGACTACGACGATGAGCCGGAGGAAACTCCGCGCAGGAGAAAGAGCAACAAGTCTGAAAAGAAAAGTGGTGGTGGCCATGCGATGACGATCGCGATGCTTTTGATGGGTGTGGCGATCTTAGTAGCGATCATTTTGATCGCAGGAAAGGCATCTGGTCTGATCGGAGATAAAAACAGCGATACACAGCACAACGAGCAGTCGGAAGCCGGCAAGGTTGACGATGACGGAATGGTGACAGTGCCAAGTCTGATCGGGAAGACTGAGGATGAAGCGAAAGCGCTTACCAATGAGATGAAACTGGGCATCCAGCCGATGGGCGAGGAAGCCTCCACACAGGAAAAAGGAAGGATCTCCTCACAGGATATCCCTGAGGGAAGCAAGGTAGAGCAGTATACTACGATCAAATATTACGTCAGCAAGGGTACTCAGCAGATCACGATCCCGGATCTGGATGGACAGACGGGCGTGGATGCGCAGAGGATCCTGGAAGATATGGGAGTGACAGTCCATGTACAGAAAGAATATAGTGAACTGAACGATGATGGAACTCCGTTGGTAGACCCAGGATATGTATATTATACAACGCCGAACACAGGCTCAAGTATTTCTTCTGGAGATGTAGTGACTTTGATCGTCAGCCGTGGTGTTGATTACGGTGACAGTGTAGAAGTTCCGAGTGTAGTAGGAATGACAAAGAATGATGCGATCACCAGATTCGGTAAATTCCTGAATGTGGAAGTGCAGGAACAGATGAGCTCGGAAGTGGCAGCAGGTGAAGTCATTTCACAGGAGCCGGAAGCTGGATACTGGGAAGATCCAAATACAGTTAATGTAGTACTGACTGTGAGCACTGGAAATCAAGAACCGGGTACGCAGGAAGAGGCAGATACGTCAAACAGCACAGATACTTCTTACACACAGTCAGCAGAAGATATCGCACAGCAGAATGCGGCAGCAGCGAACGGAGAGATTTGGAAATGTACCCAGACTCTGAACACACCGACCGGATATTCCGGAGGTCTGATCCGCTTAGAGCTGATCCAAAATGTAAATGGAACACCGACGGCTTCTGTTGTTCTGGAAGGAGAGGTTCTGCAGTTCCCGTATGATCTGGATATTACAGGTGCACCGGGAGTCAGTGAGGGAACATTGCATCTTTCTGAGCTGATCAGCGGAACGTATCAGGAACTTGGAACGTATTCCATTACATTTGCGAAGGCAGAGTGATCTATGCAGGGAAAGATTATCAAAGGCATTGCCGGATTTTACTATATTTATGCAGAAGATCATGAGATCTATGAATGCAAAGCAAAAGGGATCTTCAGAAAAGATAACCAAAAGCCTCTGGTTGGCGACAACGTAGAGATCGAGGTGCTGGATCAAGAAGCGAAGGAGGGCAGCGTGGCTGCCATCCTTCCCAGAAAAAATTCGCTCATCCGTCCGGCTGTTGCCAATGTAGATCAGGCATTTGTGATCTTTGCTATGGAAGATCCGAAACCTAATTTCATGCTTCTTGACCGTTTTTTGATCATGATGGAAAAAGAAGGTGTCCCTGCTGTCATCTGTTTTAATAAGAAGGATCTGGGTACGCAGGAGGAACTGGATTTTCTGTGCCAGACTTATCGAAGCTGTGGGTATCAGGTGATCTTATCGAGTACTTTTAACGGGGAAGGGATGGATCAGATCCGTGAGGCGCTGAAAGGGAAAACAACGGTAGTGGCAGGACCTTCCGGTGTCGGAAAATCCTCGATCACCAACGCCCTGCAGGGAAACGTGCAGATGGAGACTGGTGAGATCAGCAAGAAGCTCAAGCGCGGGAAACATACGACCCGCCATTCACAGGTGATCCCGGTAGGGGAAGATACCTACCTGATGGATACGCCTGGATTTTCTTCTCTGTATCTGACAGATATGGAGGAGCACGAATTAAAGGACTACTTTCCGGAGTTTCAGGAATATGAAGGACAGTGCCGCTTCCAGGGCTGCCGACATATCCATGAGCCGGATTGTGCAGTAAAAGAAGCATTAGAAAACAATAAGATCAGCAAGCTCAGATATGAAGACTATCTGGGATTGTACAAGGAATTGAAAGAGAAAAGGAGATTTTAATTATGTATCAGCTATGCCCTTCTATTTTATCAGCCGATTTTAACCGTCTGGGAGAACAGATCAAAGTTTTGGAGTCAGAGGGAATCGAGTGGCTTCATATTGACGTTATGGATGGAGATTTTGTACCGAGCATTTCTTTTGGTATGCCGGTGATCAAATCGATCAGAAAAGAATCCAAAATGTTTTTTGATGTTCATCTGATGGTATCAGAACCGGAAAGATATATCATGGATTTTGTAAAATGCGGGGCGGACTCTATCACAGTACATGCAGAGGCGTGTGAGGATCTGGAGAGAACGATCGAGCAGATCCGCGAAGCTGGAGTGAAGGTGGGCGTGTCTATCAAGCCTGCGACACCGGTGAATGACATCAGCCATATGCTGAGTGATGTGGATATGGTTCTTGTGATGACTGTACAGCCAGGATTTGGCGGCCAGAAATATCTGGAGGAGTGTACAGAGAAAGTTCAGGAGCTGAAAGCGCTGATCGATGCGGAAGAGCTGGATGTGGACATCCAGGTTGACGGTGGGATCAACGATGAGACAATGGAGACAGTACTGCGCGCAGGTGCAAATCTGGTCGTTGCAGGTTCTTATGTATTTAAGGAAGATCTTGTTTCCGGCGTTAGACATGCAAAAGAGCGAATGGATGAGATCATCAAAGACATTGACTGAGGAAGAACATGACAGATACGATAATTGTAAGCGGGGGCGATATCCAGAGAGATTTTGCCCTCTCTTTTTTAAGAGAAAAGATAAATGCGGTGGGCAGAGAAAAAATCTGTCTGATCGCAGCGGACCGTGGACTGGAATTCTTTATGGAAAATCAGATGCTCCCGGATGTGGCAGTGGGAGATTTTGACAGTCTTTCGGAGAACGGATGCAAGTTTTTGGAAGAACATGGAAATGAAGATCCAAAGGAAGGCTTGGATAAAGTTTCAGACGAGGAGCTCAAAGAATGGATGCATGGAAAAGAGAGCTTAAAAAAGATCGAGGTGGTTCGCCTGCGCCCGGAAAAGGATGACTCGGATACGCAGTCTGCGATGAACTTGGCGATCGAGCGGGGAGCCAAAGAGATCGTGATCCTTGGAGCTACTGGAAAACGAGTGGATCATCTGATCGCGAACTTTGGCCTTCTGGTATTGGCGCGGCAAAAAGGTGCATCCGTGGCGCTGGTGGATGCCTACAATCATATGGCACTGATCGAGAGCGGGACTGTTCTAAAGAAGGCAGAGAAGTTCGGAAAGTACGTTTCGTTTTTTGCGCTTGGCACAGATGTGTGTGGGCTTACACTGGAGGGCTTTAAGTATCCGCTGGATCATTATCATCTGACGGCTGCGGACAGTGGGCTGACGGTGAGCAATGAGTTTCGGGATGATACGGCTATGGTCACTTATGAGAGCGGAGATCTGATGATGATCATGTCTCGAGATTAGATCGCGTTTTGTGCTTAGATCTGCTGTTTTGCATTCTGCTGTCAGAGTGTATCTTGCACATCAGAAGTGGTTATGATAAAATGAGACAGTTGATATTTGATGGAATATGGCAGAGCATGCTGTAGAAGAAAGCACAAAAGGGTCGAGTCTAAGGAGCTTGGATCAGTGACCCTGGTATCATAAAATCTGTATAAAGGAAAGGATAAAACGATGAAACTGGGTATTGTTGGATTACCAAACGTTGGAAAAAGTACATTATTTAACTCATTAACAAAGGCAGGCGCAGAGTCTGCGAACTATCCGTTCTGTACGATCGACCCGAATGTGGGTGTGGTCACAGTGCCGGATGAGAGACTGAAACTTCTGGGTGATTTTTATCATTCTAAAAAGGTGACACCTGCAGTGATCGAATTCGTAGATATCGCAGGTCTCGTAAAGGGCGCTTCCAAAGGGGAAGGTCTGGGAAATCAGTTCCTTGCAAATATCCGTGAGGTAGATGCGATCGTTCATGTAGTGCGCTGCTTTGAGGATTCTAACGTGATCCATGTGGATGGAAGCATTGATCCGCTCCGCGATATTGAGACGATCAATCTGGAGCTTGTATTCTCTGACCTTGAGATCCTTGAGAGAAGGATCGCGAAAGTGACTAAGACTGCACGTATGGATAAAGAAGCTGCAAAAGAGCTGGACTTCCTTCAGAAAGTAAAAGCACATCTTGAGGACGGCAAAATGGCGATCAACATGGAGCTGGAGAACGAAGATGAAGAAAACTGGATGGGAACTTACAATCTGCTGACTTGGAAACCGGTGATCTACGCTGCAAACGTAGCGGAGGATGATCTGGCAGATGACGGACAGAGCAACGCACATGTACAGGCAGTTCGTAAATATGCAGCAGAGCAGAACAGTGAGATTTTTGTGATCTGCGCTGGGATCGAGGAAGAGATCTCTGAGCTGGATGATGACGAAAAGAAAATGTTCTTAGATGATCTGGGGCTGACAGAGTCAGGTCTTGAGAAACTTGTAAAAGCAAGCTATCAGCTTCTGGGACTTATGAGCTTCTTGACATCAGGAGAGGATGAGACAAGAGCATGGACGATCAAGATCGGAACGAAAG
>CAZSTD010000165.1:0-4934 GCA_964609645.1 uncultured Blautia sp.
GATCGCACCCGGAATTTCTGTAATATTTAAAATGATCAGTGCTACACTAAACACAATATAGATCACCGCCATAAACGGAACAACGATCTGGCTGACTGTTGCGATCCTTTTCAGACCTCCGATCAAGATCGCTGCTACACAAAATGCAAGGATCAAAGAGGAGATCACAACTGCCCATGAGTATTCTCCAAGGAATGGGATATTGACACAGTTCGATTTACTCGGGTCAAAAAAGTTCTGGATCGCACTGGAGATACCATTTACCTGGCTGAATGTACCGATTCCAAACAGACCTACACAGACACCAAAGAATGCAAAAAGTTTTGCAAGCCATTTCCATTTCGGTCCCATACCTTTTTCAATATAGTAGAAAGGTCCGCCTAAGCTATGTCCATCCTCTGCTACCACACGATATTTTACAGCGAGAAGACCTTCTGCGTATTTCGTAGCCATTCCCAAAAATGCTGCCACGATCATCCAGAACAGCGCTCCCGGACCACCTGCACAGACAGCCGTTGCCACACCTACGATGTTACCAGTACCGATCGTTGCACTCAATGCTGTGCACAGCGCTGCGAAACTGGAGATCTCTCCATCGCCTTCTTCTTCATTTTTAAACATCCATTTCAAAGCAAGAGGGAGTCTTCGGATTTGCAATAACCCAAGTCTGGTCGTCAGCAAAAGGCCGCCCGCCATGATCAGTACCATCAGGGGCACACCCCAGACAAGGTCATCTACAGTAGTTAAAAATTGATTGATCGCTTCCCACATAATCATAATCTCCTTTTTATAAAGTATCATTTAATTATTGTACAGCATGGGAAACAAAGTATCACAGACCGTTTCAAAATATGTGAAAGTTCAGAAAATGTTGCGCACTGTCCGTCAAAATATAACAAAAATAATTTCTGATATCTGACATTTTCGTGCCAACTGGGATGATAAGAAAAGCATCCTCTGTCCTTTTGCCTGAGAGATTCAAGACGCAGCACCCTGCGTTATTTGCACCTTCGGCCCCCGATCGAACGGGTGTCTCCAGAGAAACGATCCATTTGCAGTTCTTCTCCTAATATAGACCAGAGAACCTGAGAGTTTTACTCCTTCGGCGGGCATAACGCCTCGTTCCTGCAAACTTCACCTCGTTAATTTGCTGTTACTGCATTATACTATATCGCTTATTTCGCAAGGAGTCAATAGTAATTATTAAATTTTCATAAAAAATATCCCAAAATTTAACAAAAGGTTTCCGGTTTCGTCTTGACAAAAAAACCTCAAATGTTACACTTTGATGGTATGATTTTTCAAAAAACAGGAAATCCATAAGATGTGCATTCCCGGGCAAACGCACAGTTTTCCCGGAATTTCATCGACCAAACAGAAGAAAGGAAGGAATTTATCAAAATGCGTTCATTGGCAGTTTATTTAAAAAGCTACAAAAAAGAAAGCATTCTGGCTCCATTTTTTAAATTTCTGGAAGTTATCTTTGACCTGATCGTTCCTCTTGTCATCGCGCAGATCATTGATGTCGGCATCGCAGATCATGATAACGCCTACATCATCCAGAGATTTTTTATCCTTATCTTAATGGCAGCCCTTGGTCTCACCAGCAGTGTCACGGCACAGTTCTTTGCAGCCAAAGCCAGCGTTGGTTTCGCTGCGAAATTGCGCCAGGCAGTTTATGACCATATTCAGTCTCTGTCCTTTACAGAGCTTGACACCCTTGGAACAGATACCCTGATCACAAGACTGACTGCAGATATCAATCAGGTCCAGAACGGTCTGAACATGGGTCTTCGTCTCTTGCTGCGAAGCCCATTCATCGTGCTTGGATCCATGGTCATGGCATTTACGATCAATGTCAAATGCGCTCTCGTCTTCGTGGTGGCGATCCCGATCCTCTTTCTGGTGGTTTTTGTCATCATGTTTTTAAGTATCCCTCTGTTCAAAAAAGTGCAGGGAAAGCTTGATACCGTCACAAGACTGACCAGAGAAAACCTCACCGGAGTCCGCGTGATCCGCGCATTCTGTCAGGAACAGGAATCAGTCCGCGAATTCGATGTTCGAAACGAAGAACTCACCAAGCTGAACCTTTTTGTGGGAAGATTATCTGCTTTATTGAATCCGGCAACCTACGTTCTGATCAATATCGCAACCGTTGTCCTGATCCAGAAAGCCGGTGTCGAAGTCAACCTCGGTGGTATGCAGCAGGGTCAGGTTGTCGCGCTGTACAATTACATGGCACAGATGATCGTAGAGCTGATCAAACTCGCCTCTTTGATCATCACCTTAAACAAAGCTACCGCCTGTGCAAACCGTGTAGCAGATATCTTAAAAGTAAACACATCCATGGCGTATCCGGCTGAGCATACACCATCCACTTCTGCTGCCTCAGACTGTGCGGTTTCCTTTGAGGATGTCAGCTTTACTTACAGTGGTGCAGGTGCACCAAGTTTATCCCATATCAGCTTTTCTGCCAAAAAGGGACAGACGATCGGGATCATTGGCGGTACCGGCAGCGGAAAGACCACCCTTGTCAATCTGATCTCAAGATTTTATGATGCCCAAAGCGGAAACATCTCGATCGACGGACAGGATATACAGACTTACACAAGATCACAGCTTCGCGATAAGATCGGCATTGTTCCTCAGAAAGCAGCACTTTTTAAGGGTACGATCCGCGAGAACTTAAAATGGGGAAATGAAGCAGCCACAGACGATCAGATCTGGCAGGCACTTGCAGCAGCGCAGGGCAAAGAAGTCGTAGAAGGCAAGACCGGTCAGCTTGACTTTATGTTAGAGCAAAACGGAAAGAATCTTTCCGGCGGGCAAAAGCAGCGTCTCACGATCGCACGCGCACTTGTCAAAAAGCCTCAAATCCTGATCCTCGACGACAGCGCAAGCGCACTTGACTTCGCCACAGATGCTGCGCTTCGCAAATCTTTAAATCAGCTTGACTGGAACGTAACTACCTTTTTGGTCTCCCAACGTTCCGCAAGTATCCGCCAGGCAGATTGTATCCTGGTGCTCGACAATGGAACTTTAGCGGGAAAAGGTACACACGAGGAACTGCTCACATCCTGCAGTACTTACCAGGAGATCTTCTTCTCCCAGTTCCCGGAAGAACGCAGCAAATATAACTACAATAAGGAGGTAAACGCATGAGTACAAGAATAAGACACAACAAAACTACCTCCAACAGTATGGAGACCTTTTTCAAAGTCCTTCGCTTCATCGGCAGATATCGCTTTCTCTTAGTCCTGAGCATCCTGCTCGCAGCCATTTCCGTTGTGCTGCAGTTATATGTGCCGATCCTTTTTGGAAACGCGATCGATCAGGTTGTCGCTGAACATCATGTTGATTTTCAGATGATGTGGCATTATCTTTCCAGGATCCTTGTCATGGTCATCTTATCCTCCGCCGCTACATGGCTGATGAACGAGATCAACAATCGTATGACTTACCAGACGGTCAAAGATATCCGCGCCAAAGCGATCCGACATATCCAGAAGCTGCCTTTGTCCTATCTAGACGGGCACAGCACCGGAGATATCATCAGCCGCATCATCGCAGACGCAGATATTTTATCTGACGGTATGCTCCTTGGATTTACACAGCTTTTTTCCGGAGTCCTCACCATCCTTGGAACACTGGTGTTCATGCTTTCTAAGAACGTCCAGATCACATTGATGGTCATCGTCCTGACACCAGTCAGCTTCGGAGTTGCCAAATTCGTGTCCTCTCACTCTTTTGATATGTTCCGCAAGCAGAGTGATGCCAGAGGCCGTCAGACAGCTCTCATCGAGGAAATGATCGGAAACCAGAAAGTTGTACAGGCTTTTGGATATGAAGAAAAATCTTCCGAGCGTTTTGCCAAGATCAATAAAGAATTGCAGGAATGCAGCCAGAATGCCGTATTTTACAGCAGTCTGACCAACCCTTCAACCCGCTGCGTCAACAATATCATCTATGCCTGCGTCGCTTTGGTCGGTGCGTTCATCATTCCGGGTGGTACTCTGACCGTCGGCGGACTTTCTGTACTGCTCTCCTATGCAAATCAGTACATGAAACCGTTCAATGATATCAGTTCCGTGATCACAGAACTCCAAAATGCACTTGCCTGCGCAGGAAGGATCTTTGATCTGCTCGAGGAACAGCCAGAAACTCCAGAAGCATCGGAGATTCTGACAGATGTCAAAGGAGAAGTCGATATCCAGAATGTCTCTTTCCGCTATGAAAAGGACAAAAAACTGATCGAAGACTTCACCCTTCATGTAAAACCGGGCATGCGTGTGGCGATCGTAGGCCCTACCGGATGCGGAAAGACCACATTTATCAACCTTTTGATGCGATTCTATGATGTAAACAAAGGTGAGATCTCCATCGACGGCAAGCCGATCACGGAAATTACCCGCCATTCTCTGCGAAGCAGCTACGGAATGGTGCTTCAGGACACATGGATCAAAAACGGCACTGTCCGCGACAACATTGCCATCGGAAAACCGGATGCCACAGATACGGAGATCATCGAGGCAGCCAAGCTTTCTCACAGTTGGGAGTTTATCCATCGCCTTCCAAAGGGGCTTGACACTGTGCTCACAGAAGACAGTTTAAGCCAGGGACAAAAACAGCTCCTTTGTATCACTCGCGTCATGCTCTGCCTGCCTCCAATGCTGATCTTAGATGAGGCAACCTCCAGCATCGACACCCGAACAGAGCTGCAGATCCAGGAAGCGTTCGAAAAGATGATGGAAGGCAGGACTAGTTTCATCGTTGCACACCGTCTTTCTACGATACGAAATGCAAATCTCATCCTGGTGATGAAAGATGGAAGCATCATCGAACAGGGCACACACGACGAACTGATCGCAAAGGGCGGTTTCTACCATACGCTGTATCACAGTCAGTTTGCAAACGTATCTGAATCCTGATCAGAT
>CAZSTD010000166.1:0-4845 GCA_964609645.1 uncultured Blautia sp.
GCTGAAGATTTCGCAGTAGGATACGTTGTACAATGTAAAGTTGCACGTATGACAGACTTCGGCGCATTCGTTGAGCTGGCTGCTGGCGTAGATGCACTTCTTCATGTTTCTCAGATTTCCAGAGAACATGTTGCAAAACCTGCAGATGTACTTTCTATCGGACAGGAGATCGAAGCAAAAGTTGTTGATTTCAACGGTGAAGACAAGAAGATCAGCCTGAGCATGAAAGCTCTTGAAGCACCGGCTGAAGAAAGCACAGAAGAATAATTGTTGAAAATGATCTTAAAAGATTCATAGTGTAAGCGCGTTTAATAGAACAGCCGCTGTTGTAGGAAACTACGACGGCGGCTGTTTTTTCTGATTTTTTTAATTTTTCTATTTAAGAGTTCCAAGTAGATATGGGAGAGTGCGTGTCAGATATTGTTTTTGCTTTGCAGGGGATGATAAGAAAGATCCATCGCAGCAAAACCAGGTATAACAGGTATCTTTGGTGGCTGCCTTCCGGTATCTTCGATCGATCGAGCTTCCGAGTGACCGTGGGATCACACAGTCTTCCTCTGTGAGATAATAATAATCCTTGGGATTAGGATAATACTGTCTTAAACGTCCCTGTTGTGTTTTTATGATAAGGCTGACCTGATCTTCCTGTCCTGTGAGATAAAAATTGCTGCTCCCATTGGAGAAAGCTGCGGGCAGTGAGCAGGGAAGCTGCAACTTTAAGATCAGGCTTTCGTCGTCAAGATCTGCGCATGCTACTTCGTAGTCCCCCTCGAACAGACAGAGATATCCGAGCATCATGTAGATCTTCCCGAGTCCTAGGATATCCTCCAGGTTGTGCCCGATCACGACATCTGCGATACTTACGTCTCTTTTTTTTAGGAAATCCTTATAAAGACGGATGCATTCCTTTCCATCTGTGTAGATCCTATCGCGGATCCCCAGAAATTCTTCCGTGCAGGGCTGCTTCATAGAAGAAAGCTTGAGCAGTTTTTTTAGAGGGCGTAGAGTCTGGTAAAGATCCAGAGATATTTTTCCTTTAAAAGGGGAAGGCATCTGATACTGCTCATATTTGGCTTCCAGATAAGCTTGGTCGAAGCTGTTTCCGTTGTATGAGATCGTATAGTCGAATCCTGAGAGAAATTGTGAAAAAATTCTCAGGATTGTCACTTCTTCCTTCGAAGATTCAGCCATCCATTGATATAAATACCAGGTTTCTTCTTCCAGCGCAGCTGCGCCGATAAGGTACAAAAACGTGGAATTTCTTGATAATCCGGTTGTTTCGATGTCATAAAAAATCGGAGAAAAATTGTATTTTTTAAACAATTTTCCAGTGAAAAATTTAACAGTCTCAAAGTCCGGAAACCCTTGCAAAATAGGCATTTTTTTAACAATCATGGTGACCTGTTTTCCTTTCAAAAATTGTATTTAATTATACACAAAAAAATAAAATTTGGGTAGTGATTTTTTTAGAAAAATGGTATATAGTATAAACGTAAATGAAAAAAATATACAAACAAGGAAGAAAAAGCATGTGGAATTTATCAATTATGGGGGTGGATTTTTACCATCTTGTAAACTGGTTTATCATATACAGCTTTTTCGGGTGGCTGTGGGAAACCAGTTATGTGTCGCTTAAAAATGGAAAATATGTGAATCGTGGATTCATCAATGGTCCTTTTTGCACGATATATGGATGTGGTGCGGTTTCCGTTTATCTGATCTTAAAACCGGTCAGCGAAAATCTTATGTGGTTATATCTTGGCGGCCTTGTGGTGGCAACGATCCTAGAATATCTAACTGCAGTATTGATGGAAAGCATTTTCCATACTTCATGGTGGGATTACAGTGACAGAAAATATAATTTCCAGGGGCGTATTTGTTTAACTGCTTCTTTAGGATGGGGATTTTTTACAGTACTTTTGTTTCGAGTGCTTCACCCTGTCGTGGAATATATTGTCGCATTGTATCCCGTTTTTATTGGAAAAATTAGTGTTTGTGCGATCGGCGCAGGTTACCTGGTAGACTTTTGCTTCTCAGCAGCAGCAGCATTTCGCATTCACGACAAGATCCCTGCGATCGAGGCTGCGATCGACCAGGCGAAGGACGAGATGCTTATCCGTATGCATGAGAGGATCACAGAAGTGGGATTTTCGACGGGAGCTACTCTTGAGAGTGTGAGAGAGCGCTTAAATGACGTGGAAGTTCTCAAGGAAATGGAAAGAAAGCGTGTAGAGCTGTCTGCGGAGATCAGAGAAGAACTTCAGCGGAAAAAAGAGGCTCTTGCAGCGAGATCCGGACGCAATATGCAGCGTTTCGTAAAGGCATACCCGAACTTAAACCGTGGATATAAACTGCATAAATTACATAAGCTGCATAGCCTGAGGGACATCAAGACAAAAGAAGATTCCCACAAACAAAACGAAAAAGCAGATCGAAAAGAGCGATCAGACAAAGAAAGAAACTCTTGAGACGCTTATTTATAAAAAGGAGGGAACAAAATGGGATTTTTAACCTTTAAGGGTGGAATCCATCCTTATGACGGAAAAGAATTATCCAAAAACAGTTCAGTAGTGAAGTATCTGCCTAAGGGAGATATGGTGTATCCTCTTTCTCAGCATATCGGCGCACCGGCTGCACCGATCGTTCAGAAAGGAGATCATGTACTTGCGGGTCAGAAGATCGCGGACGCTGCGGGCTTTGTCTCATCCCCGATCCATGCATCTGTTTCAGGTACAGTAAAGGGGATCGAGCCGCGCTTGACAGCGACAGGCTCTATGGTAAACTCGATCATCATTGAGAATGATCAGAAGTACGAGAGTGTAGAATTTACGCCAGCGACACTGGAGGATCTTACAAAAGACGAGATCCTTGCTAGGATCAAAGAAGGCGGTGTCGTGGGAATGGGTGGTGCCGGTTTCCCGACGCAGGTAAAACTTGCACCGAAAGATCCAGATCAGATCGAGTACATCCTTATCAACGGCGCAGAGTGCGAGCCATATCTGACAAGCGATTATAAGAGAATGATCGATGATCCTGAGAAATTGATCGAGGGACTGAGAGTCATGCTCAAACTCTTTGATAATGCAAAGGGATATATCTGTATCGAGGATAATAAACCAGAATGTATTGAAAAACTGAAGAAATTAGTAAAGAAGATCCCACGCATCGAAGTTGCGGAACTTCTGACCAAATATCCGCAGGGCGGCGAGCGCTTTTTGATCAAAGCTGTCACAGGCAGAGAGATCAACTCTATGATGCTTCCGGCGGATGCGGGATGTGTGGTTGACAACGTGGACACTGTGATCGCGATCTATGAGGCTGTTATCCTTGGAAAGCCTGTCATGGACCGTATTGTGACAGTGACAGGAGAGGGAGTCCGCAATCCGAAGAACTTTGAGGTTCTTTCCGGAACAAACATGGCTGAACTGATCGAGGCGGCTGGCGGTATCTCTGAAAATACTGTAAAAGTGATCTCCGGCGGTCCTATGATGGGATTTGCTATGTATGATACCCAGGTGCCTTGCATTAAGACAAGTTCTGCCTGTCTTTGCCTGGAGAAAGACGATGTGGCAGATGCACAGGAGACGGCATGCATCAACTGCGGCAGATGCGTGAGTGTCTGTCCGGAGCACGTCATCCCTGCACGTCTTGCGACTTTTGCCCAGCACCGTGATCTGGAGAGTTTCCAGAAGTTTGACGGTATGGAATGCTGCGAATGCGGAAGCTGCAGCTACATCTGTCCGGCGAAACGTCCATTGACGCAGATGATCAAATCTATGCGTAAGCTGGTTCTGGCAAGCCGTAAGAGAAAGTAAAAGGGGGATAAAAAAATGGATCAGATGTTACATGTATCATCCAATCCTCATATCCGGGATAAGATGACAACGAGTAAAATCATGCAGATGGTAGCAGCTGCACTTCTTCCTGCTGCCGCATTTGGTGTTTATAACTTCGGGCTTCGTGCGCTGCTGGTCATTGTGATCACGGTAGCATCCAGTGTATTTTTTGAGTGGATCTATGACAAACTGATGCACAAGAAAAATACGATCACAGATTTCAGTGCAGTTGTGACCGGACTTCTTTTGGCATTGAACATGCCGGCTTCCATCCCGTTATGGATGCCTGTACTGGGCAGCGCGTTCGCGATCATTGTGGTAAAACAGCTTTTTGGCGGTCTGGGTCAGAACTTTATGAATCCGGCGCTTGCAGCAAGATGTTTTCTGATGATCTCTTTCGCAGGAAAGATGACAGACTTTGCAGTCAGTGACGGATTCAGAGGTGTTGTGGACACTGTATCAGGGGCAACTCCGCTGGCTGCTTTAAAACAGAATGGATTTACAGAAGGATCCGTCTCTGTATTACATATGTTCCTTGGTGATATCCAGGGTACGATCGGTGAGACTTCCGCACTTGCGATCCTGATCGGCGCAGCGATCCTTGTGGCTTATAAGATCATCGATCTGAAGATCCCGCTCACTTATATCGGTTCTTTTGCTGTGTTTGTGATCCTGTATATGCTGGGAACAGGCAAAGGATTTGATATGGATTATCTGTTCACACATCTCTTTGGTGGTGGACTGATGCTTGGTGCATGGTTCATGGCTACAGATTACGTCACGACACCGATCACACCGAGAGGACAGTACGTGTACGGTGTCTGTCTTGGTGTGCTGACTGCGATCTTCCGTCTCTTTGGCGGCTCTGCAGAGGGTGTTTCCTATGCGATCATTTTCTGCAACCTGTTAGTTCCTATGATCGAACGTGTGACTCGTCACCCGGCATTTGGAAAGGGGGCAAAAAAGAATGATAAGAAGGCTCGGCATTTTTTGATTATCAGAAGATGAA
>CAZSTD010000167.1:0-4823 GCA_964609645.1 uncultured Blautia sp.
TATTATTCAAGTGTGCCGGCTTCTTCTGTTGCTGCCGGAGCCAGTCCGGTCAACACATCGATCAGAGTCCAGATTTCCTCTCGTCCCTGTTTTGTTTCCGCAGAAAACGGGATGATGATTCCACCTTTGCTCAGATTCAGCCCTTCTTTGATCGCTTTGATATTCTTCTGCACCTGGCTTCGTTTGAGCTTATCCAGCTTGGTAGCGATAATGATCGGCTCGTAGCCATTGTGCAAGATCCAGTCATACATCATCTTATCATTTGCAGACGGATCATGACGGATATCGATCAGCAGGAAAACTGCCTTCAGATCTTTAGATGTATGAAGATATCTCTCGATCATTTTTCCCCATTTTTCCTTCTCTGTCTGTGATACCTTTGCATATCCGTATCCAGGAAGGTCTACCAGGTACATTGCCTCATTGACATTGTAAAAATTGATCGTCTGTGTTTTTCCCGGCTGCGAACTTGTACGTGCAAGAGACTTCCGGTTCATCAAACCATTGATCAGAGAAGATTTTCCTACATTTGATTTTCCTGCAAACGCAACCTCCGGTCTTTTGGTATCCGGAAGTTTACTGGTGATACCGCACACGATATCTAATGATACATTTTTTATAACCATTGATTTCCTCACTCTGTCGTTCAATCGTGCAAAATCATACAAGTGCTTTGTTGAGCACTTCTTTCATAGAGCTTACAAAAGTGATCGTAAGCCCGTCTGTGATTTCTTTATCTAATTCCTGAATATCCGGCTTATTTTCTGCCGGTACTAATACTTCTTTGATCTTCGCATATTTCGCTGCGAGAAGTTTTTCTTTCAGTCCGCCGATCGCAAGCACACGTCCTCTGAGTGTGATCTCCCCGGTCATCGCAAGGTCTGCTCTTACCGGCTTTTTGATGATCGCAGAAAGGATCGCTGTTGCCATAGTGATACCTGCGGATGGGCCGTCCTTTGGCACTGCCCCTTCCGGGATATGCACATGGATGTCATTTTCCTGGAAAAATTCCGGCTCTACTTTATAGTCTGCTGCAACGGAGCGGATATATGTGATACCTGCCTGCGCGGATTCTTTCATCACATCGCCAAGCTGTCCAGTAAGAAGAAGCTCTCCTTTACCTGGCATCACATTTACTTCTATCTGCAGAGTATCTCCGCCTACCTGCGTCCATGCAAGTCCGCGTGAAATACCGATCTCGTCTTTTTTGTTTGCCATCAGATAATTAAAGTGTTCTTTGCCCAGGAAATCCGGAAGGTTTTTGGTCGTAACCGTAACTTTCTTCTTGCCTTCTTCCATGATCGCACGCGCTGTTTTGCGGCAGATCTGTCCGATGCATCGTTCCAGATTACGGACTCCGGCTTCCTTCGTATAATTATTGATGATCTTCTTTAAGGCTGCGGACTGGATCGTCAGTCTGCCCTTTTCGATCCCGTTTTCTTCCATCTGTTTCGGGATCAGATGTTCCTTGGCAATGTGCTCTTTCTCATTTTCTGTATAGCCAGCGATCTCGATCAGCTCCATACGATCAAGGAGCGGACGCGGGATTCCCTGCACATCGTTGGCAGTCGCAATGAAAAGTACCTCCGAAAGATCCTGCGGAACTTCGATATAATGATCCAAGAACTTGTTGTTCTGTTCCGGGTCAAGCACTTCCAAAAGTGCTGCGGAAGTATCTCCCTTATAGTCACTGCTGGTCTTATCAATCTCGTCCAAGAGCATCAGCGGGTTACCGACACCTGCCTGCTGCAGTGCCGCTGTGATCCTTCCCGGCATCGCACCTACATAAGTCTTTCTATGACCGCGGATCTCCGCTTCATCTCTCACACCGCCCAGACAGATACGCACATATTTCTTATGCATCGCTTCTGCCACAGATTTCGCGATGGATGTTTTACCAGTTCCTGGCGGTCCCACCAGACACAGGATCGGACTTTTGCCCTTATTTGTCAGCTTTCTGACGGACAAAAATTCCATGACGCGCTCTTTTACGTCCTTAAGTCCATAATGACCGTTTTCGAGAACCTTCCATGCCTCTTTCAGGTCATCGGAATCTGTAGATTTTTTATCCCAAGGAAGAGAAAGCATCGTTTCAATATATCCACGCAGCACTGCATTTTCAGAGACATTGCTGTTGGTATTCTTAAAGCGCTCGATCTCTTTGGCGATCTTATCTTTCACCTCATCACTTGCACAAAGCTCTTTAAGTTTTTTCTTAAATTCTTCTGCATCGTCCTCGGTGTTGTCCTCGCCCAGTTCCTCACGGATCACTTTCAGTTGTTCTCTTAAAATATATTCTCTTTGGTTCTTGTCCACTCTGGCTTTCACTTTTCTCTGAAGATCTCTGCCGATCTGCATCACATCGATCTCATTGCTGATGATCGCGCCAAGAACCTCATAGCGTTCTTCCAGTGTGAGTGCTTCGAGTATTTTCTGCTTGTTCTGATAGGACAGCGGCAGATTCACTGCGATCTGCTCTACCAGTTCTTCGATCTTTTCGATGTTTAGGATCTGCGCTACCAGCTCCTTGCTGAGCTTTCCGCTCTCCATACAATACTGGTGGAACAATTCCTTCATACTTCTGTGCATAGCTTCCGTCACAGATTCCGGGAGCTGATCTTCCTGTTCCTCAACCGGTGTGATCTCGCTCTTGATATATGGAAATTCCTGGTCAAATTTCACCAAGACTGCCCTTCCGGTTCCCTCGACCAGCACACGCAAAAGATTCTGTGGAAGTTTTACCACCTGTTTGATGTAGGCGATCGTTCCCACATGGTAGACACCGGAAGCATCCGGCATCTCCACATCTGGATCAAGCTGTGTGACCAAAAAGATCTTCTCATCCTGAAGCATCGCTGCTTCGATCGCTTTCACAGAACGCTCCCGACTCACATCGAAATGTACGATCATACCCGGAAGAATAGTCGTTCCCCTAAGTGCGATCGATGGCAGCACTATATTTTGATTCGTCATTTATTACTCAGTCCCTTCCATCAGGCAGTTTCCGGTTTATCCTTTTTCGCCTTCCGGGATGTTCTTCTGCTTCCGGCAGTGTTTACCTGCGCAGGAGCTTCTCCGCGGATGATCTCCGGCTCACCGGTGCCTTCTACTACGTCTTTGGTGATGGTGCACTTACGGATCGTGTCATCGGATGGGATCTTGTACATCAGATCCATCAAAGATCCTTCCATGATCGCACGAAGTCCTCTGGCACCCGTCTTGCGTTCCAGAGATTTCTTTGCGACCAGTTCCAGTGCATCGTCATTAAAATCAAGTTCTACGCCGTCCAGCTCAAATAATTTATGGTACTGTTTGGTCAGAGAATTCTTTGGCTCTTTCAGAATGCTGATCAGTGCCTTTTCATCGAGTGCATCCAGAGTCACTACCACCGGCACACGGCCGATAAACTCTGGGATCAGACCAAACTTGATAAAGTCTTCCGGCATAACCTCTTTGAGGATCTCTCCTACGTTTCTATCTTCTTTGATGGAAACTTCTGCTCCGAAACCGATAGATTTCGTATCCTGTCTGGATTCGATGATCTTCTCGATGCCTTCGAAAGCACCACCGCAGATGAACAGAATGTTGGTTGTATCGATCTGGATAAATTCCTGATGCGGATGTTTACGTCCGCCCTGAGGAGGTACGCTCGCAACCGTTCCTTCCAGAATCTTCAGCAATGCCTGCTGCACGCCCTCTCCTGATACATCACGAGTGATGGATGCATTTTCGGATTTTCTGGTGATCTTATCGATCTCGTCAATATAAATGATACCGTACTGTGCTCGTTCGATATCGTAATCTGCTGCCTGTATAATCTTCAGAAGGATATTTTCAACATCCTCACCTACATAACCAGCTTCTGTCAGTGTGGTCGCATCTGCGATCGCAAACGGCACATTCAACAGTCTGGCAAGTGTCTGTGCCAGCAGAGTTTTACCGGAACCTGTCGGTCCAAGCATCAGGATATTACTTTTCTGAAGTTCTACATCAGAATTTCTGGATGCAAGGATTCTCTTATAATGATTATAGACCGCTACAGCAAGTGCTTTTTTCGCTGCATCCTGTCCAATCACATAATCATCTAAAACCGCATGGATCTCCTCCGGTTTCAGCAGGTTAATGTCAGAATTTACCATCATTTCCGGATCATAAGGATTTAATTCTTCCTCCATGATCTCTGAGCAGATCTCTATACACGCGTCACAAATAAATGTCTTGCCGTCCGGACCTGCGATCAGTTTTCTGACCTGATCTTCTGTCTTCTGGCAAAAGGAGCATCTGACTTTTCCTTCTCTTATCTTTTCTGCCATGGATCGTGTCTGTCCTTTCTATTATTAATGTCTAATTATATATCTGTCTGTTTGCAGTCAATCACAGTGACTCCAAATAATAAGACTCCTGTGATTCACAGGAGTCTTATCTTGCGCACTATTTATGCATGACTACACCGTCAATCAGTCCATATGCCTTTGCTTGCTCAGCAGTCATATAGTTGTCCCGGTCTGTATCACGCTCAACAACTTCAATCGGCTGACCGGTATTTGCAGCCAATAATTCATTTAAAGTTCTCTTTGTCTGTGCGATATGATCCGCCACGATCTGGATCTCTGTTGCCTGACCCTGCGCACCGCCGGATGGCTGATGGATCATAATGGTGGAATGCGGAAGGGCAAATCTCTTACCCTTGGCACCTCCTGCCAGAAGAAAGGCACCCATGCTGGCAGCCATTCCAAGACAAATGGTGGAAACATCGCATTTAATATACTGCATGGTATCATAGATCGCCATGCCGGCTGTTACGGAACCACCCGGGCTGTTGA
>CAZSTD010000168.1:0-4757 GCA_964609645.1 uncultured Blautia sp.
TATCTGTTTGTTCACGGTAAGTAACTTTTTTGTTGTCATGATAATTATCCATAATTAAAAGAAGCTCCTTTATTTTAAAATTTAAACATAGTTGATTTTTTGATGCATTTGAAGTAAAAAAAGATTGGGATTAATAAATAAAAAGTAAACCTTAAAATAAAATGCAATAATAGATATTGGTTATTATGTAAGAACGAAAGCTTATAAAAGATAGTTTAGCATAAAAACTGCTTTCTTGCAATATCTATATGAAAAACTCGCGTTTGTCGTATAGATTGAAATAACATGAAAAACGCTACTATTTAGATATTTTAGATTATTTTTACAATATTAACTAAAAATAAACAAATAATCAAAAAAATAAAAGGGACTGATAATCTTCTGTTTCGCTCATATGTTATAAAAACAAAAAACTGCACGCTTAATACGTACAGTTTTTATGTGGTCTTATATCAAAAACAAATGTGATCAGCCAAGGATTTCTTCTTTTTTATCAAGGATCGCACCGCCTGCTGTACATGCTGGACAAATACAATACTTTGCTCCAGATGCTTTTGCAGCCTGAGCCTGTGAAACCATTCCTTTTGCTCGGTCAGTTCCAAAAATTTCTTCACCTTTTGCAGATCCAGCAAAAGCGATCAAATCATCAATTGATAAAACATCTGCTGCCAATTCCTCAAGATAGGCCTTTGTCACGTCCGCCTCATCTGCAGTATTTTGTGCGGCAAGCCATTTTTCAGCCAAATCTTTCAGTCCCTGGTAACAGGATGGCGCCTGTAACAGTTCTTTTGTTTTTTCCTCTACAAATTTTCTTGTGATATCATTCATAGCTAAGATCCTCCTTTTTACTTTACTTATCTTCTGTTTTGCTCATATCTTCTATTTTACTCTTATCATAAACAGAATACAAGTATTGTAGTAACTTAATTTGAAACTCAAAATCTTGAACACTTCAAAAGCACCGTAAGTATGCGTATAAGCTACGATACTCTGATATTTAAAAGGTTATGCATTTATATAAGAACGGATCGTCTGGTCTAACTGCGGAAGCGCTTTTTTAAGAGAAATCAATTGTCCATCCTTTAAAAAACAATGCTTGGAAACTGCTGTTGTACAAACCTGCTGCTTTGTGCGATTAAAAAAAGTATAATCAAATTCTAATGTGATCCCATTATATTTTTTGACTGAAATGCCAATTTCAATCTCATCTTCAAAGCATACCTGCTTTTTGTAAGCAACCGATATTTCAACAACCGGTGAGATCACGCCAAGTTCTTCCACATGTTTATAACTAAATCCCATTCGATCCATACATGCAGTTCTAGCCTCTTCCATCCATTTAACATAATTTGAATGATGGATGATGCCCATTTGATCTGTCTCATGATACTGTGCCTTGCGATAATATGTATATAAATACTCTGCTGCCATATGCTGTATTCTCCTATCTTCTATCTTCTATCTTCTATCCTTTTGTATTAGTTACGCTCATAATATTAGTATAACAAACGAAAAGATACTGGATTTTTATATAGCTAAATTTTTATACAGATATTATCTGTAGATTAAAGAATAGATTCATCAAGAATGATCGTAAACGGTCCGTCATTCTCAAGAGATACTTTCATATCTGCACCAAAAATCCCATGTTCAACTACCGGAATCTTCTTTTTGGCCTCTGCAAGCATATATTCATAAAGTGCATTGGCCATATCCGGAGAACCAGCATTGGTAAAACCTGGACGGTTACCACGCTTGCAGTCTGCATACAAAGTAAACTGAGATACCATCAGCAATTCTCCATTTACATCAGACAAAGAAAGATTTGTCTTGCCGTTTTCATCTTCAAAGATACGAAGTCCAAGAAGTTTTTTCAGATATTTATCGGCAATCTCTTTTGTATCATTCTGCCCTACTCCGACAAGAACAAGAAAACCTTTGCCAATCTTTCCTACAACCTGCTCATCAACCGTTACCTGTGCGTGATTTACGCGCTGTATCACTAATTTCATTTGTCTTCACTCCTGTTTTCTTTTAATTTTTCTTTCCAGTGCTGAAATTTTTCTGTGAAAAGAATCCATCCAGCTTTGAGATAGGTATATACAATCTTTGCACCCTTTTTAAGATAGTTCCATATGATCAGAGAAAACTTTTTCAAATATTTCCAAATAAGACATATCAAATTGGAAAAAGGAATCCACAGTTTCATAAATGTAGTATTTCTCTTTTCTTTCAGTTTCTCTGGATTGATCTTCTTTGGCTCTTCACGTAATGGAAGCGCTTGCTTTGTTTTATCGTCCAGACAATCGATATTTATGTAAGTTTCCTCCCGCTGCGGCATCTCTTTATTATGGAGGGAATGCTCGATCAGACGCCAGAGCATCGCATAGATAACAGCAAAGATCGGAACACCTGCGATCATGCCAGGAATTCCAAATAAGCCTCCACCGATCAAGATCGCAACGATTACCATAAAACTTGAAAGCCCAGTACTCTCTCCCAGTATCTTAGGTCCCAGGATATTTCCATCAAACTGCTGGAGCAAAAGGATGAAAATCGCAAAATAAAGCCCCTTTAACGGATCCACGACCAAAATTAAAAAGATACAGGGAACTGCTCCGATGTAAGGACCAAAAAATGGAATGATATTTGTAACCCCAACGATCACACTGACTAAAACTGCAAACGGCATATCCAGCAATAAAGTACCAATATAACATAAGACTCCGATGATCGCAGAATCCACCAATTTTCCATAAATAAAGCCGCCAAAAGTCTTATGCGTAAAACGCATGGAATGGATCATGAAATTGGCCCATTTGGAAGGAAAGACAGCATAGGCGACCATTTTACTCTTTGCAACAAATTTTTCTTTGTCTGCAAGCACGTAGAGTGCAACGATCGCTCCGATCAAAAAGTTCTTCATAAAGATCAGAATATCAAAAATGCCATTTGATACATTTTTCAGCATATTTTGCATCTGTGGAAGGATATTCGTAGTCAGATATTCTTGAGCCTGTGCAGAATACTGATTGATCATATCCAATGTTTCACCATTTAGATCCCATCCATATTCAACAAAGGAATTCAGCCATTTTTCAACGACTTTTACATAGTATGGAAAACTGTAAATAATGTTCATGATGCTTTTGATCAGCTGTGGCAACACCATCATAACTAAAGTATAGATGATCACCCAAAAGAGAAACATAGAGAAAAGAACACACACCCATCGGACTGCCCGCTGCCCTTTTTTCTGTAAATGCACATTCTTCTTATCCAGTTGTGGATAGATCAGCTTTTGTTCAAGTAGGTTGATCAAAGGACTAAGGATATATGCCAGGATCACACCGTAAATGATAGGTGCCATGATCCCAAGAAATGTTTTGATACCTATGATCAGTGTTTTCATATGGAAAATGCCATAATAAAACAACATACTGGCTGCAATTACCAGAAATGCAGTAATGCCCCAGTGCAGATAACGATTGTCCCAACGAAATTTCATAATAGCCTCCTTTTTACGATGCTAGGATTATAACATTTTTTTTACAAAAAGTCTCTGTGTTTCATGAAAATTTAATAGATTTCATAAAGAACACACAAAATCATAAATAACACTTAGATACAAAAAAACAGGAAGAATGACACTTGATCTTTGAGTGTCACTCTCCCTGCCTGTCAGACGCGACTATGCACAGTCATATTTTAGATGGAGCGTATTTAAGATTATTTATTCTTCATGGAATCAAAAATTTCAATTGCCTGAATGATAGCTCTGGAAGCGCCTTCAATCCCAAGTTTACTGCTGTCCACACAGAGATTATAACTTGTAGCAGCTCCCCATTTTTTATTTGTGTAATAATTATAATAGCTAGAACGGCTCTTGTCGGTCTTATTGATCATATCTCTTGTCTCTTTTGCCGTTTTATTATGTTTCTGAGAAAGACGTTCAATCCTCCAGTCAAGGTCTGCATGTACAAATACGCTAAAGCAGTCTTTATACTCTGCCAATGCATAATCTGCACATCTTCCTACCATCACACAAGGACCTTCCGATGCAAGCTTCTTGATCGCATCGAACTGTGCAAGAAAAACTTTATGATTCATTGGCATATCTGTAAACCCTGAAGAAGAATAGCCAAAAGAATATGTGTCCATGACCAGAGAATACAAAAAGCTGTTCGTTGGTCTCTCATCATGATTTTCAAAAAGTTCTTTACAGATTCCACTCTCGTTCGCTGCATGTTCCAGAAGCTCTTTATCGTAGCATTTGATCCCGAAATGTTTCGCTACGTCTTGTCCGATCTGCCTTCCGCCACTGCCATACTGACGTCCTATTGTAATGATTGAATTTGTACTATTCATAATCTACACTCCCTTCTGTTGCATATTTGTGATAGTGATATTATACAATATTTTGAGAGAAAAGCAAACTATTTTCGCAATTTTTCTAATAATTTAAGAAAGTATTCAGGTAAAGGTGCGGTAAACTCCATATATTCACCAGTAGATGGGTGCACAAACCCAAGGATCATCGCATGAAGTGTCTGTCCCTGTAAATGATAGGGATTCTTTCCGGAACCATAGATCTCATCCCCCAGCAAAGGATGCCCGATACTGGTCATATGCACTCGGATCTGATGCGTACGTCCTGTTTCCAATCGACATTCCACATAAGTTGCATTTTTAAAGCGCTCTAATACTCGATAATGAGTCACAGCTTCTTTTCCATTTTTAGGATTGATCGCCATTTT
>CAZSTD010000169.1:0-4702 GCA_964609645.1 uncultured Blautia sp.
CGTCGATGGTGGCCATCAGGCAGGTATCAAAGCCCACCAGTTCCAGCGCGGGATCGTCGGTGTCAGCCGGCCACACGGCATCAAACGCCTCGTACATCTCCGCAAGGTCGAGTGAGTCGAGGCCGTACAGCTCGTCAAAGGCTGCGCCACTGACCGAGCCGCCGCCGTGGTTCCAGAAGGTGACAGCCACCTTGTCGGCGGGATAGTTGTCGTTGGCAAAGGAGAGGAAGTCATACAGCGTCTGGGCCTCGCCCATGTTGGCGCTGTCCTGCTCGTCCACCAGCTCCAGCCCCTCGCTGCTGTACAGCCATCTTTGCAGCTTGGATGCATCCATCACATCGTTCTGCCACACGGCTGCGCCGCCGGTCTGGATGACCACCTGCACGTTTTCGGGAAGCTGCACCTCCAGCAGCTCCTGCAGGTCGTTGGTGGCAAAGCCGCCGTTTGACTCAAGATCGCTGCCGCAGAGGTACCAGTAGATCGCCCAGCTTCCGTCGCCGTCCGTCTCGTTATCCACGACAGGCGTCTCGCCGCCGCAGGCGGCAAGGGAGAAGCACATCGCAAGCGCCAGCAAAAGCGCCATGATCCGTTTTTTCATTGCGCCCTCCTTAAAGACCCAGAAGCTGCCGCTTTTTGGCGGTGAATTCCTCTTCGGTCAGCGCGCCCATGTCCAGCAGTTCTTTGTATTTTTTGATCTCCGCCGCCGTGTCAACGGTGGGCACCACCGGCACGGTCCGCGCCTGCGTGGGGGTGGCCTGTCCTGCCGCCGCGATGCCCGACACGGTCTCGCCCGCTGCGGGGTCGATCATCCGCATCAGGCGGATGGCCAGCTGGTGCAGGTCGGTGGTCGTCTCTGCGTATTGGCGCAGATAGTCCTCGCCGCTGGGTGCGCTCTCGTTGAAGGAGGGGGCGCGGACGGTGTTTTCAAAGAACGGCCAATAGGGGTGGTCGAACCGCAGCTCCACGCGGAACTCGTGTAAAAGCTCGGGATCGCGGAACTCGGGACGGTACATCCGGCTGATCCGCTGCCGCTCGCGCCGGTCGTCATCGCTCTCGCGGTCGCGCAGGCGCATATCCTCCAGCTCCTCGCGGCGGTCGTACTCCGCGCGCTCCTGCCGGAAACGGTAGATCTCCGGCATCAGCTCCCGCACGCGGCGGGGAATGTCGCTGTTATATGCCTTCAGCGTGCCGCTGCCGCTTTCGAAGAGGGGGTCGCCATCCTCGCTGATGCGGAAGGATTTCAGATATTCTTTCTCGATGATCCAGCCCTCGTTCCCCCTGAAGCGGATCAGACCATGGTTCTCGTCCAGCTGCAAAGCGTCGGAAAAGGCGAAGTTCCGGTGAAAGCTCTCTTTAAACTGCGGCCACAGGACGCGGTTTTCATCGAAGTCCGCCAGATACTGGCGGAAATCCTCCAGCGTCATGGAGTCTATTGCGCCATCGGGCAGATTGATCTGCTCATTGCAGACCTTGCAGATGGGCTGCCCCTCGATCTCGGTGGGGAAGAGGCGGGGCGTGGGGTTTCCGCAGATGGGGCAGGGCTTTTTCTTATTGCTGAATAATCCCATATCGTTCTCCTATTCTTAAAACCGTGGTATGTAGAGAGGTCACCTGCCGGAGACGCCGCCTTTCGGCGTTCCGGCAGATGACCAATATGTTTTTCCTGTCCTCTTATGCAGTTTTACTTCTCGGGAGCATCGCCCTCAAAGGGCTGATAGACACGCTCCAGCTCCACCAGAGCGGCGGGAAGCTCGTTCTCCAGCATGTCGATGAGCGCGACAAAATCGGTGCCATCCAGCATGGTCAGATCCTCGGTCAGACCGGCACCCACAAAGCCCAGCGTGTTGGACAGCGCCTCAAACTCGGCGGCGGTCTGCTCGTCGGCCATCCAGCCGTTGTCATTGGCAGCCGTGGCCAGATCGTTATAGGTCACTGCAATGTTGTTGTAAGCCTCGGTCAGCGCGGCGATGGTGTCGGCGGTAACCTCTTCACCGTTGTTGTCGGTGATGCCGGTACCCTCGGCGTCAGTGTCATCGGTACCGACATCGTCGGACACGGCGGCATCGTCACCGACATCAGCGTCGTCCGCAGCATCCTCGCCGCAGGCGACCAGGCTGAACACCATCATCAGTGCCAGCAGCAGCGCAATAAGCTTTTTCATTTTGTTTTTCCTCCTGATTACTATACCCTTCGGTTTTATTGCAGCATTGGCACATTGAAGCCGCATTCAGTGACAACGGGAAATAACGTCCTTCTTGCAGACCCACCTGCGCTATGCTATAATAAAAGTATAACTCGCCCCCGCAGGGACGAGTCAAGAGCATTTTCAATTTTTTGGGAGGCGGACATGAAAAAGCACGACGAAAGTCTGTTTCAAATCGGCGAGGTGGCAAAGATCCTTGGTGTTACCCGTAAGGCGATTCTCGTCTATGAGGAAATGGGGCTTTTGACTCCGGCTCTGAAGGACGAGGAGAGTGGCTATCGCTATTACACGGCGGATAACATGGCGCAGATTCGTTCTATCCGCACACTGCAATCGCTGGGGCTGTCGCTCAAGGAGGTGGCGGAGTATTATTGCGATATGGAGAATATGGATAAGCATCTGCAGCGGCTCTATGAGCTGCGCGCCATGCTGGACCGGAATATCCAGATGCTGCAGGTGCGCTCCGCCCGGCGCGGTGACCTGACTGTCCGCAATGCCGTTCTGCCCCAGCAGGTATGCTTCTGCCGCCGGTATCTCTGTCAGGACATTGCCGAGGCGGCCATTTGTCTGCGGAACACCTATATTGCAGCCGCCCGCACGGGAAAGATGTCCATGGCATCGCGGATGTTCACGATGCGTATGTCGATGAATGTAGATATACTGGATATTCTGTGCTGTATCCCTGTGGACGACAGCTTCCGCGGCATCGAGCGCGTGGAGTTTCCTGAGACAGATGCGCTGTGCGTCTATTACCGTGGCCCATATGAGGGAACGGTCACGGCGATGCACGCACTGGAGCAGTATGTCAGGGAAAACGGCATCAGAACCACCGGCGCGTTCCGCTCCATCTATCTTGAAGGGCCCCCCAGCCGGGGCGAGAACAGCGACGATTATATTACGCAGGTGGCTGTGCCGATCAATATGCCGTGAGCGCACAGAAACGCTGCGGACAAAACGCAAAGCCCTGACAGCCATCCAAATCTTCTGTTTGCCGTGTGACACTGAAACCGGATCGATTTTGTTCCCAAAAAATGAAAGAAAGACGATTCACAGTGCAATAAACCTGTTAAAACAGGCTTCCATATCCCTGCCGGTTGTATTTAGCAGCTACGATATCCCTGAAAACGGGAAATGGCGGGAAGCCCGGCAGGAAAACCCTACGCAAAAGCGCTCATCATCTTTCCCAAGCACAAAGCGGAAATAATGGTCTTGCCGCAAAAATACTGTCAGGTTATATCCAAATTTCCGTACAAGGCGGGATGTTATGGAATCGATGAGGAGGACTATTTTGACACGCTGGTGCTACTCTGCCTGGAAGCCGACCAAGAGAAAACCACACGCAGAGCGTTTCAGGCACAAGCCAACCTGAAGATTAACGCGGAGCTGGAAAAGCGGAAAAGGGAAACCCAGAAGTTCTACAACCCGTTCAATAATCTGTATCTGGATAAATGTTATGGAGACAGCAAAGCTCCGCTGGGTACTTGGATGAATTTCAGCAGCGAAGACGAATGATCAAAACAGTTGACTTAGTGTATCTGCCAATAAAAGCAGACACTAAAAACCACCATAGATTTAGAAGTTCAGTTCGGTTAAAAGAATAAGAAACCAGCCCCTGAAATCGTTCGATTTCAGGGGCTGGTTCTATCTCTTACCACGCAGGATAATCAAAAAATACTGACCGACATATTGTCTTTCTCTCTTTGTTCTGATACAATATCGACAGGATACATCGCATCAAAGCGAGCTTTGATCATATCAGTTCGCTCTTACATCAGGGGGCATTATTGATGAAAGACACCACACAAAACCAGCAGGCCTCAGTGGAAAAGGAATTTGCGCTGGAAAGCATCATCTCAACGGCAGTTCAGGTGCCCGGCGTAAAGGTGGACAGGAAAAAATTTCTGGCTACCTTCTTTTCATCAGATGAGCTGCCCATCCAGCACATCATCGACTTTGGCCCTGTTGAGGCCGGTGTTTCACAGGATGCCCTTGCATCCATCGCCCACAAGCTGATCTTGAAGCGAACCAGCCAATCCTCCGCCGCCTCTTTCATCTCAGGTCTCCCCGGCGGTCTGGCAATGGCCGCCACCATCCCGGCTGATGTCTTACAGTTCTTTGCAATGGCTCTGCGCCTTGCACAGGAATTGTCCTATCTCTATGGTGCGCATGATCTGTGGCAGGATGGACAACTGGACGATGAAAGGGTAAAGACGCAACTTTTGTTGTACTGTGGCGTTATGTTTGGTGTTTCAGGTGCTGTCTCCGGTGTGCGCATCTTGTCTACGCAAATCGCCAAGACCACACTGAAAAAGCTGCCGCAGCAGGCGTTGACAAAAACCTTCTGGTATCCCATCATCAAGCAGATCGGCAAGGCCATCGGTGTGAAGGTCACAAAATCCACTGTAGCTAAGGGGGTTTCAAAAGCGATCCCCGTGCTTGGTGGTGTTCTTTCCGGTGGTCTGAACTTTGCATCCATGATGCCTATGGCAAACCGCCTGC
>CAZSTD010000170.1:0-4691 GCA_964609645.1 uncultured Blautia sp.
GCTGCTGAGAAGATCGACGTAGACGAAACAGGTAAGATCACAGGTCTGTTCTAATAAATTGACCGTAAATTTCTAAAAACGGCAGACAGAGCCCGTTAAGAACTCTGTCTGCTGGAAATATATCGTGCACTGCATGATATAGCGTCCTAGATATAACGATACTAATATAGAAAGCAGGAATAAAAATGGGATTTTCAACAAGTACTTGTACAGAATTCGTTGAAGTATTAGCGTCTAAAGCTCCGGTTCCAGGTGGCGGCGGTGCATCTGCATTAGTTGGTGCAGTTGGAACAGCACTTGGAAATATGGTAGGAAGCCTTACTGTTGGTAAAAAGAAATATGCTGACGTAGAAGAAGAAATGTATGAACTGAAAGCAAAATGCGATCAGTTACAGAAAGATTTTCTTCGTTTGATCGAACGTGATGCAGAGGTATTTGAGCCACTGTCAAAAGCATATGGTATGCCAAGAGAAACAGAAGAAGAAAAAGCTGAGAAAGCAAGAGTAATGGAGATCGTATTGAAAGAAGCATGCTCCGTTCCTATGGAAATTATGGAAAAATGCTGCGAAGCGATCGAATTGATCGTAGAATTCGGTGCAAAAGGTTCTACACTTGCGATCAGTGATGCTGGCGTTGGAGCAGCATTCTGTAAGGCAGCGTTAAAAGGTGCAAGCCTTAACGTATATATCAATACCAAATCTATGGCTGACAGAGAATATGCAGAAGAATTAAACAGAAAAGCAGATGCAATGCTTGAAAAATATACAAAGATTGCAGATGAAACATTCGATAGCGTACTCGGCAGACTGAAATAAGGAGGAAATGAGCAATGGCTAAACAGTTATTAGGTAAAGAGGTAACAGCAGCATTAAACGAAAGAATTAAAGCAAATGTAGCAGAACTTCAGGCAAAAGGAGTAAACCCAACTCTTTGTATCATCCGTGTAGGTGAAAATCCAAGTGATATCTCCTATGAAAAAGGTGCTACAAAACGTTGCGAAACTTTAGGCGTTGCATGTGAGAAAATTTTACTTCCAGTAGATATCACACAGGAAGATCTTCTTGCCACTATCGACAAAGTAAATAAAGATGATCACATTCACGGCGTATTATTATTCCGTCCACTTCCGAAACACTTAGATCAGGCAGTGATCGAGAACGCACTTGCAGCTGAAAAAGATGTTGACTGTATGACAGACCTTTCCATGTCTGGTGTATTTACTGGAAAGAAAATTGGTTTCCCACCATGTACACCACAGGCTTGCATGGAAATCTTAGATCACTACGGAATCGACTGCACAGGTAAAAAAGCAGCTGTTATCGGAAGAAGCCTTGTTGTTGGAAAACCTGCAGCAATCATGCTGAACAAGAAAAATGCAACTGTTACTATGTGCCATACAAAAACTGTAGATATGCCGGCTGTAGTTCGTGAAGCAGATATCGTTGTTGTAGCAGCAGGTCGTGCTGGCGTTGTTGGTGCTGAATATGCAAGAGAAGGCCAGACGATCATCGACGTAGGTATCAATGTAAACGCAGAAGGTAAACTTTGCGGTGACGTTGATTATGCAGCAGTAGAGCCGATCGTAGATGCTATCACTCCTGTACCTGGCGGTGTTGGAAGCGTAACAACTTCTGTACTCGTTAGCCATGTTGTTGAAGCAGCTATGAGAAAGAACGCGTAATCGTAGATACGTGATCGATTAAATATATAGAAAAATATTTCAAGTAAATATTTTGGTGTCCAAGCGTAAAAGGCCCGTTGTGCAGAGTGTTCGCTCTGCGCAGCGGGTTTCTTTGTTGTTTAACTATCAAGATGAAAGCATAAACTGTGAAAATTATGTCAATAGAATTGAAAAAATTATGGATAAAATGTACTTTTTGTTGGACAATAAAAAATTGTGCTGATTTTTATACAAAACAGTTGTTAATTTGTTGTCAATATGTTATGATGAAAAGGTCAATTTTGTAGGAGAAAAGGAGTATTAATTATGAGCAGTAAAATCACTATCATTGGGGCTGGCAGCGTTGGAGCTACAATTGCTTATACTTTATCTAGCCAGGATATCGCATCTGAGATCGTATTGATCGATATCAATAAACAGAAAGCAGAAGGCGAAGTTTTAGATATTATCCAGGGTACATGTTTTAGAAGTCCAATCTCTATCATTGCAGGTGACTATGCAGACGCGAAAGATTCAGACATCGTGATCATTACATCTGGTATTGCACGTAAGCCAGGACAGACAAGACTTGAACTTACTCAGACGAACGTAAACATCCTGAAATCTATCACTCCAGAGATCGTAAAAGCAGCACCAAATGCGCTGTATCTGATCGTAAGCAATCCGGTTGATATCATGACTTATGTGTTTACTAAGATTTCCGGACTTCCTGAGAACCAGATCCTTGGTTCTGGTACCGTTCTTGACACTGCACGTCTGCGCTGCGGACTTTCTGAGCATTTCCAGATCGCACAGGGCAATATCCATGCTTATGTATTTGGCGAGCATGGCGATACTTCCTTTATCCCATGGTCTGGAGCTTATATTTCCGGCGTAAGCGTAGATGAATATTATGAAGCAGAGAAGAAAAAAGGCAAAGATATCGAGCCGATCGATAAAGAGGCAATGCTGGAATATGTTCAGAAATCCGGTGGAGAGATCATTGCCAAAAAAGGTGCGACTTTCTACGCAGTATCTTCTTCTGTATGCAAACTCTGCAGTCTGTTAGTTTCTGCATCTGAGTCTATCGCTACCGTATCTACGATGATGCATGGGGAATATGGCATTGAGGATGTATGCCTCAGTACACTGACACAGGTTGGTCCAAACGGAGTACAGGGCAAAGTACCGATGCGTATGACAAACGCAGAGATCGAACAGCTCCAGAAGAGTGCACAGGCTCTGAAAGATATCATTGCTCAGATTGACCTTGATTAATATTAAAAATTACAAAATGAAAGCGCGTGGGCGACAGGAGTCATTCCTGTCGTCTTTTTTTGTCTGAGAAAAATGCTTTGCTTGAGAAAATAATGTCCTATCAAATAATGCCTTATCGGATAAAAATAATTCCGTGAGGATCGCGTTGTAGTGAAGTTGAAAATTTTGCAAGTCTGAGTTGCTGCAGGAAGAGGATGCTTGCGCTTGCGTGCTAATACGTGCTTGTGGTAGTGCGATAAAAGAAACTGTTAAAAAAATGACAGAAAATATCAAAAAGCACTTGTTAATTTGTTGTCAATGTGATATGATGAATTTCAGAAATCGAGCTGATACACTCCTTTAATGCGGAGAAAGGGTGTTTTTACTCCTTTATTTTCTATATCGAAAGGATTTATAACCTAAAAATGTGAGTTTTTGGCATAAGATCAGTGCTAATAACGAGACCGGAAGCAGTTCTTATGGATATAAAAAATAAGTATTAGACTTGGTTTATATTTTTAACCATATATTGTTAAAAAATAGACAAAGTATGGCGAAAAATGAGATGCTACAGGCTTTATACACAAATCAAACGAAGAAAGGATCATGTGAAATGAAGTACAGTTATTATCCGGGTTGTACCCTGAAAAATAAGGCAAAAGATCTGGACCGATATGCCAGAGCCAGTGCCAGTGTACTTGGGTTTGAACTGGAAGAAATAAAAGACTGGCAATGCTGTGGAGGGGTTTATCCTCTGGGAAGTGATGAGATCGCTACAAAACTTTCATCTGTTCGTGCACTTAATCAGGCAAAAGAAAATGGTCAGACGCTGGTCACGATCTGCTCTGCCTGTCATCATGTGCTCAAGCGTGTCAATGATGATATGGCTCATGTGGAAGATATTCGAACAAAAGCAAACAATTATATGCAGCTTGAGGAAGCGTATGCAGGGGAGACAAATGTGCTTCATTATCTGGAAGTGCTCCGCGATGAAGTCGGATTTGATAAATTAAGGGAAAAAGTAGTAAAGCCTCTCACTGGAATAAAGATCGGAGCTTACTACGGATGTCTTCTGCTGAGGCCTGGGAAGATCATGGCATTTGATGATCCGGAAAATCCGACTATTATGGAAGAATTTATTCGGGCACTCGGCGCAGAACCTGTTGTCTATCCATACAGAAATGAGTGCTGTGGAGCTTATATTTCCCTAAAAGAAAAAGAGATGTCCGAAAATATGTGTCATAAGATCGAAGAAAGTGCAAAGGGATTTGGGGCAGATATGCTGATCACAGCCTGTCCACTGTGTAAGTACAATTTAAGTAAAAATAGTTCTGACGGATTGCCGGTATATTATTTTACAGAGTTACTTGCAGAGGCACTTGGAGTAAAGGAGGAAGTGAAATGAAAAATGCTCATTCACAGGCGGAACAGATAAAAGAGATTTCTGGTACAGATCCGCGTAAATGTATGAAATGTGGAAAATGTTCTGCAGCCTGTCCTTCCTTTTATGAAATGGATATCAAACCACATCAGTTTGTATCTTATGTGGTGAATGAAGAGATAGAAGCACTTGTAAATTCCAGATCTATCTGGAAATGCCTTTCCTGTTTTGCCTGCGTGGAACGTTGTCCGAGAGATGTAAAACCTGGAAAGATCATTGACGCGGCAAGACAGTTGGTCGTGCGTGAAAAAGGTGGCGATCATCTGACAGCAGATGAGATTCCGCAGATGCTCGATCCAGACCTGCCACAGCAGCTTTTGGTAAGTGCATTCA
>CAZSTD010000171.1:0-4664 GCA_964609645.1 uncultured Blautia sp.
TATTCAGAATAATCTCATCTTCTTTTACATCGATGACAGTACCCTGTACGATCTCTCCATTTCTGATAGTTTTTACGGAATCTTCCAGCATCTGTTCAAAACTTAATTCTGACATGTTCTTGAACCTCCTCAATAATTTTCTTTGGGGTGGACGCCCCAGCTGTAATACCTACATAACTACTGTGTTGGAACATTTCAGAATCCAAGTCTACAGGTGTTTGTATATAGTAAGTATTTCCACATTCCTTTTTACATATTTCAAACAGCTTTTGAGTATTGGAACTGTGCCGGCATCCAACGACCAACATAGTGTCTACCTCTCCTGCTATGTTTTTTGCTTCTTTCTGCCGTTCTTCGGTAGCATTACAAATAGTGTTTAAAATATTAAGAATATTTAAAACATTATTATCATACCTCTTTTTGCAAAGAATTTCAACTAAATCTTTAAATTTGTTGTAATAAAATGTCTTCTGAGACACAATACTGATCTTTTTGCCTTCCGGAGGTACAAAATCCTCTGCCTCCTGTCTATCCTTGATCACCGTGTACGGTCCCTGACACCATCCGCAGATCCCCTGGACCTCTGGATGGTCTTTATCTCCTATGATGACCACGTGATTTCCTGCTGTGCTCTCCTTCTCCACGATCCTGTGGATCTTTAAGACAAACGGACAAGTGACATCCACATAGGCGATCCCTCGCTCCTTCAGAAGATCATAGACCGCTTTGCCCACACCATGTGAACGAATGACCACGATCCCCTTAGATAGGCTCTCATCCGGATGTGCGATCTCATCCTCTGTGACCACTCTGACCCCTTTTGCAGCCAAATCTGCGACTACTTCCTCATTGTGGATGATCGGCCCCAAAGTAAAGATACTCTGGTCTGCCGTGTCGATCAGTTCATAGACTTTGTCCACCGCCCGCTTTACTCCAAAGCAAAACCCGGCAGTCTCTGCTACTTTTACTTTCATGCGTAAATCCCTCTCAGCCCTCACGGGCATTTTTGTCTCTTTTCGCTCTGCTCACCGCTCACGCAAAGATCAAATAGCTGTGCCAACTTTCTCTTTATAGACAGCTAAGATCGCATCCACCACTTCACGGATCCCCATCTCAGAGGAATCCACCAAAACGGCATCTTCCGCCTGTTTCAGCGGGGAAACCTCTCTGTTCATGTCACGCTCATCTCGTTCTACGATATCTCTACGGATCTCTTCAAGATTAAACGGTACACCTTTCTGCTCATACTCCAGTGCTCTTCTTTTCGCTCTGGTGTCCGCACTTGCAGTCAGATAGATCTTCACTTCTGCATCTGGCAGGATCGTGGTTCCGATATCTCTGCCATCCATCACCACATCGTTCTTGGCAGCCAGTGTTCTCTGCAGTTTCAGCAGATGTTCTCTGACTTTCGCATTTGCGGAGCTCACAGATGCCATATTTCCCACCTGCTCTGTGCGGATCTTCGCATTTACATTCTCGCCGTTTAAGATCACAAGCTGTTCTCCATCTTTGTATTCGATCGAGATATCTGCGCCTGAACAGAGTGCTTCGATCTGTGACGGATCGTCTCCTTTAACTCCCTGATCGAGCAGATAAAGCGCGATCGCTCTGTACATAGCTCCTGTATCTACATAAATAAAAGATAATTCCTCTGCTACCATCTTGGCAATGGTGCTTTTCCCTGCTCCTGCAGGTCCGTCAATGGCAATATTACATCCCATTTCTCGGTTCCTCCTCTTTATTTTTTACTGTTTATTCCTTTGTTATTCCACTTCCGATCGCCTGCGCCGCCAAATATGCGGTAGACCATGCGATCTGGAGATTATAACCGCCAGTCACCGCATCAAGATCGAGCACTTCACCTGCGAAATACAGTCCCGGGATCTGTTTGGATTCCATTGTCCCCGGATTGATCTCTTTTACAGAGACACCGCCTCTGGTGATGATGGCCTCTTTAAACTCACCCATTCCCGTGATTGTAAACGGAAACGCCTTGATCAAGTCAATGAATCTCTGACGTTCCTCTCTGGAAATGTCATGGATCTTCTTCTCCGCTGGAATGCCGCCCAACTCGATCATAACAGGTGTCAAAGAAGATGGGAAAAGCACGCCGATCACATTTTTAAACTGTTTGTTCTGTCCGGCCTCGAATTCCCTCAGTATCCTTGCATCTAACTGTTCCTTCGTAAGCGCAGGCTTTAAATCCAAATATGCGCTCAGCTCACCGTTCGGAGCCTTGGCAAGTTTGCTGCCAATATGTGCACTTGCAGACAAGATCATCGGTCCTGTGACTCCAAAGTGTGTAAACATCATCTCTCCAAAGTCTTCGTAGAGGACCTTTTTGCCCAGTTTTATCGTAAGCCCGGTATTTTTCAGGGAAAGCCCCTGCAGTTTCGGGATATAATCTTCTTTTGTCTTCAGCGGCACTAAGGATGGAGCGATGTCTGTCACTTTCAGTCCCAGCTCTCTTGCAAAACGATAGCCGTCCCCTGTGGAACCTGTACTCTGATAGGAAAATCCTCCTGTCGCAACGATCACCGCATCCGCTTCCATAAAAGTACCATCTCCAAGGATAACTCCTGTAATCTTCTCATTCTCCCTACAGACCTCCTTCACCTGTGTGTGAAGATGGATCTTTGCGCCTGCTTTTTTCAGCTCACGCTCAAGTGCCCGGATGATATCCGAGGAATGGTCAGACTGCGGAAATACACGATTTCCTCTCTCTACCTTCAGGGCAACTCCCGCCTGTTCGAAGAAATCCATCACATCCTGCGGTCCGAAAGAATAAAACGCACTGTAAAGGAATTTCGGGTTGCTCATCATCGCAGGGAATAATTCTTCAATGTCGCAGGCGTTCGCCACATTGCATCTTCCTTTTCCTGTGATAAAGAGCTTTTTGCCTAATTTTTCATTTTTTTCTAATATATGGACTTCATTGTGATTGCGAGCAGCAAACACACCTGCCAGCATTCCGGCAGCTCCGCCGCCAATGATCAAAACTTTGCTCATGGAATTTTCCTTCCTGTATCATTTCTCATTTTCTATGCTCTGCACAACCTCGCGCCTTGCGATGCTGTGGATCTTTGCACTTATTTTCACCAGTATAACGCAAAGGAGCCTGCATGTGCAAGCTCCTTTCGAAAATTATACCGGATATGCTCCGTTCTTTTTGTCTGCTGCTGTCTCATCTACTTTTGTTTTCTGAGCCTGGCGGTATTTAAAGAAGTCCATAGCTACCTGTGGGAACAGTGCGTATGTCAATACATCCTCATCCTGTTCTTTGTACTGAGCCATTTCACTCTCGAGTTTTTCAAGTTCGTTCTCAAGAAGATCTGCTGGACGGCAGGTGATCGGTTTCTCATCGCCGATGCACTTTTTCTGTACTTCCGGATCAAACGGTTTTACAGTTGCGCCATATTTTCCTAAGAGGATATCCTTAGTCTCTTTTGTGACCATCTTATATCTCTCGCCCATAAGAACGTTAAATACAGCCTGTGTACCAACGATCTGGGAAGACGGAGTTACAAGCGGCGGTTCTCCGAGGTCTTTACGTACACGCGGAACTTCCTCAAGTACCTCATAGAATTTATCTTCTGCGTGCTGCTCTTTTAACTGAGAAGTCAGGTTGGAGAGCATACCGCCCGGTACCTGGTACAGTAAAGTTTTGATGTTTACGCCGAGGTTCTTCGGATTTAAGAGGCCGCTGTCAAGTGCTTCGTCACGCATTGGACGGAAGTAATCTGCGATCTCAGAGAGGAGTTTCTGATCAAATCCTGTATCATACGGAGTATCTTTGAAGGTATCTACCATAACATCTTTTGCAGGCTTGGAAGTACCCAGTGCGAACGGAGACATAGCTGTGTCAATGATGTCTACGCCTGCTTCTACTGCTTTTAAGTAAGTCATCGCAGCCACGCCGGAAGTATAATGTGTATGAAGATCGATCGGGATCTTAACTGTTTCTTTCAGTGCAGTTACCAGCTCTGTCGCTTTGCTCGGAAGAAGAAGTCCTGCCATATCTTTGATGCAGATAGAGTCTGCACCCATATCTTCGATACGTTTTGCAATATCTGTCCAGTATTCAAGTGTGTAAGCATCTCCCAGAGTGTAGGAAAGAGCTACCTGTGCATGTGCTTTTTCTTTGTTTGCTGCGCTCACTGCTGTCTGCAGGTTACGAAGGTCGTTGAGACAGTCGAAGATACGGATGATGTCGATTCCGTTTGCAGCAGATTTCTGTACGAAATATTCTACTACATCGTCTGCATATGGACGGTATCCAAGGATATTCTGTCCACGGAAAAGCATCTGAAGTTTTGTATTTTTGAAGCCATCACGTAATTTGCGGAGTCTTTCCCATGGATCTTCATGGAGAAAACGAAGGGAAGCGTCAAATGTTGCACCACCCCAGCATTCTACCGCGTGATAGCCGACTTTATCAAGTTTATCTACGATCGGAAGCATCTGTTCTGTAGTCATACGTGTTGCGATCTGAGACTGATGCGCATCACGCAGGATCGTTTCCACGATCTTAACAGGTTTTTTCTGTAATTCTGCCATTATTCTTTCTCCTTATATTGATTTCTAATTGTGCAAAAGTGCACTCTATCATACACCGAAGATAGCCATGAATGTTCCGGCAGCTACTGCTGTACCGATAACACCGG
>CAZSTD010000172.1:0-4619 GCA_964609645.1 uncultured Blautia sp.
GCGATCTCTTTGCTGTAGGAAAAGCAATGTATGATCCCGCCATACATCCCGCCTTTCATATACTCTCTGATGATATTGAGCGTGTCTTCTGCCGCCTCCCTGCTGTGGATCATAAACGGCATTTTTTCTGCTCTGGCAATGTCAAGCTGTGCCCGAAACATCTTCTGCTGGATCTCATGTTCTTCTTTCTCTTTGTGCCAATAGTAATCCAGACCAATCTCACCGATCGCTGTCATCTTCTCCATACGGGAAAGTTTCTGGATCTGATCCAAAGTCTCCTGTGTCATTTTATCTGCATCATCCGGATGCACTCCCACTGCACCGTACACAAATGGATATTTTTCCATCAATGCAACGGTATCCTGTAAGCCATCAATAGATGCACAGACGTTGACGATCTTCTCGATCCCGTTTGCCTGCATGGAACCAAGCAATTCCTCTCTGTCTGCGTCAAAAGCATCATCATCATAATGCGCATGTGTGTCTATGATCATCGTCCTGTGTCTCCTGTTCTTTCCATTCTTACCAAATACATCCCCGTATTTTTGATCCGTTCTTATTCTACGATCGTCAGCTCATCCCCCGGACGGATCACTCCGCCATGGAGCACCTTCGTAAAAACACCCTGGCGCGGCATGATGCACTCGCCCATTTTCTTAAAGATCGCACAGCCACTGTGACATTCCTTACCAATCTGTGTCAGCTCCAGCAGCACATCATTACATGCAAACTTTGTACCGATCGGAAGTGCTGCAAAGTCAATTCCCTCCACGACCAGATTCTCTCCAAAAGCACCATCTGTCACCTCAGCTCCTCTTGCACGAAAAGCCTCGATCTTATCAAAAGAAAGTAAGCTCACCTGGCGATGCCATTTTCCTGCGTGTGCATCCCCCTTGATGCCCCAATCTTCTATTACCTCAACCTGTGGAACTGCTTTTTTCTGTACGCCTTTGGCCTCACTTGTGCATACCGCGATCACTTTTCCCATAATTTTTTCCCTTCTGCCTTTCACTTTATCTTGCGCAATTTCCTGCTTCTCCAGTCATGATCTCAATTCCATGTCCAAGAGAATCAATGATGTATTCCAAGCTCTCTTTTACTGCTTTCGGGCTTCCCGGCATATTGATGATCAAAGTTTTTTTGCGGATACCAGCAGTTGCGCGGCTGAGCATTGCACGTTTGGTGATCGTCATGCTGTAAGCTCGCATTGCCTCCGGGATTCCCGGAACTCTGCGTTCAATAATGTCTTCTGTTGCCTCCGGCATGATATCCCTCGGAGAAAAGCCTGTTCCGCCAGTTGTCAGGATCAGTTCTGCTTCCCCATTGTCTGCGATCTGGGCCATTCTCTCAGATAACATCTTTCTGTCATCCGGAAGGATGTCCATACATACTACCTCATAGCCATTTGCCTCTGCGATCTCACGGATCGCTGGTCCGCTTAAATCTTCTCTCTCTCCACGATATCCTGTATCGCTGGATGTAATAATAGCAACTCTTTTCATTGATCGTCCTCCGATTATATATTTTTATACAGCAAAATTGCGATGCCATTTATGAATATTATACAGCAACAAAGGATGTTTTCCAACAAAAGAATGTTGTAGAAGGGAATTGTTTATATAGCTTTTTAAACATCTATTGTGTCGGACAAATACTTCTTAATCTTTCCAATCAGTCCTAAATCTGCCGGCAGCCACTCTACACTTTCCAGAGTTTCTTTTGTCAGCCATTTGGCTGCTTCGTGTTCCTTTAATACCAAATTTCCTGATTTTATTTTGCAGATAAAACAGTCCATAGATAAGTGAAATTGAGGATAATCATATTCGACTGTATCCAATAATTCTACAACCTCCACTACTGTATCCAATTCCTCTTTGATTTCTCTCACAATCGCATCCTGTGCGGTTTCACCCGGCTCAATCTTTCCTCCAGGAAATTCCCACCCATCTTTGAATTCTCCATATCCACGCTGTGTTGCAAATACTTTTTCATTTTCGATAATAATCGCTGCCACGACTTTAACTATTTTCATTTCATCCATTCTCCTAGTTTTTATTTCATCCATTTACGATGTACTCATAAATATCTTCTCTTACTGGTGTATCCAAAGCCCACTCAATTTCCACCGCTGTCTTATCTGTATTTGGCATGACAAATTGCTTCACTTTGCCAGTAGCAGTCATTCTTCCAAGATAGTAAAATTCTTTTGATATTTTATCATCTTTATTCTTTCTTACGAAAAGCTGTACATCTATTCTTCGTTCTTTTGCATTTATGAAATTTTGCACATCTTCAGAATCAATACTTCGTCCACTTTTAGAGATCGCTATCAAACGATTATGCCCAATAAAATGATCTTCATATTTCGTCGTATCGCTGATATTTTCTTGCTTATCATAATTGATAAACACCGGAAATGTTCTTGTTTTTTTATCAAATTTATATCCGCCAATATTTAATGGAACTTCATTTCTTTCCCAATTCAGCAAGCGACAAGCATCTTCGTATGTATATTTCTGGTACAATACAAAATCTGTATCTTGATAGCGCATACTGAAATTGTCTTGATAACGACTGATTCCAAAATCAACAAGCTCCTCCAATATTTGATAAAAATTCGGATTTTTCAGCATATCGCCAAATGCTTTTGATACCTTATAATCATCATCTTCTTTTTCCAAAAATATACACTGTGAGTATGTCTTCTTTGCGGCACTGGTAGGAAATTCATTTGTCATCATATTTATAATATTTTCCTGACAATTTTCATCCATAGAACAATGATAATTAGCTTTTAAATCCTCTCTTAAACTATTCATAACTCCATGCTGGTACTGTAGCATACGTTTTAATAAAACTAATTCATGGATTCTTTTTCCGCTCGCAAGTTTTTTCGATACAAATTCAATAACTTTTTCTTCCGCTTCTGACAAACGAACCGTATATTCTTTTTCATACTTTACAAGAAATTTATAGTAAGATCCTAGGCCACCATTGTCAAAAATTCGCAGCACATCCATTTCTCCATATTTGTCAAAATCAGCAAGTGCTGGAATATGCCCCAATTTATTCTTCAAATTTGTATAGTTTTCTCGAATCAATTTAATATCACTGAAATTCGCATTATCAATCGCTTGAAAAATTTTCTTTCTGGAAATTTCATCAAAATGGAGTGTACTTGCGCCTGGAATTACACGTCCGCCCTCAGTTACATAGCGCCGAATATTATCTTTGTTGTAGCTCTTATCGCCAGAAAGAGCAATCGGAATCATAAAATTATTTTTATAATTTCCAATGAAGTCCAATACAACTACATACTCTTTGTCCTCAGCTTTACGCAGACCACGTCCCAACTGCTGAATAAACACAATCGGTGATTCTGTCGGTCTCAACATAATGACCTGATTAATCTCTGGAACATCCACACCTTCCGAAAAAATATCCACAGAAATAATATAATCCAGTGCATTTTCTGATTCATCTCCAGCAAGACGTTCGATTGCTTCAGCCCTCATTTTTTCCGAATCACTGCCACTGAGCACGAGAGTTCTCCAACCCTTGTCATTAAATTTATATGATAGCTCTTTTGCTTCATCAATTCGACTGCAGAAAATCAAACCTTTTACACGGTCTCCACTGTAGCCAAAAAATTCCGCCTGCTCCATAACATTTAACACACGCTCATCGGATGTCAAATGTCTAAAGTTTTCTATTTTTTCTTTCTCTGTTTTTCCAGCATCAGTCACAAGCTCCAAATCTGTAATTCCAAAATAGTGAAATGGACACAGCAAGTCTTCCTCCATTGCATTTTGCAGACGAATCTCATAGGCAATCTGATGATTAAAAATCTCATAAATATTTCGCCCATCCAGATTATCATCTCGCTTGTCCGGTGTTGCAGTCATTCCCAGCCACAATTTAGGAGTAAAATACTCCATGATTTTTTTGTAACTATCTGCGGAACTGTGATGAGCTTCATCTATAATAATTAAGTCCCATTCCTCTTTTTTATATCGTTTTAAAGTCTCATCTTTACTCAAAGTCTGTACAGTTGCAAATACAAAGTCTGCATTATATTCCTGCTGCTTTCCAGTTACCATTCCCATAGAAACTGCTCCATCAAATACTTTGCGATAAGACTTCAATGCCTGTTTTGCAATCTGGTTACGATGTACCAGAAAAAGCACTCGCTTAAACTCCAATTCCCGAGCTGCAAATGCAGACGCATAAGTTTTTCCTGTGCCTGTCGCTGAAATCAGCAGCGCCCTGTCTTCTCCCGCTTCATATATTTTTCGCAGGTTATTGATAAACCCAATCTGCATAGAATTTGGTTGTAAACGATACACTTCCAGAGATGGAATTTCTGATTTTCGAGCAATTTCTTTTTGCTTACGAATGATCTTATTTTGAACATAAATTTCTGTATAATTATCTATAAAATCTTCAAACGGCAACGATTGTGGCGCATCCCAAAGCTCTTTAAATTCCGTAACTACACTTTTCGTGTACTCGCCCTGTTCCGTAGAAACAATTTTTGTATTCCACTCACGATTTGTCGTAAGAGCGCTCAATGTCATATTCGAACTTCCAACAATAATTCGATACATTTCCTCTTTTTT
>CAZSTD010000173.1:0-4399 GCA_964609645.1 uncultured Blautia sp.
CATACTTTATGCTGATCACTGGCACTAGGATTCGAAGACATGCTCCAATATAACGGAACCCATCTTACATCACCTTCGCCAGGATTATTGTTCTGCGTACCTGCACCGACTACCTTAAATTCATAGAAAGTATTCGGATAAAATACCAGTGCATTTTCGAATCCCTGGATCTTACTGTCAGATACCTTCGCAATGTTCGCCTCGTGAGGTGTCGGCGTTGGTGTCTGTGTCACAGGTGCAGATGGACGCTCTGCGCTGATCGGCTGGAACATCAAAGAACCGTAATTGTTCTTATCTTTATCGCTGATCACGCATACATAGATATCCACCTCATCTTCTGGAAGATCCGTCACTTTTACAGTAACATCAATGTCTGCATCGATCGGAGCTCCTGTCTTTGTGCTGTCGATCGTAGGTGCTTTCTTTCCACGTTTTACCCAGTCAATGTAATATGTACCCTTCACATTGGAACGGAACTTGATCTTTACACTGTTATATCCAGTCCACTCGATACTTTTTCCAGTCACTTTTACCTGTTCTTCTGCTGGAGTTGGAGTCGGAGTTGCTTCCTGTACGCTGGCCAGAATACCATCCTCGCCAAGTTTTAAGCTCGCATCACCTTCATAAGTGATCTGCGCAAGGACATCTGCAAGTGCCACATCCGCAAGACCCTCTGCGAGTGTCACTACTTTCTTTCCTGCTGCCGCATCCTGTACCTGTACGCCAACCGAAGATCCTGTCACAGCCCCTGTCACCTGGATCACACTGTTTCCAGCAAGCACAACATTACTCTTTACTTCAAAAGCATCTTTCACATAATTGTCAGAGACTTCTACAGTTCCCTGAAGGTTTAAGATGCCTTCGCTGTAGATACCACCGCCGATCGCTGCCTGGTTTCCTGAGATCGTACCACCCATAAGATATACGTTTGCACCCTCAGCGATCTTGAGCGCTCCACCGTTTCCAGAAGTTACGTTGTTCGCAAGTGTAACGCCATCGGACAATCCAAATGTACCGCTCTGCACATCCACGATAGATCCACTCACACCTTCACCGCTTCCGTCTACGATCAGATTTGCAGTTCCCAATGCATTCCCTTCTGCATCCTGGAGTGTGCCCCCTGCGATCTGCAAAGTACCGCCTGTCACTTTAAAAATGCTGTCTGTAAATCCTGCTGCACGCTTAATGGTCGTTCCATCCTCCGCAGCGACCAATATGATATTTTTGCCTGCCGGGATCTCCACAGATGCATCTGTTTCTATCTCGCCCGCAACCTTGATATATGTCGCTTCCGCACTCGGATCTGCACTCTCAGCTACTGCAGCAACCGCTTCCGCAAGAGTTGTGTATGCAGTCTCGCCCACCATGATGGTAAATGTCAGTGCTTCCTCTGCCGGTTCTGCTATTTCTTCTTCTGTCTCTGATAACTCCGCAGACGCTTCCTCCTGAGTTTCCGGTGTCTGGGCTGGTTCTGGCGTAGATTCCGGAGCTGGCTCCTGCGGTGTCTGGGTTGGTTCTTCTGGAGCCTGAGTCGGTTCTTCAGTTATTTCAATAGACTCTGTCGGTGTCTCTGCCTGCGCAGGGTCTTGTGCGCCGTCGATCTCACCGCCGAGCTCCTCTGCCGCCGCTTCTATCACAGCGTCCTCTGCTGCAAATGCGGCTGTCGGTGCCATGCTCACAGACATAGCTCCCGCCATCAAAAAAGCTAAAAGCTGTTTTTTCCTCATTATTTTATGTCCTCCTAAATTTCGAAGAAAGTATAGCACATCTTTTACGAAAAATCAAATCTTCACGAAATCTTATGGTCGGACCTGTCCATTTCCGTAAATGATATACTTCGTCGTCGTCAGTGCCAGGAGGCCCATTGGTCCCCTCGCGTGAAGTCTCTGCGTACTGATACCGATCTCCGCTCCAAACCCAAATTCAAATCCATCTGTAAATCGGGTCGATGCATTGACATAGACTGCCGCTGCATCTACCTCATCCAGAAACTTCTGCGCATGTGCATAGTTTTCTGTGATGATCGCCTCTGAATGCTTGGTGTTGTAACGGTTGATATGCGCGATCGCTTCCTCCACGGAAGAAACTACTTTTATAGAAAGAATATAATCCAGATATTCTTTTCCCCAGTCTTCCTGCGTCGCATGTACCGCTCCTGGGATCAGCTCATATGCTGTCTCGTCCGCACGGATCTCCACATGTTTCTCCTGAAGCCGTTTCGCAAGAACAGGAAGAAAATCGTCTTTTACCTTCTCATGAACCAGAACAGATTCGCATGCATTGCACACACCGACTCTCTGTGTTTTTGCATTCAGGATGATATCCGCTGCCATCTGCAGATCTGCAGTCTCATCAACGTAAGTATGGCAATTTCCGGTTCCCGTCTCGATCACTGGGATCGTACTCTGTTCAACAACTGCCTTGATCAGTCCGCGTCCACCGCGAGGGATCAGCACGTCCACATACTGGTTCATCTTCATAAACTGTGCTGCTGTCTCTCTGGAAGTATCCGAGATGAGCTGGATCGCATCCTGTGTCACACCGTTTTCTTCCAGTGTACGGCGGATACACGCCACGATCGCTTCGTTGGAATGGATCGCATCACTTCCACCTTTTAAGATCACGACATTGCCAGTCTTAAAGCAAAGCGCAAACGCATCTGCTGTTACATTTGGTCTTGCTTCATAAATGATCCCGATCACACCCAGCGGAACTCTTTTTTGACCGATCAAAAGCCCGTTCGGACGTTTCTTCATACCAGTCACTTCGCCCACCGGATCCTCCAGACCTGCGACCTGACGCAGTCCCTCGGCCATTCCTTCGATCCGTTCCTTCGTCAGCAGCAGTCGGTCCAAAAGTCCCTCCGGCATATGATTGCGTTTTCCTTCTTCCATGTCCTGCGCGTTGGCCTCGATCAGAAGCTGCGCATCACAGAGCAGTTTATCTGCAACTGCAAGGAGTACTTCGTTTTTCTTATTTGTCGAAAGATTTCTGACTGCACTCTCCGCTTCTTTCGCATTTTTTCCAAGTTTCTCAAGCATTTCGTTCATCCTGTCTCTCCTTTCCGGTTCTCGTTCAAACCGGAGCTTAGCTTTCTTTCACATAAGTCTGTGTCTCTGTCACAACAAAGTGCGGGCAGATATCGGTCGGTTCTGTTGGAACTTCCGGCATCATCTGGAAAGAGAATGCGATCGCTACCCTTTTCAGATCCAGATGTTTCTCCAGATAACGGTCATAGAATCCACCGCCATAACCAACTCTGTGATTCTCTTTGTCAAAAGCCACTCCCGGCATGATCATAACTGCATCTTTCCAATCTACGATCTCTCCTGATGCAGGCTCTGGGATCTGAAAATATCCCGGCTCAAGCTGAGCAAAATCCGTCAGCTTATAAAAGACCATATCTTTACCTACTACCTTCGGTACAGCTACTTCCTTACCTGCTTTCCATGCTTCCTCTATAAGATACCTTGTCACAACCTCATGGTTGTAATCTGCATATACCAAAAGCTGTGATGCTTCCTGATATACCGGCAGATCCATAACGCGCTTAGTGATCTCTAAGCTCATGGAATTTACCTGTTCATCTGTGTGCTGTTTTCTGGCTGCAAAGATTTTTTTTCTAATGTCTTTTTTTGTTTCCATATTTTTCCCCCAAATTGACAATTGTACCATCTTGTTCCTTCACATCAATGTTGTCGAGCTGTGCACGAAGATTCATGCGTATCGATGCCAGATATTCCTTGCGCAGCAGATCTCTTTCTTTCTTCTCTTCTTCTGTCAGTCCTACACTTTTCGCCTTATGCGCAAGTGCATTGATGCGGTCGATCTTTTCGATATCCATTCGTTTCCTCCATTCTTATTTTTTATTTTCACTTATAACAATTTGTCGATAATGTCAATCAGGTATACTTCCTCTTTTGACTGACCGACAAACAGTGTTCCGTAATTACGTCCCTCCGTGATCTTATGGATCACATGGAAATCCGCTCCGTTGGCGATCACCATATCTACGCCTGCCGCACATGCGATCTTCGCGGCTGTCAGCTTCGTAGCCATTCCGCCTGTGCCCACCTTACTCGTGGAGGTTTCTTTTCCCATGTTCAAAAGATCTTCGCTTAAGTTCTCCACAATGTCAATAAACTTAGCATCTGGGTTTGTGTTCGGATCATCGGTAAAGAGACCGTCAATATCTGACAGAAGGATCAAAAGATCCGCCTGTACCAAAGCTGCTACCACGGCAGATAAGGTATCGTTATCTCCGAATTTCTCAAGAGTCTGAAGCTCATAGGTAGAGATCGAGTCATTCTCATTTACGATCGGGATCACCCCAAGCTCCAGCAGTTCCTGGAATGTATTTTGTGCATTCTTTCTGTTGATATTGTTGACCATCGTGTTT
>CAZSTD010000174.1:0-4358 GCA_964609645.1 uncultured Blautia sp.
CGGTCGAAAAACTGTGACGATAAGGGTGCGAAAATCATAAAATAATTCGCTGTGACGCTGGTTTCTGACCATGCCCTTATGATTTCCCATGTACCTGCCTGATTGCCCATAGACAAAGAAAAATAGACAATTTCGCATACTTTCCATAAACACAAAACGGGAGTGCAGCCTTCGGTTTGACCGAGGGTTGCACTCCCACTTTTTTGTTGCATATTTCGCCCTAAAGTGCTATACTTAAAGTGGTTTATTGTATAAAAAGGAGGTGTTCAATATGCCCAATCCATCACCGTTGCGCTACCCCGGGGGAAAGAATCGGTTGGCGGGTTTTATCCGTCTCGTGATTCAAAATTTAAATATGCCCAATTGCACATATGTAGAGCCATTCGCTGGTGGTGCCGGTGTTGCACTCTCCTTATTGCTTGATAATACAGTAGACCGCATCGTGATAAATGATTACGACAAAGCAATTTACTCTTTTTGGCGTGCAGTAAAGCAGGAGCCAGCATCGCTTATAGACTTGATTCAAAGCACTCCCATTACGATAGATGAATGGTATAGACAAAAAGAGATATATTCAACCTCAACCTCCTATTCGCTTAATCTTGCCTTTGCAACATTGTTTCTTAATCGGACAAACCGTTCGGGAATTTTGAATGCAGGCCCCATCGGAGGATATGCGCAAGATGGCGAATGGAAGTTAGATGTTCGTTTTGATAAAGAGGCACTCATTGCTAAAATCGAATTGATTGCCAGAGAGCGCGAACGGATATCCGTATACAATAAGGATATTATAAGCCTTTTGCGCAATTACGCTCCTCGCCTTGGCGATAACTTGTTTTTCTACTTTGACCCTCCATACTACAATAAAGGTCAGAAGCTATACAAGAACTTCTTTACGCCGCAGGATCACCGACGGATTTGTGAAGTGATTTCTAACGAAATTACTTCACCGTGGATTATTACATACGATGATGTAAGTCAGATTGCTGAAATGTATTCAGATTATGAAATGCGGCACTTTGATTTAACTTATAGTGCGGCCAATAAGGGAACAGCTTCTGAACTTATGATTTTCTCAGATATCGATAGCTGTCCCACACAAAAGCAGTTGGAGGATAGTGGCATTAGAATCAATCTTCGGACATAGAGGTGCACTATGATAATTAAGAGTGTAGAAATAGAAAAATTCCGTGCATTCGAAAATGCTTCTTTCGCTCTCGGGAAGCGCATAACAGCTATCTCGGGACGAAACGCAACACAAAAGACCACCGTATTGGGAATGATTGGTCAACCCTTTACGATTTCCGCAAAGGATCATCCAATGTATGGATGTAAAACGATTGATGGCTATAATTTCCGCTCTCAATTCAAAGATAAATTCAAAATATCCCCAGCCCACGATATTATTGGAGAGCACAAATGGAAACTCAATCTACATAATGGGATACATGAGCAGAACTATTATTCTGTCGAAAGCATAGCTCGTAGGCAAACTGGTCATGAGCCTTCATTGAGGTTTTGGAACGCAGAAAGTCGTGCTAAGGGAGCAGGCTATGTACAATTACCAGTTTACTTTTTGAGCTTGAGCCGGATTTTCCCTATCGGAGAAACAGGGAAAACCCAAGCGATGCCAATAACTCTTACACCCGAAGAATTGGATTATTGTATTACAAACTATAGAACAATACTTTGCATTCAGAGCATAAGCGGTAGTCCCTCTATTGGTATCGAAAAAGCGACTGCGGCAAAGACCTTTGCTGGTGTAAGTGATGATACACATGATATTTTTACAAATTCTGCAGGCGAAGGTAATATTACAAGAATTATCTTAGCCGTTCTTTCTTTCAAAAGGCTAAAAGAACAGTATGGTCGTAATTATAAAGGGGGAATTCTTCTTATTGACGAACTTGATGCCACGTTGTACGGTTTTTCTCAGGAAAAACTGGTGGAGTACTTATGGCAAGCTGCGGACGATTATAAGATTCAGATTGTTTTTACAACACACTCCCCTATTATTCTAAAGTGTGTGAATAAATATCAACGCAAAGAACGGCAAGATCGAGGCATAGACCTTCCACCTTTTGCATATGATAGTTCTATAGTTTACTTGGAACCGCAATATGATGGGGAAGGAAAGCGAACAATTATGCCCAAAAATGTGTCAACAAGTGCGGAGCTAAATCAAGTTTTGAACGACATTAATTTGTCGGTTCCGATTGGTAGTAGCAAAGTAAATATTTACTGTGAAGATGCTCGTGCAGTTTCCTTTTTGCAGTATATTCTATCATCCAACTTACATGTCAATTTGGATTTGTATATGAACTTTGTTGATATAAATTTGGGGTGGCCTAATTATGTGCAACTTGTTGAAAAAGGGATTCCTGAGTTCAAAAACAATATGATTGTTCTTGATGGCGATGTGCCACAAATGCAGGGGTACGCTGCTAAGGCCCGGACAATACAGAATGCAGGGAACATTGTTTTTCTGCCGCTTGTGATTGAAAAAGGGATTTTTGAGCTTTTAAAAGGCCATGAAGCTTTTTTACGGTTTCAAGAAGCATTTTCTCGGGTTCCGGGTTTTACCTATGATGTATGCTTTAACAATTGGCCGCTTGAAGTGAATGCATATAACACCAATAACTTTAAGCAATGGTATTCTTATGCAGAAAGTACCCTCGGCGATTCAACAATCTTATTTGATTTTTGGTGTAGCGAACACCAAGATGTAGTATCGGCATTCATCGAGCAATTTGTTGACGTTTTTAACCAACTTGCAGAAAGAAATGCCACTGACGCAATACCTGGAGCTATGCATAACGCATAATTGCGATTGCGTTTAATAAGCTTAGGGTATCCGTAATCAGTTGTATTATTGTTGTTTATTTCCTTGTGATTTCCCAGCGCTGTCTAAATGTCTAATTTCAAATACTTTTTGCAAACACAAAAACGGGAGTGCAGCCTTCGGTTTGACCGAGGGTTGCGCTCCCGTTCTTTTTTGTTTTTACCAGACAATCAGCCGCCATACCGTCAGCGGAACATACCACACGGCCACGATCAGCCGCCAGACCAGGACGAAGCCACCGATGACGCCACCAATGATAAAGTTCAGTGCAAACAGGGCAATGCTCGTCCCCAGAGAGCCGGTGCCCGGCACGATCCACAGGCACATCCGGTGGATGCCGAAGGGCAATCCGCAGAGAATCCAGAGCCAGAGGTAATCCAGCTCACCGTCCTTCATACAGGCGGATTTGAATATACAATACAGGAGCAGTGCTGTGATAATGGGCAGCACGCTTTTTATGAAAAATGCCTTGATCGCTTCGCTTTTTGCCATGGGTCACGCCTCCTTCCATGCTTTCATTATACAGGACACCGGGAGCTGCGCCAAGCCTGCTGCGAAAAACAGTCGCAAACAATCTGCAAACAGACTTATTCCAATTCCTGTTTTCGCTGGCGTTGTTGCTCCGGTGCAGGTGCGGACAGAAATTCATCCACATTTTTGCAGATAGTAGTATATTGCCGTTGTTCTCGTTGTGCCTTTTGCTGTTCTGCTTTCAATGCCGCTTTCCGGGCGGCGAGTGCGTCCATTTCGGCCTTCATCCGTTCTGTGGTCGGCAGTGGGACAGCACCCAGGCGTTTCAGTTCTTTTGCAGCGGCTTCAAAAAGGATAATATCGCTCTCATTTCCACGCAAAAACTTTTCCTTATCACGGGAGGCTTTGTATCGCTCATAGACTGGCCGAAGCTGGCGATAGGTGGTGGCATACTTCATTTTCAAAGTAAGCTCGTCCATTTTTGTGTTGACTTCCCGGATGTCAGCCCTGATTCTCTCCGAAACAGCAGCGGCCATCTCGCACTTTTCAGCCAAGTCTCCGTAACTGGTGATCCCGTGTTCCGTCAGGAAGTTGGAGGTCTCCGCAAACCGTTTCAGATTTTCGATGGTTGCCCAGCGTTTATAGCCGGCACTTTGCTGTGCCTTGATATTGTTCTGAATGTCGATCAGCAGACTGAGCTTGCCGTTACGCTTCTTCGGCTGGCGGGACGGACGGGGATGACCGGCGATCCGGGCAGTGAGGGCTTCTTCGGTATAGTCCATCCCCAGCGTTTTCAGCCGGGTAAATCGCTCCTGACCCGGTGCTTTTACAGAAATGTATTTGCCACGCTTGATCTCATAGCCTTCCCGTTGGAGCCGGGACAGCAGTTCTTCAAAATCTTTGCAGCCGGGCAGAAGCCTATCAATTCTGACTTTCAGCTTCGCCTTGTAGCTGGTGCCATTCCGGGTGGTCTGATGTTCGATGTAGCTCTTGCCCTTGTCCTGACCGGGGACGATGACGGACAGACCATGCTCCTTGCAGATAC
>CAZSTD010000175.1:0-4317 GCA_964609645.1 uncultured Blautia sp.
GGGATCTCTATCTTCTTTGCAAGGTCAGAGGACAGATCCAGACTCTCCTGCATTCCCGGCATTCCAACTCCGATCACCACATTTCTGCTTCCATCAGAGATCACTTTTCCATTGTCCACTGTGACATTTGAAAAATGGTCTGTGGAAAGGATCATTCCCGTCACCATGACAAACGGGGAATAAATCTCTGTCTTTTTCCCATTGATCCTTTTTGTGATCTTGGAAGTATTTTCATAGGAAACTTCTATTTTTAAATGACCACTTTTACCAGCCAGTTCTTCCGGCTTGATCTCCTTTCCATCCAGATAATATTTCATCCCCACAGATACCGGAAGGTCTTTTTGTGTTTTTCCCTGATAGTAAATGTCTTGTCCATCTGTGTTCCAGGTCAATGTGTTGCCATCCTGGGTAAATGTTTCATCACCTTTTACATTTTTAATATCTGTCAGATCGGAGCTATCCTCTACATCTGAGGAAACATCTCCTGAATTTTTCAGCCAGTCAGACACCGTCACATCAGTCACTTCTCCGTCCGCTGTGGTATTTACATAAACCGTTTCTTCCTTTGAGACACTGCTTGCTCCTGTCTGAACGGCTCCCATCACTCTGCCTGCTCCCAAAACGACTGCCATACCTGCCGCAAGAGATGCGGCAGCTGCTTTCTTTCTATTTCTATTCATGATCACTTGCTCCTTTTCTTATATTTTTATCCATATCTTTGTATCAGTCTCTTTTGTCTATCTTCTTCGCCTTCTCATTTCTGTTCATTTAGGATTTCTTCTTCGTAAATCCCAGGGAGGTACGACAGATAAGCGGGTCAAATACCATAAACATCGCCGGCAACACTAAGAGAACTACGATCGTACTGATCACCGCACCTCTTGAAAGCAGATTTGTGATGCTTCCGATCATATCCACCTGCGTGTAAACACCTACACCAAAGGTCGCTGCAAAAAAGCTACATCCACTAACGATGATCGACTTGATCGATGTCTTATGCGCAATGCTCACTGCTTCTTTCTTCGATCTTCCAAGAGCGCGTTCTTTCTGATATCGGCTTGTCATCAAGATCGCATAGTCCACAGTTGCACCTAACTGTATACAGCCAATAACAATACTTGCCACGAACACCACTTCTTTTCCCTGATAAAATGGAACAGACATATTGACAAAGATCGCAAATTCAATCACTGCCACCAGAATAAACGGCAGGGAGATAGACTTAAATACAAAGAGTATGATCACAAAGATCGCTGCGATCGAGACTGTATTTACTGTTTTTAAGTCCACATCGGTCACATCCTGAAGGTCCTTGGTCAGCGGTGCTTCCCCGATCACCATCGATTCCGGGCTGAAATCTTTGACGATCTTCTGGATCGCATCGATCTGTTGATTGACTTCGTCCGTCGCTGTTTTATATTTCGAGCAGATAAACTCCATCTCATACTCATCACTCTCGAGCATCTTTTTGATATCATTCGGGATCATCGTATCCGGGAAAGCTGCACCCACGAAAGAGTCCATACCCAGTGCCCACTTCACACCGTCTACTTCTTTGATCTGTGCCAGCATTTCCGTCTTTTCTTTTGAAGTCAGTCCTTTCTTCAATAAAACCATATGTACGTTATTCATATCGAACGTATCCTGCAATTTCGCATTTGCCACGTTACTGTCCAGAGTTTCCGGCAGAGATTTGTCAATGTTGTAATAATTTTGCAGATGATTGTTTCCATAGATCGCAGGAAACAGCATGACCAAAAAGATGATCAGCCACACCTTATAATGCTTCGTAATAAATTCAGACACCTTATCTAAACTTGGGATCAAAGGTTTATGCGTTGTCTTCTCGATCGCTTTGTCAAAAGTAAGAACTAATGCCGGAAGTAAAGTTACACAACAAAGCACACCGATGATCACACCTTTGGCCATAACGATACCCATATCGCGTCCAAGTGAAAATGTCATAAAGCACAGTGCAACAAATCCGGCAACTGTCGTGATAGAGCTTCCGATCACCGATTTAAAAGTCGCATTGATCGCATGAGCCATAGCTCTCTCACGGTCACCCTCAAATCTCTTTTTATTTTCTTCATAACTGTTCAAAAGAAAGATGGAATAGTCCATCGTAACACCAAGCTGGAGCACAGCCGTCAATGCCTTGGTGATATAGGAAATTTCTCCCAACAGGATGTTGCTTCCCAAATTATATAAAACAGCAATGCCGATGCAGGAAAGAAACAGCACCGGAACTACAAGAGAATCCATTGCCAGCAAAAGCACCAGCAGTGAAAGACACGCCGCGATCACAACATATATCGGCATTTCCCTCAAAGCAAGCTCTTTGATATCTGTGACGATCCCGGTCATCCCGCTGACAAAGCAATCTTTTGTGGTGATCTTACGGATCTCTGTCACAGCATCCATAGAAGTATCCGAGGAGGTCGTGTTATCAAAAAGTGCGATCATCATCGTCGCATCTCCGTTAAAAAACGCTTCTCTTAATTCCTGCGGAAGCATTTCAACAGGAACAGAGAGATCTAAGACACTGTCATACCATAAAACCTTTTTTACATGGTCTACCGCTTCTACCTTCTCTTTCAGTGCAGATACATCTTTTAGCTCCATATTTTCCACGATGATCATGGAAAACGCTCCCATTCCAAACTGATCTACCATAATGTCCTGTCCCTCTACCGTTTCCAGGCTGTTTGGCAGATAACTGAGTACATCGTAATTGATTCGGGTTGCGGCCATTCCCAGACATGACGGGATCAGCAAGATGACCCCTATCAGGATGATCAATATCCTATGCTTCGCAATCCATTTGCCTACTTTGATCATTTTATCCCCTTTTCCTTTCTTTTATCTTATTAAGGCTTCAGCTCCGACTCACAAACAGATATAAGAGTCAGATCTCACCTCGATATCCCATTTATATTCAAAACTTGACTATCGGTCATTTTTATCATATAATGTTATATACCAAAACTGACCATTAGTCAATATTTATTTTTCCACTTTTACTAAAAAAATTTTTCACCTTTTATTTTTACTTTCGGGAACCAACAATCATGCCCGGGATTCCGAAAGAATCCGGTTGACTTTTAGTCATTTCCGTTTAAAATAAATGTATGAGTATAACGATGGGGGAATTTTCATGGGGAAACTGGAACTAAACAAAAAAAGAAAAAAAGATGCGCTGTTCAACACCGCATTTGAGCTTTTTACCACAAAGGGCCTTGCCAAGACTACGATCTCAGACATCGTAAACCAGGCAGGTGTCGCCAAGGGTACTTTTTATCTTTATTTCAAAGATAAGTATGATATCCGCAACAAATTGATCTCACACAAAACCGGAGAACTTTTTTATCAGGCTCACGAAGCTTTGCAGGCTGCAAATATCACAGATTTTGAGGAGCAGGTACACTTTATCGTCGATCATATCATCGACAAATTTGATCAAAACCACACGCTCCTTTTGTTTATCTCCAAGAATCTGACCTGGGGCGTATTTAAGGGTGCTTTTGAGGAAAAAATGCCGGATGATGAATATAATTTTTATCAGTCTTATCTGGATCTGCTCGCACAGAATGGACTCCACTATAAAAATCCTGAGCTGCTTTTGTTCACGATCATCGAGCTGGTCGGTTCTACCTGTTACAGCTGCATCCTTTACCAGCAGCCTGTATCTATGACGGAATACCGCCCTTATCTTCACACGACGATCTCTGGGATCATGAATACTTTTGCACACGACAATCTGGCCTGTCCAGACTCATCTGACGAAAAAAACAACCGGCTGTGATCTTACTCACAAACCGGTTATTTTTATTTCACAGGTCAGCATTTTGAGGTGCATCCGCACGTATCTTGGGTACTTTCATTACAAAATGCCATGCAAGGTTTATCAAAACTTGGATTGAATGCAAAGAAGTTTTTAGCATCCAATTCTTCCTGGACGGAACGCAGGGCTTCCCCAAATCTCTGGAAATGCACGATCTCTCTTGCACGCAGGAATTTGATAGGATCTGCAATCTCAGGAATGTCGCGCACCACTCGAAGGATATTGTCATAAGTGGAACGCGCTTTTTGTTCTGCTGCGAGGTCTTCAAATAGATCGGTGATCGGATCTCCTTTGCTCTGGAATTCGCAGGCATTAAATGGGATACCGCCTGCTGCCTGAGGCCATACCCCTACTGTGTGATCGATATAGTATGGTCCAAAACCAGATTTCTCAATCTCCTCCATAGAAAGGTCACGAGTGAGCTGATGAACGATCGTCGAAACCATCTCCAGGTGTGCCAGTTCTTCTGTACC
>CAZSTD010000176.1:0-4290 GCA_964609645.1 uncultured Blautia sp.
TAAAAAGGGAACGAAAAATATCGTTCCCTCGAAAGTTTTATAAATTCTTTAATTTTTGTGATACAGCAGCATCACTCCAAACGCTGGCATCTTCACCTGGAGGATTCCAGCCTTCGCTGTATACTCTGCACGTTCTTCTGTAAAGTTGTCTTTATCGGACACAAGGATCCTCTCAAACTTCGCATCTTCCAGGCGGCTGATTCCTGCCTGCGCAAGCTCGATCTCCACTTCACGCGCTTCTTCTTGATTATTGATGATCACAAGCATCTGCTCTTTTCTGGAAAATCTCGCATAGCACAGTCCCTGATAGTCATTCCAAAGGAATCCAAGAGAACCTGTCTTTAAAATCTCATAGCTTTTATGGATACGGATCATCACCCTGTGGAAGTCAATCATCTGGTAATCTTCTCTGCCCCACGGATACGTACGTCTGTTATCTGGGTCTGTAAATCCACAAAGCCCAGCCTCATCTCCATAATATACAGTCGGAGCTCCCGGCCATGTCATCTGAACCGCTACCGCCTCACGCATCACTGCCGGATTTACCCCTTCGGAAGCTGCTTCAGCACCTACGGAGGCGATTCTTCCTACCTTATGGTTCGTTCTCGTAAGGAAACGGGAATGGTCATGGTTGGACAATTCATTCATAGATGTCTGGAGTGCTGACATATGGAGCGCACGCATATGATTTTTCATCGCTCCGATAAATGCTTCACTGTTTCCCAGCAGGTCTTCACGGTATTCATCGCTGTGCTTCTCCATACCTGTCAAAAACCACGTCAATGGCTCCATGAAGGCATCGTAGTTCATAACAGTATCCCACTCATCTCCCATGAGCCATCCTTCCGGATTGCCATAATGCTCTGCGAGAATGATCGCATTCGGATTTGCCTGCTTAACTGCCTTGCGGAAATCTTTCCAGAACTGATGGTTAAATTCGTTGCTATGTCCAAGGTCAGCCGCAACATCCAGTCTCCATCCATCTACGTTATACGGCGCAGATACCCATTTCTGGCCAACACGCAAAATATAATCGTAAAGTTCCTTAGAGCCTTCGTAATTTAATTTCGGCAAGGTATCATGAGTCCACCATCCATCGTAGCTTGGATTGTAAGGCCACTTGCTCTGATCATTGAAAGAAAAGAAATTTCGGTAAGGACTGTCCGCAGAAACATAAGCTCCCTTCGGATATCCTTCCTGATTTTCATAAATACGTTCTCTGTCCATCCACTTATTGAAAGATCCACAATGGTTAAATACACCGTCAAGGATAATCTTCATTCCTCGTCTGTGGATCTCCGCTGTCAGTTTCGCAAACAGCTCATTGCTAGCTTCAAGGTTCTTTTTATCTGTCACACGCTTGATATATTTCCATGCATGCGCATTCTCTGTATTTCCCTCGTAGAGGATTCCCTCGTCACAGTCTTCCACGATCCTTCCATAGTGCGGATCTACATAATCGTAATCCTGACAGTCATACTTATGGTTACTCGGTGAAACAAAGATCGGGTTTAAGTAAATGACCTCTACGCCGAGGTCCTGGAGGTAATCCAATTTATTCATGATCCCCTGCAAGTCACCGCCGTAAAATTCACGGACACCCATAGATGCCGGAACCTTGTTCCACTGATCCACCTGCACACTCTTATCGCCAATGTAATAATACTCGCCTGTCACCACATCGTTTGTTGGGTCTCCATTAAGAAAACGATCCACATAAATCTGATACATGACTGCGCCTTTTGCCCACTTTGGTGTATCAAATCCCGGATAGATTTCGAAATCCATTCTGCTCTCATGACGCATACAGACTCCAAGGTTATTGTAATAGCAAGTCATCCATCCATATTTGATTTCAAAATAGTATCGGAATATCGCCTCGCCGATCGTTACCTGTGCTGCATAATAATCAAATCCATTTTCGGATTCCACCCATTTCATCTCTTTGCGCATACCATCGCTCACGAGATATACCGAATCCACATTGTTTCTCTGTGTACGGAATTTGATCGTGACCGTGTCACCTGCCTTGGGCTCCGCCGGACTTCTGTAATATTCTGTTCCATCGCTGAACAGTGCCTCTTTATTAAATACTGGACGCATATTCAGGATATATTGCATTTTTTTCTTGATGTCTACTTCTTCATGTTCCATTTCCGTCTGATCCTCTCTGCTTATTTCTTTCCGCTCACCACTTCTGTGGACTGATGCGTTTAAGTTTAACTATTTTCTATTTTATCGCAAAATATATTTTTTTACAATGACCGGAGTACCGTAAATATGATTGTAATTCCGTGACTATGCACAATTTTTTATGATACATAGTTTTTCATTTAATTTTCCCGTATAAAGTAAAAAAGACAGCGGGATAGGCTGTCTTTTTTGGAGAAGGTATTTCTTCTTATGGGGTGTAGCAAAAACTATATAATGTATTGGGGGGTTTTTACGATATATATAATAGCATGTAGTAAGAAAAAAGTGTGCACAAACTTCACAAAATTTGGCACACTTTTTTGGTTATTTTATATATTGGTTTTTTCGTACGTCTGACTTTTTGTTGTAAAAAGTGCTTCAAATTCTTCCCGGTGCACTTTTTCCTTCTCGAGAAGAAGCTGCGCACAGCTGTGCAGAACATCTTCATGTTCCAAAATGATCTTCTTCGCATGCTCATGGCATTCTCCGATGATCCGTCTGATCTCCTCATCGATCGCCTTTGCCACATCCTCGCTGTAGCTTCTGGTGTGAGCCAGATCCCTTCCGATAAATACTTCATCGTCGTCATCGCCGTATGCGATCAATCCCAAACGCTCTGACATTCCATATTTCATCACCATGCTCTTTGCTGTTGCAGTCGCACGCTTGATATCATTGGATGCTCCCGTCGTGATGTCTCCAAAAATGATCTCTTCCGCAACACGACCTCCCAAAAGGGTTATGATATCCTGCAGCATTTTGCCTTTGGTGTTGAACATCTCATCATTGCCCGGCAGTGGCATCGTGTAACCTGCTGCTCCCATTCCTGTCGGAATGATAGAGATCGTATAGACCGGATCCATATCCGGAAGCACATGGAAAAGGATCGCATGTCCAGCTTCATGATATGCAGTGATCCGTTTTTCTTTCTCAGAGATCACCTTGCTCTTTTTCTCCGCGCCGATACCAACTTTGATAAATGCACCTTTGATATCGGACTGCATGATAAATCCTCTCTCCTGTCTGGCAGCCTCGATCGCTGCTTCATTCAGAAGATTTTCCAAATCTGCACCTGTAAATCCAGCTGTTGTTTTTGCGATCTGCTTGAGATCTACATCCTCACCGAGCGGCTTGTCTTTTGCGTGGACATGGAGGATCTCCTCTCTGCCCTTGACATCCGGACGTCCTACAGAAACCTTACGGTCAAAACGTCCCGGACGCAAGATCGCCGGGTCTAAGATATCCACACGGTTTGTCGCCGCCATTACAATGATCCCCTCATTGACTCCGAAACCATCCATCTCCACAAGGAGCTGGTTCAAAGTCTGCTCTCTCTCATCGTGCCCGCCGCCCATGCCAGTACCACGCTGTCTTGCAACCGCATCGATCTCATCAATAAAAATGATACAAGGCGCATGGCGTTTGCCTTCCTCAAAGAGATCCCTCACACGGGATGCACCTACGCCGACAAACATTTCCACGAAATCAGATCCTGAGATAGAAAAGAACGGAACTCCCGCTTCTCCGGCTACTGCCTTGGCAAGAAGTGTCTTACCGGTTCCTGGAGGGCCTACGAGCAATACGCCTTTCGGGATCCTTGCTCCTACCTTTGTATATTTCTGCGGTGTTTTTAAGAAATCCACCACTTCCACCAAGGCTTCTTTCTCCTCCTGCAAACCTGCTACATTCTCAAAAGTTACTTTCTTGTCATTTGGGGTGGACATCTTCGCACGGCTTTTTCCAAAATTCATCATCTTAGCATTGCTGCCGCCGCCACCTCCGGACATCTGACGGTTCATCATCATGATCAAAAAGATCACCAATGCACCGGTGAGAAGGACCGGAAGAAGTGTTGTCAGAAAAACATTCTCTGTCGGTACGTCGTGCGTTGTCACATCGATCTCGTACTTATTCAGCAGTTTGATCGCCTCGTTTACGTCCGTCACATAGACTTTCTTCTGTCCCTCATCCTGAACATCTACGATGACTGCTCCTGTCGGCACTTCCCTATTCTGCTGGATCGCAGCATCCACTACTTTATTATCCTCAAGAGCCTGCTCCAGTTGTTTCTGCGTATAATTGCTCTGAACCGCCACC
>CAZSTD010000177.1:0-4228 GCA_964609645.1 uncultured Blautia sp.
CAAAACAAAAATACCAGATTCAAATTATTTTTATTTGAATCCGGTATTTTTTATCTTTTTTAATAATTTTTTTTCGCAAATATTTCTCTTATTTTTTTGTCTAAAGCTTCCGCTAACTGTCTATGACCTTCCGCCGTTAGATGCATATGATCAATTTCATTCGGTTCTGCTTTTACAACTTGATTCGCATCCAGATAAGAACAATTAAATTGCTCTGCAATCCTTTCATATTCTTTCGCAAGCCCCCATGACTTCTCTGCGCATCCTTTACCCATAGTACCTGCAACATTTGAGTTCTCATATTTCTTTGAAATATTTTGCGGTGTCACTATCAAAATATTAGGTTCTTTATTTCTCCAACAATCCGTCGAGGCAATTGCTTTTTTAATGAGTCGTATCAGTCCCAATCCTATGCTTGGGGCTCCAGCACCGAAGCGCTCCTTTGTATCGTTTGTTCCGAGCATGATGACTAGAAGATCGACCGGTTCATGGCTCATAAGGCAAGGATACAGATAATTCAGACCAGACAATCCTTCAAAAACTGGATCTTCAAAACTTGTAGTCCGTCCAGATAATCCTTCCTCAAGGATCAAATATTCTTCCCCTAAAAGTTTCTGTAAGAGGCAGGTCCATCTTTCAGTTTCGTCAAATCGTCCATCTGTCTGGGCACAATAACCATGTGTATTAGAATCGCCAAAACAGATAATATGTTTTTTCATCATTTGCATTCCCCTCATCTGACAGCCTTGTTCTTTGTCTTCATATCAACCTTTTACAGCTCCCATTGTAATTCCTTTTGTAAAATACTTCTGGAAGATCAAAAATACGATAATAATCGGAACCGCTGCCAAAGACGCACCTGCCATAATCAGACCAAAGTCCGTTGCATTTTCCGCCTGAAGTTTCGCAATACCAAGAGAAATCGTAAGATTATCCGTACTACTTAACATGATCAGCTGCATAAAATAATCATTCCATGAATTAATAAATGTAAAAATTGCAAGTGCTCCAATTCCTGGCTTGATCATCGGAAGTGCGATCTGAGAAAAAGTCTTCCATTCACTCGCACCATCAATTTTCGCAGCTTCCATCATCTCTCCTGGGATTCCTTCTGCAAACTGCTTGATCAAAAATACACCAAACGGCCATCCTACCACTGGAAGGATTACCGCCCAGATCGTATTATATAATTTCAAGGCAGACATCTCACGAAGAAGCGGAATTAAAATAACCTGTTTTGGAAGTGCCATTGCACAAACGATCAGAGAAAATACGACCGTACGTCCAATAAATCTTTTCTTTGCAAGCGCATATCCCGCCATTGCTGCAGTAAAGCAAGTAAGAATCATCGCTACTACCGCCATGAAAACAGTATTCAGCAACCAACGTATAGCTGCCGGAACTTCAGGACCTGCAAAAGATACTTCCGTAAATGGAATATTAAGTTCCCACAAAGGAGCTACCTGTCTACTAAAAAGCTTCTGATAATTATCCAAAACCCACTCACTTGGCCACCATTCTGGTGTCGTTGCGTTAATCGCTGCACTTGTCTTAAAAGACCCTGTAATGATCCAATACAAAGGAAAGGCAAATCCAATCGCAAGCAGAGTGATCACAACAACCGAAAATATTTTATATGCTTTTGTTCGTGGTGCACTATTTTTTCGCATATGCTTTTCCTCCCTCTCAGTCTGTCTTTGCCATTTTAAACTGAATTCCCGACAGGATTGCGATCGCAATAGCAAGGATTACACCCATCGCATTTCCATATCCATATCGATACAGTTTAAACGCATTGTAATAAATATAATACATAATGGTATCTGTGCTGTGATTTGGACCACCGCTGGTCAACAGCTGGATCAGTGCAAAACACTGGAAACTATTGATCGTTGTAATAACCAGGATATAAAGAGTTGTCGGCATGATCTGCGGCCATTTGATCTTCCAGAAACACTGAAATTTCGTAGCACCATCTACCTCTGCTGCCTCTACAAGGCTCTGATCTACATTATTCAATGCAGAAACATATAATACGATCGGCTGTCCAACCGAAGTGGTAAGGAGGATCAAAATAATACATCCCAATGCATATTTTTCATCACCTAACCAATTAATATTTTGTTTCAAAAGACCTGTTGATTTTCCTACATAATTAAAAATACCATAATAGTTATTAAACATCCATTTCCATACAACCGTAACCGCTACAGATCCTGTAACTACCGGAAGATAAAAAATACAACGAAAGATTGAACAGAATGGTTCTTTCAGATCATAAATAACGGAGCTTACCCATAAAGAAAAAATACATACCACAGGTACAGAAACTACTACGATAATGATCGTATTGACCAACGCTCCCAAAAAAATCTTATCTTGAAACAGTTCTTTATAATTCGCCAGACCAATAAAGACATCTTCTCGATTCATAGTTGAATCAAAAAAGCTTGTGATCACGCACTGAATCATCGGATAGATTACAAATCCTATAAAGAAAATAAGGCTTGGAATCATAAAAGCATAGCCTGCAACTGTTTCTCTGCGCACGAGTGCTCTTGATGTTTGATTCTTACCCGACACCAGAAATTCCTCCTTTTCATAAAAGAATGCCCCTCCTGCTCTCAATGCAGGAAGGGCACATAAAGCTTTGCAATATTACTGTTCAGCTGCAGCATTTGCAGTTGTTGCGAACTCTTCTACTGCTGTATTTACATCAGTGCCTGAACCAATCTGCTGGAGCATATTCCACCATGCAGTACGAGCTTCTGCCCATCCTCCAACTACCTGATAATAATCACCCATATACTGGATAAATGAAGAGTACTCTGTCATCAGTTCATCGCCTTCATAAATGTTTCCCATATCTTGTACTGGCCAATAATTTGACGCTTTTACGCTCTCCGGAGCCTGTGTTTCATCATTTGCCATAAAATCAATGAATGTCTTGGAAGCCTCAATCTTAGCTTCATCACCGTTGTCAAATACACCGAATCCCCAAATACCACCGCAAAGCTGTGGATCTCCACTTTCTGTCGGGAATGCCATAGGAAGTACATCAAAGCTCAGATTATCAACATTATTTTTTTCCTGAGATACGTTCCAGCAAAATGCCATCGCCAGAGTTCCATTGCAGAAAAGATTTACTTCATCGCCGCCTGCAATAGATGCATCAAAATTAATTCCGTCCATTGATTTCAGGAGTTCTAATGCCTTAACATTTTCTTCGCTGTTTGCTGTATATTCCGTATGTTCTTCATTTGTAAAAGTTCCGCCATACAGATTATTTACAAGAGCACGTGTTCCCTGATCTCCACCCTGACCACTGCAGTATACAGCGCCAACATTTTCCTGACCAGACTCATAAACTGCCTGAACTGCTTTCACAAAGTTCTCTGTTGTCCATGTATGAGTTTCTTCATCCAGATACTGAAGTGCATCTGCTTTTTCGAATATATCTCTGTTGATCGCCATAGTATGCGCAGTCATACATAATGGATATTCATAAAATACACCTTCATTATTCTGGCACGCATTTTCTACAGAATCATAGATCGCTTCTTTCGCATCATCTGTCCAGAGATCAGATAAATCAACCATGAGTCCTTTTGCGCCCCAGTTTGCAACTAAACGTTCTGGTCCTTCCAGAACAATATCTGGTGCTTGTCCACCTTCGATCGCTGTATTAATCTGGTCATCACCATTTGTGTAATCCAGATATTCTACACTTACGTTGATCTCCGGATGAACTTCATTAAAGTTTTTGATCATTTCATCTACAGTTGCAGCATCTCCCCAATTTCCTACAGGATAAGTCCAAAGAGTAATATCCGTAGATTCAGATGTGTCTGCTGCCAAAACGCTTGCTGACGGTACTAACATAGTTGTTGCAAGTGCAACTGCTAAAATTTTACGATATTTCATATAAATACCCTCGCTTTCTTTTTGTACACCCATAGTTTTATGTCACATTTTTTTTGCACCGCTGAGATGACGGCTTATGATTATCTCAACCCACTTGTCCGGACATGTGAATATTGAATAATTTTTACAACTACATTTTATGATACTTTGTGCATTTTGTCAATAACTTTGTGAAAATTTTTTTATTTTTTTTTATAAATAAAAATTTTTAACATTTATGTGTTTTACACTCGGTATTGACTCTACATCCCTTCATTTTCCATATCCGCACCTTCCCAGAGACGATGTCCTTTGTATTCCAACT
>CAZSTD010000178.1:0-4208 GCA_964609645.1 uncultured Blautia sp.
AGTGCTATCCATCCCACCCCTAAAGGAGTGGGCTTTTCGCACATTCTATTTGTAATAGATGCTGTCATTATGGGACTTAATGCAAAACAGAATTTTTTTGCGATCCCTTCCGCAGAGGATTATGAAAAAGCATATCAGGTGTTAAAGACACTTCGTGTTGAAAAACTTGTAGATAAGCACTGCAATGCTCTAAGCGGCGGTGAACTGCAGATGGTGATGATGGCAAGAGCATTGATCTCTGAACCGGAACTATTGATACTGGATGAGCCGGAATCAAACCTGGATATGAAAAATCAGCTTATGATCGTGGATACGATCGAACGTGCGGCAAGGGAGTTTAAGACGAGTTGCTTGATAAATACACATTTTCCCAATCATGCGCTAAAAATATCAGATAAAACATTGATGCTTGGATATGGTAAAAAACAGCTTCAGGGCAGAACGATGGATATTGTAACGGAATCTAATATAAAAGAATTTTTTGGTGTTTGCTCAAAAGTGATTCCTTTGAGTGCAGAGTCAGAAAAATATTATACGATTTTTCCTTATAAGATCGCAGAATAATATTTCTCATTTGAGACTAGTCGCCGTGAAGATGACTGACGGAGCTGGACAGGTTGTTGTTGGACTTTTTTAAAAATATAGCTATGAAGTTTTGGATTATGCCAGAAAAATGACATTTATAACAAAAAAACCTCGGATTTTATTTACTTTTTATTGATTTTTGTGTATCATAAGAAGGAACAATTGCATTAATATAAAAAACGAAAGAGGGGGTTTTGTTGTGCAGGCGATTTTTCAATCCATTAACGGCATCTTTGCATTCATAGGGCCGTTATCTGATTTCCTGTGGGATTTTCCGACGAACTTCGAGTGGTATTCGAATATCCCGCTTCTTGGCAACTTTTCATTTGCCATCATCTTACTGCTGGGTTCCGGCATCTTTTTCAGTTTTCGATTAGGATTTATGCAGGTAACCTATTTTAAAAAGGGAATTAAGGTTATGACTGAAAAAAGAACAGTCAAAACAGGTATTTCTCCTTTGGCAGCATTCCTATTGAGCTCGGCGATGCGTGTCGGCCCTGGAAATATCCTTGGTGTGACCGGTGCGATCGCAGTGGGTGGCCCTGGTGCTTTATTCTGGATGTGGATCTCCGCATTCTTCGGTATGGCGGTTGCATATATGGAAGGTGTTCTGGCTCAGATCTTTAAAGAAGAAAAAGATGATGAGTTTGTAGGAGGACTTCCATTCTATGGAAGAAAGCTTCTCGGAAATAAGGTCTGGGTAGGCGTATTTTTATCACTGCTGTATATTCTGTATGCACTTTGCTGCCTTCCGGCTCAGGGATTCAATGTTGTTTCTTCTATCGGAAATATGGCAGAGATCGCGACAGGAACAAAGATCGCGACAGATTCTGCATTTTATTACATAGTTGGAGCACTGATCATTGTACTGACTGCAGTGGTGGCATTTGGAGGAATCAAAAAGGTTTCTAAGTGGACAGACAGGATGGTACCTGTCATGGCGGTTCTGTATATTGCTACAGTTCTGATCCTGATCGTTTTAAATCTAGGAGAGATCCCATACTTCTTTAAGGCGGTATTTGGCGGTGCATTCACACCGGAGGCTGTGTTCGGCGGACTTTTCGGAACTGTTCTTGCGCAGGGCGTGAAGCGTGGATTGATGTCTAATGAGGCAGGTCAGGGTACGATCACAATGTCAGCAGCGGCAGCAGATGCGAAGCATCCTTGTGAACAGGGTGTGCTTGCGTCCATCGGTGTTTTCCTGGATACCATCATCATCTGTACATTGTCTGGCTTTGTTGTGGTTATGGCGCATTGCTGGGACGGAGCAAACGCAGATGCCTGGATGGAAATGGACAAACTTCCGAAATTCCTGGAATCGATCGCGGTTCTGACTCCGGGAACAGCAGCAAACGCAGTGATCACATTTGTCATCACGTTATGCTTCTGCCTGTTTGCTTATACCTGTCTGCTTGGTATGATCAGTTTTTCTGAGATTGCAGCAAACCGTATCAATAAATCTCAGACATTTATCAACGGTGTCCGCATTGTAGCTTTAATTGTAGCTGCGTTTGGTATCCTTTGCAATATTGCAGGTCTGGAACTTGGAAACCTGTGGGCATTCTCTGATCTGGGTAATATTTTGATCGTATTTTTCAACGTTCCGATCATCTATGTGGGAACGAAATGCGTATTTGCAGCGACGAAACATTATAAGAAAAATGATGGAACGCCATTTACTTCCAGCGTAATTGGAAGAGATGACTGTGAGTTCTGGGATAAGAAAGCACGGGAAAACAAATAAATCATGTACTGAAAAAGTGGTCTGTTTGATAAGAACAGATCACTTTTCTTTGAAAGGGGAGAAAAAATCATGGCAAATAAACTTGAAGATTTGCGGGCATATCTAAAAAGCTTGGGAAGTGTAGCGATCGCCTTTTCCAGTGGTGTGGATTCTACATTTTTGCTGAAAGTGGCACATGAGGTGCTGGGGGATAAGGTGATCGCGATCACTGCACAGTCTCATTCTTTTCCAAGGAGAGAGAGGGATGAGGCAAAAGAATTCTGTGAAAAAGAAGGGATCCGTCAGGTGATCTGTCTTTGCGATGAACTTAAGATTGAAGGATTTGCACAAAATCCGCCGAACAGATGCTATATCTGCAAAAAAGCGCTGTTCCAACAGATCTGTGATCTTGCAAAGGAAAATGGGATGGCATATGTGGCAGAAGGATCTAACATGGATGATATGGGCGATTACAGACCGGGGCTGATGGCGATCACAGAGCTTGGGATCAAAAGCCCGCTGAGGGAGGCAAAGCTGACGAAAGCCGAGATTCGTGCATATTCAAAAGAGATGGGACTTCCAACCTGGGATAAGCCGTCTTTTGCGTGTCTGTCCTCCAGATTTGCATATGGCGAGATTATCACAAAAGAAAAGCTGGAAATGGTTGAGAAAGCAGAGGAGCTTTTGATGAAATACGGATTTCGCCAGATGCGTGTGCGAATGCATGGACTTCTGGCAAGGATCGAGGTGCTTCCGGAAGAATTTGAAAAGCTGATGGAGAAGAGCGTGCGCCAGGAAATATATGATCAGCTCAAATCGTATGGATTTAGCTATATCACGGTGGATATGATCGGATATCGTATGGGAAGCATGAATGAGATGCTGGTTTTGCTTGACGAAAGCGGACAATAAAAATATAATGATGTATAAAAAAAGGTTGCAGGAGAAAAATTGTGATGACAGTACAGGAACGAATCCATGCGCTTCGGGAACGCATGAAAGAAAAAAATATAGATGCTTATCTGGTTCCGACAGATGATTTTCATGCATCTGAATATGTGGGTGAGTATTTCAAATGCAGAAAATATATCACCGGGTTTACAGGATCTGCAGGAACTGCAGTGATCATGCAGGATATGGCAGGCTTATGGACGGATGGACGTTATTTTATCCAGGCGGCGCAGCAGCTGGAAGGAACTGGCGTGACTTTATTTAAGATGGGAGAGCCAGAGGTTCCGACGATCCAGGAATTTTTGAAAGAGAAATTAGGGGAGGGAATGTGTCTGGGATTTGACGGAAGGACGGTCAGTGCCCAGGAAGCGGAAGAATTTGCACAGATCCTTGGGAAAAAAGGCGTTTCGCTTTCGGTAGATCATGACCTTGTCGGTGAGATATGGGAAGATCGTCCGGCACTTTCGAGTGAGCCGGTCATGGAGCTGGATGTGAAATGGACAGGGGAGTCCCGTGCAGAGAAATGTGCGCGCATCCGAAAAGCGATGGAAGAGAAGAATGCACAGGTGTTTGCACTGACATCTCTGGATGATATTGCATGGCTGTTAAACATTCGTGGAAATGACATCCACTGCTGCCCAGTGGTCCTTTCCTATCTTGTGATGACGCAGACAGAGATCCGTTTGTTTGCAAACGAGAAGGCATTTCCGGCAGATGTGAAGGCGGCACTGGCAAAGGACGGCGTGACACTGTATCCTTACGATGACATTTATACTTATGTAAAGACTTTCGAGGAAGGCACGACAGTTCTTCTGAGCAAGCAGAAAGCGAACAGGCGTCTGGTGAGCAGTATTCCTTCCTCTGTGACCATTCTCGATGAGGAGAATCTGACATTGCTTCCAAAAGCGATCAAGAATGCGACAGAAGTGGAAAATGAGCGGATCGCACA
>CAZSTD010000179.1:0-4171 GCA_964609645.1 uncultured Blautia sp.
TTGCGGAGGACTCTGACATCGCAAACCTGCATGGATGGTCACAGGGAAGTTTCTCCGGAATGAGCTGGAGCAATGTACAGGTGGCAGCGGTGATCATAGCGATCACGGTAGTCTGTACCTTTCTGCTCTCAAAGCCGATCGGTGCATATCAGCTCGGGGAGGCTTATGCCCAGAGTATGGGAGTCAACATCAAAGTATTTCGCATAGCTTTGATCCTTCTTTCCAGCATCCTTTCTGCGACTGTGACTGCGTTTGCAGGCCCGATCTCCTTCGTGGGGATCGCAGTCCCGCATCTGGTCAAACAGGCACTCAACACTTCCAGACCATTGGTGGTCATCCCCGGAACATATCTGGGCGGTGCAGTCTTTTGCATGTTCTGTGACCTGATCGCGCGTACGGCGTTTGCACCGCTGGAATTAAATATCAGCACCGTCACCTCGATCTTCGGTGCACCTGTGGTGATCGCGATGATGCTCAAACGTCAGAAAGGAAGACAGTAAGATGACAGAACCATATATCAGTATGAATGATCTGGCGGTCGGATACCATGGCAAAGCCCTGATCCACGATATCTGCATTGATATCGCCAAAGGAGAGATCGTGACCTTGATCGGCCCTAACGGTGCCGGGAAATCTACGATCCTAAAGAGTATCACGCGCCAGCTAAAGATCATTTCAGGAAAAGTAACCATCGCTGAGAAAAATCTCACGGCATTTTCACATAGAGACCTCTCCACCAAGATGGCGGTCGTTCTCACTGAGAGAATGAAACCGGAGCTGATGACTTGTCATGATATTGTGGCGACCGGGCGCTATCCCTACACAGGAAAGCTCGGGATCCTGAGCCGCGAGGACGAGGCGAAGGTGGACGAGGCGATGGAGGCAGTCCATGCACAAGACCTCGGAGACAGAGACTTCGGTGCGATCAGCGACGGCCAGAGACAGAGAGTCCTGCTCGCCAGAGCGATCTGCCAGGAACCGGAGATCATCATTTTGGACGAGCCGACCTCCTTTTTGGATATCCGGCATAAATTAGAGCTTTTGTCTATCCTGCGGGATATGGCAAAGAAAAAGGGGATCACAGTGATCATGTCCCTGCATGAGATCGATCTGGCGGAGAAAGTATCTGACAAGATCATCTGCGTCAAGGGAGAGCAGATCGCACACTATGGAAAACCAGAACAGATCTTTCGGGAAGAAACGATCCGTGAGCTGTACGGCATCGACAAAGGATATTTTGATCCGTGCTTCGGAAGCCTGGAACTCAGCCGGGTGGAAGGAGAGCCGAAGGTACTTGTGATCTCCTCAGGGGGAAGCGGCATCCCGGTCTATCGTGATCTGCAGAAACGAAATATTCCTTTTGCAGCAGGGATCTTATATACAAATGATATGGACTATCAGCTCGCACGTTTGCTTGCCGTTCGTACCGTCACAGAACAGCCTTTCGAGGAAATCTCAGATCGGGCTTACGAGGAAGCATTGGAGTTGGTGCATACCTGCGAGAGCGTGATCAACGCCGGAGTACGGGTGGGCACGACAAATCAGAAGATCGCTGGACTTTTAAAAGAAGCAGATCGCCTTGGTAAATTACAGGGCAAATAAATGCGATAAACTTGCCTTATCATGAAAAATCCTGTATTCTTGATATAGAAGATCTGTAACAAAAAAAGACGGTTTTGTGTTCACAGATTAAAAAAGTAAAAAACACAGGAATAGGGAGAAGATAAGACGATGCAAAAGAGAAAAAGGTGGATCAGCCTGGGCATAAGTGCACTGCTGGCGTTGGGAACATCACTGATGCCGGTATCCGCTGCGCAGGATTTCACAGATGGCAGTGAGCTGTCCGCATTTCAGGCAGAACTGCAGACAGAAGAACCCAGAGAACAACTAACGGAAGAACCGACAGAAAAACTGACCGATGAAGATGTGCAAGCAGCAGGATCAGAAGCTCAGGAAGGATTTACGGACGGAGCAGTCACGGAAGGCTCTGGGCAGGTGACAGAGGGCATCACGGTGGATGCGGGAAGCCTGCCGGACAATGACGCGCTTTTTGGCGGATATGCAAGCCAGTTTTTCTATGAGGAAGAACAGTCATCCGCACCTGCGACTTCGATCGCGGAGAGTGTTCTCAACGGCGTGCAGCAGGCAGTTTATGAAGAGATGAAAACGAAGGTCACCAGCATTGCGTCCAAGGGCGGTCAGACTACCTTTGAGATCAAAGCCGATCTGGGATTAAAGTGGAAGACCTCTACACCTGCATGGAATCTGGAGCGGGAAGCTACGCAGAAGTTTCGGACACTGGATACGGACAAGATCATTACCTGTCTGTTGGCAGACTGTCCGTATGAATTGTATTGGTATGAAAAAACTGCGCAGACGATATGGAGCTACAGCTATTCCATATCTGGAAGCGGCAGCAATCAGACTGCGCAGATCGACAGTCTTGTAGTGTCTATGCCTGTATGCAATGCCTATGCGTACAGTACCTACCAGGTGAACCCAAAGATGGTGCAGATCGCCAAAGCGGCAGCAGCCAATGCGAAGGGCATTGTTGCGCAATTTAAAAATAAACCCGAAGTACAAAAACTGGTTGCCTATAAAGAGATCATCTGTTACCTGACCGATTACAATGAGGAAGCAGTCTCCGGTTTCTATACCGAAGAATATGGAGATCCATGGCAGTTGATCTGGGTATTTGACGAAGATGAGAGCACGAAGGTTGTCTGCGAGGGATATTCCAAAGCCTTCCAGTATCTGTGCGACCTCAGCGGGATCACCTGCTACACTGTGACTGGAACTATGAGCGGCGGAACAGGGGCAGGCTCCCATATGTGGAATATCGTTGAGCAGGACGGCCGATATTACCTTGCGGATGTTACGAACAGCGATGACGGCACTATAGGGGAAAGCGGTTCATTGTTTTTGAACACGCCATTCTCAGGGAGCGTTTCCAAGGGCTATACCTATCAAGCGACCGAGTATGACATGGTCCGTTTCTGCTATGACAGCAGGACAAAGAACACCTATGGGACCAGTTCGAAATCCGCTCTGAAAATGACAGATCAGAACTATGACATAGAAAGTACGACGGTCAAGCCTGCGAAAACCTCGATCACGGAGATTTCCAGCAAATCTGCGAAAAAGCTGACACTTACATGGAAGAAAGTAAAAAATGCAAAAGGCTATGAGATCTACCGCAGAGCTGGCACAAAAGGAGAGTACAAAAAGGCCGCTACGATCAAGTCTGGATCAACTGTGAAATATACCAATTCCAAATTGAGGACGGGAACAAAATATTACTACAGGATCCGCGCTTATTCCTATGATATCTTGGGAAATAAGGTCTATGGCGGATGGTCAAAAGTAAAGAGTAAGACGGCAAGATAGCACTTCTCATATATTTGTGTTTATAATATTGTTATCATATTGTTTATGGTAAAATTTACTAAATAATAGTAGAAATATTGGTTTTGCTGATGAAAATTGTCATATTTCTACAAAATAAAAAAGTTTTCATTGCATCGTACAAAGATTATGATTATAATGACATCAAAGACACAAAGAAGTTGTGATCAAATAAAAATCTGTTGTCTTTAAATCGTCGCTTTGCCGCGTTTGAAGATATGGATGGACATATCTTGAATAAGAGTTCGCCTTGCAACACAGACGAACTGGCGAAGCATACCCAAAAATCGGAGGTAAGATCGATGTGGTATGTGATGCAGGTGCGCACAGGCACCGAAGAAAACATCTGCTGTCAATGCCAGCGGATGATCAGCAGTAGCGTTTTGCAGCGCTGCTTTATTCCCTATTATCAACAGAAGAAACGATTTCAAGGCAAATGGCATATTCAGGAAAAGATACTTTTTCCTGGGTATGTCTTTTTAATTGCCGAAAATACGGAAAAACTGGTCGATGCTTTGAAAAATGTCATTGGCCTGACGAAACTTCTGGGCAGTGGGGAGGAGATCATTCCTCTTTCAGAGGAGGAAGTCATCTGGCTTTCCAGGATGGGGAGAGAAGATCAGATCGTGGAAATGTCATCCGGGATCATCGAAAACGACCGGGTACAGGTCTTGTCCGGACCATTACAGGGAATGGAAGGAAACATCTGTAAGATCGATCGCCATAAGCGGATCGCGCATCTGCGGGTGGAAATGTTTGGAAGAAC
>CAZSTD010000180.1:0-4089 GCA_964609645.1 uncultured Blautia sp.
TGGCTGCGAGGATGACCAGGACGATCAGAAGGTATTCGGTGATTCCCATGCTGTCATCATCCTGAGCGGGTGTGACAGGGGTGGGAACAGGTACGCTTCCGGAATCGACGGAGATGTCTCCTGTTGCGGAAAGAACGATGAAGTTACCAGAACCGACGGCAGCTCTGGAACTCATTTCAGGGGTCACAACCATCTTTCCATCGGTTATCTGAACTCCATCGAAAGTAATCCTAACGGTTCCCTTGTATCCGGGATCGATGGTAACTTCAACATCATAGGTTCCGACCTCGAGATCGATGATTTGTCCATTATCGTACTTGAGACCGTCGATCCACAATGACATTCCAGTTCCAATTGAAACCTTTATATCAGCCTTCGACGGAATAGCTAATGCATAGACCACAGAGTAATCATCCACTTCGAATTCATCCACAGTAGACGTTGGGTCATTCGGATCCACAAACCAGGAGTTAATGGGCTCATAACCAGTTATCATCACATCCTCAGGAACAGATATCGTTGCTCCACTTATACCATATGCAGTCATGTAGAGGTTCTCACCGATCATGAAGTCAACTTTCTTGATTGTTGATTCCCCTGCTGAAGGATCATAATTGATCAACGCTCTACTCATGTCTGCTCCAGGATAAACAATGAGGGTTGCATTTCCATCCGGAATTTCAATCGCTCCGACCACGGATGCAACAGCCCCAAGACTCTCAGGTTTCTCACCAACGATAAGTTCACCGATGATCTTGAGTTTGGCACCAGCCTTCTCAGACATATCCATGTTCAGAGTTCCCTTGACGAGCAGACTTCCATTAATCACATTGTCCATGGTTTCGGTAATGAACAGTTCCCCATTCACCAGGATGACTCCATTAATTGTTGCAGATTGACCAGTGGTTGATCCTGCGACCGCATCCAGAGTTCCCTTGACGACCGACAGTTTTCCATCAATCACCAAACCAGCATAAGCTGGAGGGATATAGCTCTCTCTCTCATTGGCAACAGACGTAACCTTCGACCCTTCAGGAATCACCAGCTCCGCTCCAGTGGCTACAGTGAGAACATTTCCTTTTTTGTCCTCATACTTTCCTACATTGAGGTTTCCATGTATGTATACAACACCCTGAGATATCGTCAGATTCCCAGAGAGTCCATTCGATGCGGAATTGACCACAATCACATAATTCTCCACGACCTCGTCACCAGAATCGTCCTCAATCACTGTGAAAGTCAGTCCTTTAACTTCATTCAACTGAACCGCAGACATTCCAGATGTGGTTTCTGCAATTACACTTGCGGTGACTTTCGCTTCATTGCCTATTACAATGCTATATCCCTCAAGCGTTATTTCCCCGAACACAGCGTCGGCATTAATGGTTATCATAGCATCATCCGCATCATCAGCTGCGGTGAAAACGAGCTTCGCAGAAACGTTCGTCTTCTCCCTGATAACGAGATTTCCAAGTGTTTTTGAATTTTCGGCTGCAACAGCGGGCGCGAGAATGAATTCGGATCCCTTATAATCTCCGATCGTTCCCTCTGCATAGATTCCAGATACTTCTTTCACATCCGAACCGCTGTAGACATTGGTTGCTACAATCATATTGTTGTTAGACAGAACAGCTGCAGCCTCATTCCCACTTACATCCGCCATCTTCAGTTTTCCATCATCATTCGCGACGAGTACTCCATTTACAATAAGCTCTGAATCTGTTTTTATTGTGAGATCTCTCTTACCAAGAACAACAGTTTTATCTTGGGGAATCGTCAGTGTTCCAGATATTGAAACATTTCCAAAGAGTTCTATTCTGGAGTCTACGCCTCCGAGAGCGGACTTAAGCGTGGTATATTTGTACGCAGTCTCATCTTCATTGACAGACTTCACGTCGGCCTTTACGTGAACTCCTGTAGTTTTAGAAGTTAACTCCTTAAGGTAAAGATCATCGCCACCCACCAAAGTTTCATCAACAAGCATTCCTTTGACATCCAAGAGACAGTTACCGCTAATGTCTGCTTCATCTTTTATAGTCATAGTGGATCCAGATGAAATGACAACTGTTCCCATGATGTTCAGATTGATTCCGTTGGGAATCTCAAGATCAGAAGTGATCTTGTAATCCTTCTTCTGAATCGTCTGCGCTTCAGCAGCGATAGACCAAAGACTAACCTCGGATACATCCCCAGCTTCAGCTGCAGCAATCGCTGCAGGAAGGGACATCATCCAGAGGATATTATCCTCATTTACGAATGCAGCTCCGAATGCGTTCGAGACTATATCAAGCTCAGCACCCTGTATAGAAATGACCCCTTCATTCTCCACGATGATGTATGCATCATCAACTTTCAGATCTACTGCACCAATATCGTTAGATACGATGCTTCCGATCTTCACAGTTCCTGTTACGTTTATAATTCCATCCAGGACGAATTCTGCTCTATTGTACGATTCTGATTGAGATGCATTCCTGACTCCATCGACAGTGATCTTTCCAGAGACATCAAGAACCGCCCCCTCTTTAACTTTAAAGGTGGCGTTCCTCCCCACAGACAAACTCTCATTCACAGAGACCTTACCTGCCATCGGAACTCCGGATGACTTCGGATCATTTGTCGCTCCGTCGGAATAGTACAGGACCTCGGGTTCCCCATCTTTCATCCCAGCAGAAGGAATGGTTTTGAGAACGGTCATCGTTACGTTATAATCCGTTCCACTTCCGGAGGTTCCTGCGACATATGATCCCTGGATTGACCCAGATACATCAAGGATCATATTCTGAGCCTTCTTCGTAGAATCAGCATTTTCGTTGTTCACAAGGAATGCCAGACTGATCTTCTCGGACTTTGTTGTGAAATCAAGGTCCACAACATTGTTGGTTCCGTTCTTGGCATTAGCAGCATCTACAAACACTGCACCATAGGTATAGGGATTCTTCGAGTCGGTGAAAGCACTGACGACCGTACCGGATACATCCCCTTTGAGAGATACCTTTCCGGTCTCGGATATAGAAATAATCTGATCCTCAACAGAGGAGTGTGTGAGTCCACTGGAGGTTGTAGTGAGCGCTCCGTTGACGATGATCTGTCCAGATGGACCTTTGACCTTGACTCCTGTAGCATCAAGTACGAATTCTTTCGTAGCCGTTCCACTAGTTATTGAAATTTTAACTGCTTTTCCTGCAGTAGTGTAGAATGACTCCGATCCTTTCGCAACCTGAAGTGTTTGGGATCTTCCATCGATGACGACCTTGTTAGGCCCATCGGTTAAACCAGATACTTCAACTCCTACCCATGCACCCCAGTTCCCAGCTCCATTCATATGGACTGGAACTACTCCTGAAAGGGACACCGTGTTCCCAGAGACAGTGGAAGTCACCGATTTTATAGTTTCAACTAGACCAGACTTATCGACAGAATTTGCAGAATTTATTTTCAGTCCAGATTCTGTGGAACCTGTGGAACTTGTTTCGGAGGAAGAGATTGTGGTCGGATAAACAACTCCACCCACACATGCATCCTTTGCAACATCCATCTCTCCGTTGACGAAGAATCCTGCGAGCTTTCCATCCACCTTAGAGGTGTTGTCGAAGATGGATCCGTTTACGACCATACCTCCGCTCTTCACATTCAGCTTTCCATCAACGACGACTAGGGCCCCATTGTTTACCTCGAAGGCCGCTCCATCATTGACTGTGAGCGTATATCCCGAGGCAACAGTGAAGGATGCGCCCTGGGCGATAGTAAGTTTCTTCCCAGCTTCTATGGAAAGATCACCGTTCTGAACGACTATGGCACCAGCTTTGTACTCCTGGTCGTCCATAATCTTCCCGCTTATGTATGTGATGTCCGTAGCTGCTTCCGAGGAATCGCCCGAAACGATAACAACTGCGGAAAGAGCCATGACCAGCACCATAGCGGTGGCCAGCATTTTTTTCATGTTTTTCATTTAACTCTGCTCCTTTTAGGTCAGAGCATCGTCCACCCGTTGATAGCTCACGCTACCACATTTCATACCCATAACCCCTCCTGGAAACCGAACAGCCGAACATAGCTGACGCTGGAGCATGATCATGGATTCGGATG
>CAZSTD010000181.1:0-4028 GCA_964609645.1 uncultured Blautia sp.
ATCGGCGGCTTCCACGGCGACTGTGCCGGCACCTACCCCTGCGGGCAGGTGTCCGACCAGGCCCTGGATCTCATCCGCGTCACGCAGCAGAGCTTTTTCGAGGGTCTGAAGCTGGCGCGGGAGGGATATCGCCTCAGCGATATCTCCCATGCCATTCAGGAATATGTGGAGAGCCACGGCTACAGCATCGTGCGGGAGTATGTCGGTCACGGCATCGGCCGCCGGATGCACGAGAGCCCCGAGGTGCCCAACTTCGGGAGCCCCGGCCACGGCCCGCGTTTGCTGCGGGGGCTGACCATCGCGGTGGAACCCATGGTCAATGCCGGCAGCGCCGCCATCCGCCAGATGTCAGACGGCTGGACCGTCAAGACGGCGGACGGCAAAAACGCCGCCCACTATGAGAACACCATTTTGATCACTGACGGCGATCCGGAGCTTCTGACGGACGCCTCCGATTCCCTGGTGTAACGCCTATGGACATTGCCAAATCCAACATCGTAAGATCGATCGCCGGCAGAGACGCGGGGAGCCTGTTCTTCGTGCTCGCCACGGAGGGCGACTTCCTTCTGCTGGCCGATGGGAAGCGCAGGCGTCTGGAGTCGCCAAAGCGCAAGCGGGCACGGCACGTGCAGCTTGTGGCGGAAAGCGGCAGCGCCGTCGCTGAAAAGATCAGAAGCAGCGAAAAAATCACAAACAGTGAGCTTCGTAAAGCCATCGCCGCATATAGCGGCGGTAATCAAGACCAGGAGGGATAGAAACTTGGCAAAATCCGACATGATCGAAGTGGAGGGCGTCGTCGTCGAGTCGCTGCCCAACACCACATTCCAGGTAGACATTGGAAATGGACACACAATCCTAGCGCATATTTCCGGAAAGCTCAGAATGAACTTCATCAGGATTCTGCCCGGTGACAAGGTGACAGTGGAAATGTCCCCTTACGATCTGACCCGTGGCCGGATTACCTGGCGTAGTAAGTAGGAGGTTTATCAAAATGAAAGTAAGACCGTCCGTGAAGCCCATGTGCGAGAAGTGCAAAGTGATCCGTCGTAAAGGCCGTGTCATGGTCATCTGCGAGAATCCCAAGCACAAGCAGCGTCAGGGCTAACTAGAAAAGTGGAGGTGCTTTAAGACTATGGCACGTATTGCCGGTATTGACCTGCCCAAGGATAAGCGAATCGAGATCGGTTTGACTTACATCTACGGCATTGGCAGAAAGAGCGCACAGGACATCCTGGCGCAGACTGGTATCAACCCCGACACCCGCGTGAAGGATCTGACCGAGGAGGAGGAAGCCAAGCTCCGCGAGGCCATCGATCAGAGCTATGTGGTGGAGGGCGACCTGCGCCGTCAGGTGGCGCTGGACATCAAGCGTCTGACCGAGATCGGCTGCTATCGCGGCATGCGTCATCGCCGCGGCCTGCCCGTTCGCGGCCAGCGCAGCAAGACCAACGCGCGTACCCGCAAGGGTCCCAAGAAGACCATCGCTAACAAGAAGAAGTAAAGGAGGGAAGAAAAGATTATGGCAGCTAATGTAAAAGGCAAGAAGGTCATCCGCCGTCGCCGTGAAAAGAAGAACATTGAAAAAGGCCAGGTCCATATCCGTTCTTCCTTCAACAACACTATGGTAACTGTCACGGATTCTCAGGGCAACGCCCTGAGCTGGGCCTCCTCCGGCGGCCTGGGCTTCCGCGGCAGCAAGAAGTCCACTCCCTTCGCCGCACAGAGCGCCGCTGAGACCGCCGCCAAGGCCGCCATGGAGCACGGCCTGAAGACCGTTGAGGTCTTTGTCAAGGGCCCCGGTCAGGGTCGTGAGGCCGCTATCCGCGCACTGCAGGCCGTGGGTCTGGAAGTGACCATGATCAAGGACGTCACTCCCATTCCTCACAACGGCTGCCGTCCGCCGAAGCGTCGTCGTGTGTAATCGGAATAAGGAGGAACATTAGAATATGGCTAAGAATATGCAGCCTATCGCCAAGCGCTGCAAGGCGCTGGGTATTTCTCCTACCGTCATGGGTTACTCCAAGAAGGAGACCAAGCGCAACCCCGGCGGTCAGATGAGAAAGAAAAAGAGCGAATATGCCATCCAGCTGAACGAGAAGCAGAAGGTCAAGTTCGTCTATGGTATCCTGGAGAAGCAGTTCCATGCATACTATGAGAAGGCTTCCGCCATGCCCGGCAAGACCGGCGAGAACCTGCTGACGCTGGTCGAGCGCCGTCTGGACAACGTGGTGTACCGTCTGGGCTTTGCCATGACCCGCCGCGAGGCCCGTCAGCTGGTCAGCCATGCTCACTTCACCGTCAACGGCCAGAAGGTCAACATTCCTTCCTATCTGGTCCGCGTTGGTGATGTGATCGAGGTGAAGGAAGGCAGCCGCAGCGCCGCCTGCTTCAAGCGCCTGACCGCCGAGGATGCTCCCATGGTCAACGTGCCCCAGTGGCTCCAGCGCGAGAAGAACGTGCTGAAGGGCACTGTTCTGCAGATGCCCGCTCGTGAGGACATTGACATGCCCATCGAGGAGCACCTCATCGTCGAGTTGTACTCCAAGTAATCGGGGAACTGACCCTCACAACGAAGCTACCACGAATATACGGGTTTTCCCGTATCGCCACATGAATTTGAAGGAGGGTACTGCATGATCGAAATTGAGAAGCCCCAGATTGAGTGTCTTGAAACGCCTGGTGATGCTTCCTATGGCAAATATGTGATCGAACCCCTGGAGCGCGGCTACGGAACGACGTTGGGCAACGCACTGCGCCGTATTATGCTTTCTTCTCTGCCCGGCACGGCAGCCACCAGCATCAAAATCGCCGGTGTGCAGCACGAGTTTTCCACCATCCCCGGTGTGAAAGAGGACGTGACAGAGATCGTCTTGAATGTGAAGAAGCTGCTGACCAAGCTGCACTGCGAAGGTGCCAAGACCGTCTTTATCGAGGCGGTGGGCCCCTGCGTGGTGACAGCCGGCGACATCAAGAGCGACGGAGAGGTGGAAGTCCTCAATCCCGAGCTTCAGATCGCCACACTGGATGTGGGAGCCACCCTCAGCATGGAGATCAGCCTGAGCCACGGCCGCGGCTATGTCTCCGCTGACAAGAACAAGGCTCTGCGTCCCACCGCCATCGGCGTGATCCCTGTTGACTCCATCTATACCCCTGTGTATAAGGTCAACTACACCGTTGAGAATACCCGTGTGGGTGCGTCCAGCGACTATGACAAGCTGACGCTGGAGGTGTGGACCGATTCCACCATCTCCGCCCGCGACGCGGTGTCTCTGGGCGCCAAGATCCTGTGCGACCACTTCGCACTGTTCACCGACCTGTCTGACACCATGGGCGACAAGTCCACCGTGGTGGAGAAGGCCACCGATCAGCGGGACAAGGTGCTGGAGCTGACCATCGAGGAGCTGGATCTCAGTGTTCGCAGCTTTAACTGCCTCAAGCGCGCCAATATCAACACCGTCGAGGATCTGATCTCCAAGACGGAGGACGAGATGATGAAGGTGCGCAATCTGGGACGCAAGTCCCTTGAGGAAGTCATCAACAAGCTGGCTATGATGGGTCTGTCCCTGGCCAGCGAGGAAAACAACTAACATCCTATCAAGGAGGAAACGTAACATGCCCGGAACTCGTAAGCTCGGTAAGACTACCGATCAGCGTATGGCGATGCTCCGTCAGCAGGTCACCGATCTTCTGGCCAACGGCCGCATGGAGACTACCATCACCCGTTGCAAGGAGATCCAGCCCATGGCTGAAAAGATGATCACCCTGGGCAAGAAGGGGGATCTGGCTGCCTATCGTCAGGCACTGAGCTTCATCACCAAAGAGGATGTTGCCAACAAGCTGTTCAAGGAGATCGCTCCTGAATATGCCGAGCGCAACGGCGGCTATACCCGCATCATCCGCACCGGCGTTCGCCGCGGCGATGCTGCCGAGACCGCTATCATCGAGCTGGTGAAGTAACATACTTCTCAATAAAAAGCCCTTTGCTATGGCTCAGCCGCCATAGCAAAGGGCTTTTTTATTTTATTGCG
>CAZSTD010000182.1:0-4024 GCA_964609645.1 uncultured Blautia sp.
TTGTTAAGAACCGTTGGTTTTGCGAACAGACCCTGTTCTACTGTACGAGGAGGTTTAACACGAGGCATACCTCTGCTTCCTTCGATAGAAGCTGTAAGGGCAGAACCTTCACCACATACGAAAGCTCCTGCTCCACGGTTGATATGGAATCTGATGCTGAAATCTGTTCCGAGAACGTTGTCACCAACCAGACCATACTCTTCTGCCTGTGCGATCGCTGTACGAAGTCTCTCTACTGCGAGAGGATACTCTGCACGAACATAGATATATGCATTCTGTGCACCTGTCAGATATGCAGCGATCAGCATACCTTCGAGCATCTTATGAGGGTCACCTTCCATGATGCTTCGATCCATGAACGCACCCGGGTCACCTTCGTCACCGTTACATACTACGTAACGTTCTGTTTCTTTCTGTCTTGCTACCTGTTTCCATTTCTTTCCAGCAGGGAAACCACCGCCTCCACGTCCGCGGAGTCCAGATTCTTCAACCATATCCAGACCTTCGTCTTTAGAAATGTCAAAGAGAACTTTTTCAAGACCTTCATATCCGCCGATCGCGATATATTCTTCGATATGTTCTGCGTCGATATGACCGCAGTTCTTTAATACGATACGTGTCTGTCCAGCGTAGAACGGGATAGACTCCTGGCTCTGATAAACTTCGCCATCTCTATGATATAACAGACGTTCGATCGCCTGTCCCTGACAGACTGTTTTCTCGTAGATCTCTTCACAATCTTCTGGTTTTACTTTGATGTAGAGAATGCCCAGAGGTTCGATTCTCATCAGAGGTCCCATTTCACAGAAACCATGACATCCACTCTTTTTGATCTCAGGATGAGGAACTTCACCGTCAAATACAACGGAAACTTTATCGTTAGAAGCTGCAAGTTCCTTCATTCTGTCATAAATTTTCTTAGAACCACCAGCGATACATCCGGTGCCTGCGCAGATAAGGATTCTGAGTTTCTGATTCTGGATCTTTTCTGCTGTCTCTTTACGCAGCGCCTGAAGTTCTTCTCTATTATGTAAAAACATTACTCAGCACCCCCCTTTGCCAGTTCGCGAATAACCTTAACGGCTTCATCCGGTGTCATCTTAGGATGAACTTCGTCATTAATAGTCATAACCGGCGCAAGACCGCAAGCACCCAGACAGGATACGATCTCAAGAGTAAACATCATATCGTCTGTTGTGTTTTTCTGTGCTGTCAGACCCAGTTCTTTCATAATGGCTTCTCTTACCGGAACGGATTTTCTTACGTGACAAGCAGTACCATCGCATACTTTGATAACATATTTTCCTTTCGCATCAAAAGAAAAGTTCTCATAGAATGTTGCTACACTGCATGCTTTCGCTTCTGTCACACCGATCTGTCCCGCTACGTATGTCAGGAGCTCTCCTGGCAAGTATCTGTACACGCCCTGAATATCCTGCATGATTGGAATCAGTGATGCTGGTTTTTTACCATAGAAAGCGATGATCTCGTCCGCTTTCTGATAAAATGATTGATCTAGCATTTTGCACCCTCCTTAAATTTTTCATTATATAGCACTCTTTTCATTATGTAAGAATTATTATACAACTTTTTGTTCAATTTCACAACAACTTTTTACAATCTTTTTTATTTTTTATTGCTTTTTTCCATATTTTTCTCCGTTTTTTAGTTATTAATTTATCATTTTTGTGATTTTTTAATCAATCTACCCCTGAATCAATTTTTTTATAACTTTATTTTTTATATATTTTGTATATTTTTTCATAAATATAAAAAAAGAACGAAACTGTTCGCTCTCAAGCTGCACAGCTCCGTTCTTTCTATTCCTTTTTTGTTCTGCAACTTATGTTACATTTTTTATATATCTTTTATTGCGCCTGGAAATAATATCCTACGCCCCACTTCGTATGCACGTATTTCGGTTCGCTTGGATTTGTCTCGATCTTCTCGCGCAGACGACGGATATGTACATCCACAGTGCGCACATCGCCCGGATATTCATATCCCCACACGATGTTCAGAAGATTCTCTCTGCTGTATACCTTGTTCGGATTAAACACCAAAAGCTCCAACACATCAAATTCTTTCGCGGTAAGATTGATCTCTCTGCCTGCGATGAACACGCGTCTTCCTTCACAATCCATGCGCAGATCACCCACTTCGATGCTCTTCGCTTTTTCCTTCTCGTCATGATCGCTGCCCGCACGGCGCATGATCGCCTTGATGCGCGCTTTTACCTCAAGGATATTGAACGGTTTCGTGATATAATCATCTGCTCCGTACTCCAGACCGAGGATCTTATCCATATCTTCACCCTTTGCAGTCAGCATCACGATCGGTACATTTGAAAATTCACGGATCTGCTGACACACTTCCAGACCATCCATCTTTGGCAGCATCAGATCCAGAAGAATGATATCATATTTTTTGTCTTTCGCTTTTTCTACTGCTTCTTCTCCATCGTAGGCGCAGTCAACCTCCATTCCATCCTGTTCCAGACTGAAACGGATTCCTTTTACAATCAGCTTCTCATCGTCTACTACCAATACTTTCCTGCTCATTCGGTTCTCCTTATTCTACCATTATATCATCTTTTATCTTTGTAAAAGTACCTTCCTTGATACCCTGTACATTCATGATCTCCTCTATCGCCGCAAAAGGTCCGTTCGCCTCACGATAGGCGATGATCGCCTGCGCGCGCGTAGAGCCAATCCCAGTCAGCGTTGTAAGCTGGCTTTCGTCTGCTGTGTTTATATTCACTCTGTCATCCTGCGACCCCTGCGAACCTGCGGCCACCTGTCCGCCTGCAGTGTCCTGTCCCTGAAGCGCCGCCTGCGCGGGGTCGATCCCCTGCTGCTGCATCTCTTCCTGTGTCAGGATGTAGAGCTGTTGGCCATCACTCAGAATACTGGCTCTGTTCACACAGCTTTGCGCCGCATCTTCCAGATATCCTCCTGCTGCTTCGATCGCCTGAAAAACCCTGCTGCCTTCCTCTAGTTGGAACACACCTGGGTTTGCCACCGCGCCACAGACATCCACATAGATCCAGATCTTCTCCGGCTCCGGCAAAAGAGTTTCTTCTATATTAGTGCTCGCCTCTGTTTCCTGTCCGGCATCCCGATCTTTCTTATCCTGAATTTCCTCATCCTGCGCTCCTTCCTCCTGGGTCTCTTCATTCTGAGTCTTCTCGATAAGGAACTGAGCTTCTCTGCCTTTACAGCCTGTCAGCCCTGCAAAAACAGCCATAGCCACAAGCAATATCTGTGATCGCTTCCACATCTGCACAAGCACGGCACGTATCTGTTCTGATGCTTTTCGATGACCAGTGTCCTGATTAAGTTTTATCAACAAGGTATTCTCCTTTCTTTAACATTTTTTATCAAAAGAGTCCCCTTGTCCATAATGCCTTACCTTATTGTAACGAAATCTTAAAGATTTTACAATAGCAAACTCTCATTTTCGCCACTTAAAGATAACGATCCCGACAATAGCAACAAGCATTCCCACGATCTTTCTCCACTCAAAAGGTTCTCTCTCCACCCCGAAAAGTCCAAACAGCTCGATCGCATACGCAACCGCCAGCTGTGAGATCACGATCAGCATCGCCGCCTTTGCCGGACCCAGCGCGCTCATACTCTGGATCACTGTGATCGTGATAAATGCACCGATCACGCCGCCAAGCAATGTATATTTGTTTTCCACCTGCCACAGCGCACCAATGCTCTCCCTTCCTGTAAACAGCCACGCCAGCACACAGACAAAAAACGCAGACAACTGTACCCATCCTGTAGAGACCCACAGACTGCTCTGCTTAGTCACCTCCGTATTAAAAACTCCCTGAACGCTCATCAGTGCACCTGAGATCAATGCCACGATCCATCCCCACATGTTTTTCCCTCCTGATCTAGTTTGCTTTCTTCCATATCTTTTAGTTCCTTTTCTTTTTATCAGTTTATACATTTTGGGAAAAATCATTCAGCGCACAAAAAAAGAAACTGCGCCTCTATCCGAAGCACAGTTTCTT
>CAZSTD010000183.1:0-3924 GCA_964609645.1 uncultured Blautia sp.
AAAGAAAATATTGCTTGCTTTGGCAGTGGGAATGGTTGGAGCTGCCGCAGTCAACACAGTTCCTCGGGATGTGCAGTGCCAGATACGGGCGCAGGTCAAAGAAGCACGACCGATCACTGCATGGTGGGGAACTTTGTACCCCAAGTTCTGTTTCGCGGAGCTTCCTGAAAATACGGGTGAAAATATAAATGAAAAAACAAATGAAAATACAGATAAAAAAATAGACAAAAAGACGGCAGATGTAAAGATTTCCTTCTGGCTTGCGCGTGTCCTTGATTGGTGATAGAATAAGGAGACAATCCAGTATGCTAACGAAAAACAGGTGACAGGATCTGTGACAGATACCGTTGGCGTACGAAAGAGATGGAGAATAATGAATGAAAATAGACAGAGAAGCACCAGTTGGGGTGTTTGATTCCGGTGTGGGAGGACTGACCGTAGCGCGCGAGATCATGAGAAACCTTCCATCGGAAAAAATTGTATATTTTGGTGATACGGCGAGAGTGCCTTATGGAAGTAAATCGAAGGAAACTGTTATCCGATACTCCCGCCAGATTATCCGATTTCTTCAGGAACAGCAGGTGAAGGCGATCGTTGTGGCATGCAATACGGCGAGTGCTTTTGCTCTGGATGTAGTCAGAGATGAGTTTGATATTCCGATCATCGGAGTGATCGAACCGGGTGCGAAGATCGCAGCGGCGAGCACAAGGAACAAGCGAGTTGGAGTGATCGGCACGGTCGGCACGATCGGCAGTGGGATCCATGCAGAGTATTTAAAGCATCTGGATCCTCAGATCACAGTATTCGGCAAAGCGTGTCCTCTTTTCTGTCCTCTTGTGGAGGAGGGATGGCTTCATGACGCTGTGACAGATGAGGTGGCATCCAGATATCTGAAGGAACTGCAGGATAAAAATGTTGACACGTTGATATTGGGATGTACACATTATCCGCTGATCCGCTCTACGATAGGCAGGATCATGGGAGATGAGGTATGCCTTGTAAATCCGGCTTACGAGACAGCGTTGGAGCTTGGCAGACTGCTGGCAGAAAAAGGTTTATCCAGCACCGGAACGAAACAGGAGGAATTTCCATATCGGTTCTATGTGAGTGACCTGGCAGATGAATTTAAAGCGTTTGCAAATTCAATCCTTCCTTACGATGTGGAGATGACGAAGAAAATAGACATTGAGAAATATTAGGAGAAAATAAGAATGGATAAAGAAGTACTGATTCATGTACGGGGACTTCAGATGATGGAGACAAACACAGAGGAAGAACCAGTGGAGATCGTTGTTCCGGGACAGTATTATTTCAGAAATGGAAGTCATTATTTGAAATATGAAGAGATCCTGGAAGGATATGCAGAACCGACTTTAAACTACATAAAAATATCTTCCAAAGGAATGGAAGTGCGCAAAAAAGGTGTTGTGGATGTCCATATGGTTTTTGAACAGGGAAAGAAAAATATGACTTATTATACGACTCCGTACGGAACGATCGAGATGGGGATCGCGGCTACAAACCTTGACCTGAAAGAAAACGAAGACGGGTTGAACATGACAGTTGATTATGCGCTGGATATGAACCAGGAACATGTGGCAGACTGCTGCCTGGCGATCCATGCCCAGCCAAAGGACTGCAAGGACTTTGCACTGTAAGCATGATCGACATTCCCCGCAGCTAAAGCGAGAAAGCTTAGACATATTGGATAAAAGATAAAATAGAAAGATAAGCGTAAAAAAACAGACCACAGCTTGTTACTGGCATGTGGTCTGTTTCATTTTATTTGCTCGCTTTTTTATCTTTTTTGAAGCGTCCAAAGAAGCCTTTTTTCTTTGGTGCCGGAGTGTCTAAGGAACCACGGATTCCTTTTACACCTACGATGTAAAGACCGCTCACTTCTGCTTTGATCTCTTTTTTGACCGGGATGATATCGAAAACTTTCTCATCAGCGATCAGGATGGAGATCTTCGGTCCAACCTTTGCCTTTACGATTGGAAGTTTGGAACGGCGCATAAGCTTAGGTGTCTGATCAATAACCATCTGAGGAAGTCCGGACTCTTTTAACGGCATCCTCTTTTTATCAATAACCAGCATGGAAACTGTCTGTTTGGTTGCTTCGATCTGAGCCTGCTGTTCTTCCTGTTTCTTCTGAGCTTTTTTGCCGAAGAAATATAAACCGATCAGTGCAGCGATCAGGATAACAAGAATGACCAGAAGGACTATTGTTACTGTACTCATTTGCATCCTCCTAATATGTGTGATTTGCAACTGTTCACACGCTGCGGTTTCGCCTGCCATATTCAGTGACCGGGACTAAAAACAAGGTCTCTGGAAATGCTGGACAGTTACGTGTTTCGAATATTGCGTAACATCTATTTTAGCATTAAATATAAGAAAAGGCAATTATTAAAAAAGAATTAATGGAAGGAAAGCGGTAGAAATTTGTATTATGACAAGTTATAATTATAGCAAATTAAAATCTGTACACAAATGTATGGAGAAAGCGGATATCTCAACCTATTTATCGATAGAGGGGATAGAGTGGGGGGATTGGGAAATACTATCTTACTAACAGAGCCATGTGGTTGTGATATGATAGTGGAAAGTTTCAATGGATGATTGATAAAGGAGACTAAGTATGAGCGGAATGAAGCCTGACTCCAGAAATACCAAGGAGAGAGTTTCAGAAGAAACAACGACACGAGAAACGCAGATAACGGAAAGAGAAACAGGAGAGACAACAACGCAGGAAACACAGATAGAGGAAACGGAAGAAGCAACAACGCAGGAAATACAGACAGAGGAGACGGAAACACAAGAACATACGGAACTGTCTGAGGAAAATATAATAGAAAAAAATGTAGAAGCAGCAGAAAATACGAAGAAAAATACAGAAGAAGAAATTGCGAGAGAAACTTCAAAAAAAGAAACCACAGAAAACGAAGCTTCGGAGGAAGAACTACCTGCAAACAGTGAAGACGAGGACTTTTTCTATGATGACAATGCAGCTTATGAGGCGAGAAAGGCTGCCCGCTTAGAGCGTCGTAAGCGTAAGAAACGCAGAAGAAGAAATCTTCGGATCGCAGCAGGTGTGACGGTAGCTGCTGCAGTGGCGATAGGTGTTGGAGTGGGATTTTACGGGGAAGAACTGCAGGTGTTTGTGGAGACACAGCAGACCAAGATCTCGCAGATGATGGAGCAGCGAAAAGCGGAGAAAGAAAAGAAAGACGCAGAAACTGAGCAGGCATCTGCAAAGGCAGAGGATGCGGCGAACACATCGGATGTTTCCAGCGACGATCCACAGGAGGAAGTTCTGAGTGCGGAGGATAAATCTCTTTATCGCAAGGCGAAAAAGTATGCACAGCAGTATGACTATGATAAGGCGATCGAACTGTTAAGGGAGAGTCCGACCTATGAGACCAGTGAGAAATTTAAGAAGGCGGTCAAAGTTTATAAAAATAAAAAGGAATCCTGTGTGTCATGGGCTCCGGAAGAAGTCACACATGTATTTTATCATACGTTGATCGTGGATGAATCCAAAGCATTTGACGGGGATTATAAGTCTGGAGATTACAATCAGGTCATGACTACGATCGACGAATTTAACCAGATCACAGAGAGTATGTATGAAAGAGGCTACGTTATGGTCAGCCTTTATGATATGGCCGAGATGGACGAGAACGGAGTGATGACAGAAAAAGAGATCTTACTTCCTCCGGGTAAAGTCCCGTTTGTGCTTTCGCAGGACGACGTGTGTTATTATCATTACATGGATGGAGACGGTTTTGCGACTAAGCTGATCGTGGATGAAGAAGGGAAGATCCGCAATGAATATGTGGAGGATGACGGAAGCATTTCTGTGGGAGATTATGACATGGTTCCGCTGATCGACCGTTTTGTGGAGGAGCACCCTGACTTTTC
>CAZSTD010000184.1:0-3890 GCA_964609645.1 uncultured Blautia sp.
ATAAAAATAAAGAGGTGTAAGGTATGTATACAGTAGATTTAAACAGCGACCTTGGCGAGAGCTTTGGACGCTATACGATCGGAAATGACGACAAGATCATTCCGTTGATCTCATCTGCAAATGTGGCGTGCGGATACCATGCATCGGATCCGGTTGTGATGGATGAAACGATCGTCCGCGCAAAAGAAGCAGGGATCCGTGTGGGTGCACATCCGGGATTTCCGGATCTGATGGGATTTGGAAGAAGAAATATGAATGTAACCCCAGCGGAAGCAAAGGCATATGTTCTCTATCAGCTGGGAGCGCTTGATGCATTCTGCAGAGCCAAAGGTGTAAAAATGCAGCATGTGAAACCACATGGAGCGCTCTACAATATGGCAGCAAAGGACTATGCATTATCCACAGCGATCTGTGAAGCGATCAAAGAGTTTGACAGCAGTCTGATCGTGTTAGCACTTTCTGGCGGACAGCTTGCCAAGGCAGCGCAGGATATGGGACTTCGCACAGCGATGGAAGTGTTTGCAGACCGTGGCTATGAGGAAGATGGAACCTTAGTGGACAGACGCAAGGAAGGTGCGATGATCACAGATGAAGAGGAAGCGATCGCACGCGTGATCCGTATGGTAAAAGAGAAGAAAGTTACCGCTGTAACTGGCAAGGATATTCCGATCCAGGCGGATTCTATCTGCGTTCATGGAGATGGTGCAAAGGCACTTGCATTTGTGGAGAAGATCAGAGAAGCGTTTCAGGCAGAGGGTATACAGATCTGCCCGTTGGATGAATTTATCTGATATAAGATGGTTGATAACAATACCCCCGTCAAAGTATATTCAAACTTTGGCGGGGGTATTGTCTGTTAGATGGCAATAATGCCTGTATTTATTAAAATTCCAGTTCTTTTAAATAACGGGAGAGTGCATCCTGCCAGGTTGGAAGCGGAGTAAATCCGTTTGCAGTCAGTTTGCTCTTGTCAAGACGGCTGTTGAACGGTCTGGCTGCCTTGGAAGCGCCGTACTGTGCTGTGGTGACAGAGTTTACAGTCATGTTCTCTGGCAGATATTCCGAATGTCCCATGGCAGCAGCCTGAGCAAAGATTTCCTTAGTAAAATCATACCAGCTGATATAGCCGCCTTCGTTGGTTGCATGATAGTATCCGTACTTTTCTGTCTCGATCATATCGACGAGCAGTCTGGCAAGGTCGAAGGTGTAGGTAGGAGTACCAATCTGGTCGTTGACAACAGAGAGTGTGTCGCGGGTTTTGCCCAGATTCAGCATGGTCTTGATGAAGTTTTTGCCATTTTTTCCAAAAACCCATGCGATACGCACAATGAAAAACTTATCCACTGTGCCGGATACCGCAAGCTCACCGTCAAGCTTGGTTTGTCCGTAAACATTCAATGGTTTGTAGTCTTTGCAGTCAGGCTCCCACGGAGCAGTGCCCTGGCCATCGAATACATAATCTGTGGAGAGATAGAGCATCTTCAGATTTAATTCTTTGCAGACATCTGCGATATTTTGTGTGCCGACAACATTGACAAGGCGTACCTTTTCCTGGTTTTCTTCATCTTCAGCGGCATCTACGGCTGTCCATGCTGCGCAGTGGACAACAGCATCCACATTTGCTGCTTTGATCGCTTTTTCTACAGAATCCTTATCTGTGATATCCATCGATACATATGGCATAGTGGTTACAGCAGTACCGTCTGCGATTCCACTGTAGGAAGGAGCGATGTCGCTTCCCACACCTTCATATCCACGTTTTGCAAGTTCATTCATAACGTCATGTCCAAGCTGTCCGCCTACACCTGTTACAAAAACTTTCATGTTTTTACGCCTCCCCGCGGTTTGCATACATTTTTTCGTAGTAATTCTGGTATTCACCGGAGATGATCGTCTCCCACCATTCTTTATTGTCTAAATACCACTGGATCGTTTTCTTGATACCATCTGCGAATTTAGTCTCTGGAAGCCAGCCAAGTTCGTTGTGGATCTTAGTCGGATCGATCGCATAGCGCATATCATGCCCCTTGCGGTCTGCCACATAGGTGATTAAGCTTTCTGGTTTGCCAAGCTCCTTGCAGATGATCTTAACGATGTCGATGTTTGTCATCTCGTTATGTCCGCCTACATTGTAAACTTCGCCTACACGTCCTTCGTGGATGATCAGGTCGATCGCGCGGCAGTGATCTTCGACATACAGCCAGTCACGGACATTTTCACCTTTTCCATAAACTGGGAGCGGTTTATCGTTTAAAGCGTTGGCGATCATAAGCGGGATCAGTTTTTCTGGGAAGTGGTATGGGCCGTAATTGTTGGAGCAGCGGCTGATGGACACTGGCAGGCCGTAGGTTCTGTGGTAAGCAAGTACCAGAAGGTCGGCGGATGCTTTGGAGGAACTGTAAGGGCTGCTTGTGTGGATCGGTGTTTCCTCTGTAAAGAACAGGTCAGGTCTGTCTAATGGCAGATCGCCGTAAACTTCATCTGTGGAAACCTGATGATAGCGTTTAATCCCGTATTTGCGGCATGCATCCATCAAAACAGCAGTTCCGATGATGTTGGTGGTGAGGAAAACTTCTGGGTTTTCGATGGAACGGTCTACATGGCTTTCTGCTGCAAAGTTTACAACCATGTCCGGATGTTCTTCTTCAAAAAGTTTGTAAACAGCCTCGCGGTCTGTGATGCTTTCTTTGACGAAACGGAAATTTGGATTATCCATGACCGGTGCGAGAGTGGAAAGATTTCCAGCGTAGGTCAGGCAGTCCAGACAGATGATGCGATAGTCTGGGTATTTGTTTAACATATGAAAGATAAAGTTGCTTCCGATAAATCCGGCACCGCCGGTTACGATAATATTCATGTTGGTTTCTCCTTGTTTGATAAAAATTGTTCTATAATTGTAAGATCATAAAAACTGCAATTATAAAAACTACAGTATTATGAAAATAACGGAAATGAGCATGAAAGAGCGGATCAATGAAGGACATCCAGATATTTGCCGTCCAGGACATCTTTCAGATACTGTCCGTACTGATTTTTCTTTAATACTTCGTAAACTTTTAAAACGTCCTCTTTGGTGATCCAGCCATTGAGGTATGCGATCTCTTCCAGGCATGCGATCTTGCGGTGCTGATGGCTTTCCATAGTCTTTACGAAATTGGTAGCCTCAACCAGACTTTCATGTGTTCCGGTATCAAGCCAGGTAAAGCCCTGTCCGAGAAGTTCTACATTTAATTCGCTGTTTTCCAGATAGATGCGGTTGAGGTCTGTGATCTCAAGCTCGCCTCTGGCACTTGGCTTTAAGTTTTTGGCATATTCTACTACACGGTTATCGTAGAAGTATAATCCTGTCACGCAGTAATTGCTCTTTGGATGTTCTGGCTTTTCTTCGATGGAGATCGCTTTGCCTTCTTTATCAAATTCTACGATTCCGAAACGTTCCGGATCATCAACATAATATCCGAAAACAGTAGCACCTTTGCCGGTCTCAGCGTTTTGGACAGCTGCTTTGAGTCTTTTTTTCAAACCATGTCCTGCGAAGATGTTATCGCCTAAGACCATTGCTACGGTATCGTCGCCGATAAACTCCTCGCCGATGATAAATGCCTGTGCAAGTCCGTCCGGGCTTGGCTGTACGGCGTAGGTGAGATCGACACCAAACTGATGTCCATCGCCTAACAGTTCTTTGAAGCGAGGGGTATCCTGTGGAGTAGAAATGATCAGGATATCGCGGATGCCTGCGTTCATCAGAACGGACATTGGATAGTAGATCATTGGTTTATCATAAATTGGTAAGAGCTGTTTGGAAGTTACCATGGTGAGCGGATAAAGACGAGTACCGGAACCGCCAGCTAAAATAATACCTTTCATAAAGTTCATTCTCCTTTTTCATT
>CAZSTD010000185.1:0-3857 GCA_964609645.1 uncultured Blautia sp.
TTTTTCAGCGTTTACAACGATTACGTAATCACCTGTGTCTACGTGTGGTGTAAACTGCGGTTTGTTTTTTCCTCTTAAAACGCTTGCTACTCCGGAAGCCAGACGGCCAAGAGTACATCCATCAGCGTCAACTACATACCATTTTCTTTCGATTTTATCTGGATTAGCCATATAAGTCTGCATGGTTTTACCTCCTGTTATTTATCAACGATAGTTTAATGAACCGCGGTATTTCCCGCGAAAATAAGTTAATTGGAAACGCCGGTGCTAAAACCGCGGAAATGTCCGAAACCGCTGATAAATACTCTCGCCTGGGCTATTGGCTTAAGCATTTCGCACTACGTCACATTGAGATATTATATTATAAGGGTCTTTTTCTGTCAATAGGTTTTTTGTCGTTTTTCCAAGTTTTTTCGTTACTCCCCCATTTTTTCTTTTCTCAATTTTTTATACCAGCAAATTTTCCAATTTTTCTGCGATTCCCTCTGTGAATACAGCTTCACGCTTAGTCAAAAAACTCAATCCCCATCAAGGTCAATCCCTGTGCTGGAGCTGTCGGTCCCGCCATTTCACGGTTGCACGCTTCCAGGATCGTTTTTACACGTTCCGGTGGATACTGTCCGTTCCCAACCTCGATCAAGGTTCCTGAAATGATACGCACCATATTATAGAGGAAACCTGTGCCGGAAACGCGGATCGTCACCAGATCCCCATCTCTCCAGACATCGATCCCTGTCACTGTTCGGATCGTTGTTTTTACCTGCGCTTTCGCCCCACAGAAGGAAGCAAAATCATGCTGTCCGATCAGATAAGAGGTCGCCGCCTTCATCTTATCTACATCCAGCTTGTAATGGTAAAAATACGTATATAAACGCTCCGTAGGAACCGGAAATTTGCGGTTTAAGATGCGGTATTCGTATGTTTTTTCACTGTCACAGTAACGCGGATGGAAATCCGGCTCTACCTCCTCAGAAAGCTGAATGCGGATGTCCTCCGGCAGTCTCTGATTCAGTGCATAAGAGATCTTTTCTCCCGGAATGCGGGTGTTTGTGTCAAATACTGCCACGTTTCCCATCGCATGGACTCCCGCATCTGTGCGGCTTGCTCCGATCGTCTCGATCTTCTCACCGAGAAGCTCTGAGAGAGTATCATTCAATACCCCCTGTACTGTAATTCCATTTGGCTGTGTCTGCCAGCCACAGTAATTGGTGCCGTCATAGGCAACCACAAGACCAATTCTTTTCATCTAATTTCTCTCCCTGACACTCCAACAGCTAAAACACATTTCAGTTCTGTATTTTGCCCCAAATTACATCAGATACCGATCACTCTGAACAAGATTGCGATCCCCAGGTATACCAACATGACCACATACGCTATATAATCGCTTTTTTTATAACGCAGCGGTTTCATCTGTGTTCTGTCATCTCCGCCGTGATAGCACCTTGCCTCCATCGCCATAGCCAAGTCATTGGCTCTGCGGAATGCTGAGATGAACAGCGGCACCAGAAGCGGGATCATGTTTTTGGCTTTCTGGATGATATTTCCCGTCTCAAAATCTGCTCCTCGTGCGATCTGCGCTTTCATGATCTTATCGGTCTCCTCCAAAAGGATCGGAATGAAACGAAGCGCGATCGACATCATCATTGCGATCTCGTGGATCGGCACGTGAAGTTTATTGAGTGGACGCAGCAAACGCTCCAGACCGTCTGTAAGCTGGTTCGGCGTTGTCGTCAGCGTCATAACGGAAGAACCGATCACCAAATAGGTCAGTCGGATCGCCATCCGTCCCGCCAGCAAAAGACCTTCCTCCGTGATCCGGAGGATCCCCCACTGCCAGAGTACATTTCCGGGCGTAAGCAGAATATTGAAGATCACCGTGATCATCAAAAGCATCACGATCGCTTTCAGTCCCTTGAACATAAACTTGAGCGGGACTTTGGAGATCGCGATCATCCCTGCCAAAAACAAGGTTGCAACTGCATATCCCGGAAAAGTATGGAACACAAAAACAGAAATGATAAACACCAGTGTTCCTACCAGTTTTGCTCTTGGGTCCATCTTATGGAGAACAGATTTCGCCGGATAATACTGTCCTAATGTAATATCTCGAATCATGCTTCCTGTCCTCCTTTTTCATCTGCATCCACAGTTTCATCTGTCTGTTTGCTCGGAGCTGTGTCTTTTTTCTTCGGAGAACCTGTCTTTTTCAACACAGCCAGGATATTTTCCTTCGCTTCTTCCACAGTCGTAGCCGTTACATCCACATCAAGTCCTTTTTCTTTCAAGGCGTGCATGATGTAAGTGATCTGCGGTGCTGCCAGCCCCATCGCTTCCAGTTCACGATAGTGGGCAAATACAGCCTTCGGCGCATCGTCATAAGCAATCTTGCCATCGTTGATCACGATCAGGCGCTGCGCATATTTCGCGATATCCTCCATGCTGTGAGAAACCAGCACGATCGTGATCCCTCTTACCTTGTGAAGCTCTGCGATCTGGTCTAAGATCTCATCGCGCCCCTTCGGATCTAGTCCCGCTGTCGGCTCGTCCAAGATCAAAATCTTCGGATTCATAGCCAGAACTCCGGCGATCGCAACACGCTTCTTTTGTCCACCGGAAAGTTCGAAAGGAGACTTGCTGTAATTTTCTTCTTTAAAACCGACGTGCTGCAGGGCTTTTTTGGCTTCCACCTCAGCTTCTTCCCTGGAAAGTCCCTGATTCATCGGTCCAAAGCAGACATCTGAGAGCACATCGTTTTCAAAAAGCTGATGCTCCGGATACTGGAATACCAGTCCTACCTCGCTGCGAAGTGCGCGGCGGTTATATTTTTCTCCCCAGATATCTTCTCCATTATATGTGATCGTTCCTGAGGTCGGGCGGATCAGTGCATTCAGATGCTGGATAAGCGTAGACTTTCCGCTTCCTGTATGCCCGATGATCCCGATAAATTGTCCGTCCGGGATAGTAAGGTTCACGTCCTTCAGTGCATGGATCTCATACGCAGTTCCCGGACTGTATGTGTAAGTTACATTCTTCAACTCTATTGACATAAGGCATCCACCAGCTCCTCTGCAGTCAGTATTCCATCCGGAATCTCCACTCCGGATTTGTGAAGTTCATGTGCCAGAAGAGTTACCTGCGGCACATCCAGTCTGTATTCTTTTAACTTGTCCACTTCAGAAAAAATTTCTTTCGGCGTTCCCTGCATCACCACTTCTCCGCTGTCCATGACATACACTTGATCTGCATGGACTACTTCTTCCATATAGTGTGTGATCAGGATCACTGTGACACCTTCTTGTCTGTTCAGTTCTCTGACCGCCTCCAGTACTTCCTTGCGGCCGTTCGGGTCCAACATAGCCGTCGGCTCATCCAGGATAATGCATTTCGGACGCATCGCCATCACTCCGGCGATCGCCACTCTCTGTTTCTGTCCGCCGGAAAGTTTATTCGGGGAGTGGTAGCGGTAAGAAGTCATTCCTGTCTTTTTCAGGCTTTCATCCACTCGTTCCCAGATCTTCTCTGTCGGAACTCCCATATTTTCCGGTCCGAAACCAACATCCTCTTCCACTACCGTTCCTATGATCTGATTGTCAGGATTCTGAAAAACCATGCCCGCTCTCTGGCGGATCTTCCATAGCTCCGGCTCTTTAGACGTGTCAATCCCATCTACCCAAAGTGTCCCTTCTGTCGGGAGCAAAAGCGCATTCAAGTGCTTCGCAAGGGTAGACTTTCCGGAACCATTATGTCCCAGAACAGCCACGAATTGTCCGGCTTCAATGTCCAGGTTTACATCATTGACGGCACGCTGTGTATCGTTCACATTGCCGTCCTCATCGTACTTGAGATAGTCAAAT
>CAZSTD010000186.1:0-3852 GCA_964609645.1 uncultured Blautia sp.
AAGTAGTGGAAGGTCCGGAAGTAGAGTATGCGGACTACAACTTTACGAAATTAAATATTCCGGAAGATCATCCGGCACGTGATGAGCAGGACACTTTCTTTATCAATGATTCAATCCTTCTGCGTTCACAGACTTCACCGGTACAGGCACGTACTATGGAACAGGGAAAACTTCCGATCCGTATGATCGCACCGGGAAGAGTATTCCGTTCTGACGAAGTGGATGCAACACATTCTCCATCCTTCCATCAGATCGAGGGACTTGTGATCGACAAAAATATTACATTTGCCGATCTGAAAGGAACACTGCAGGAATTTGCGCAGGAGCTTTTCGGACCGGAGACAAAGACGAAATTCAGACCGCATCATTTCCCATTTACAGAGCCAAGTGCAGAGGTGGATGTTTCCTGCTTTAAATGCGGAGGAGAAGGCTGCCGTTTCTGTAAAGGTTCTGGCTGGATCGAGATCTTAGGCTGCGGTATGGTACATCCAAACGTACTGAGCATGTGCGGCATTGATCCAGAAGAATATACAGGATTTGCGTTTGGTGTAGGCCTGGAGCGTATAGCACTTCTGAAATATGAGATCGACGATATGAGACTGCTTTATGAGAATGATATCCGTTTCCTGAAACAGTTCTAAAGACAGATTGTAACAGCTCAGACACATGAGCAGTGATGATCTATAAGCGGATTCTATAAAATAGAAAGAGGATTGACAAAATGAATACTTCATTATCTTGGATTAAAATGTATGTGCCGGATCTGGATGTGACAGCACAGGAATATACAGATGCCATGACACTGACAGGTACAAAGGTGGAAGGCTTCGAGAAACTGGATGCAGACCTGGACAAGATTGTGATCGGACAGATCACAAAGATTGAAAGACACCCGGACGCAGATAAACTGATCATTTGCCAGGTGAACATTGGAACAGAGGAAGTTCAGATCGTAACAGGCGCTCCGAATGTAAAAGAAGGAGATAAAGTACCGGTTGTTCTTGACGGCGGACGTGTAGCAGGCGGCCATGATGGAAAGAAAACTCCTGGCGGAGTGGAGATCAAAAAAGGAAAACTGCGTGGGATTGAATCCTGCGGAATGATGTGTTCCATCGAAGAACTCGGAAGTACAAGAGAAATGTATCCGGAAGCGCCGGAATACGGAATCTATATTTTTCCAGAGGATGCTGTTGTAGGAGAAAGTGCGATCAAGGCATTGGGCTTGGACGATGTGGTTTTTGAATATGAGATCACATCCAACCGTGTAGATTGCTACGGAGTTCTTGGAATCGCAAGAGAGGCAGCAGCAACTTTCGATAAGAAATTCTGCCCTCCGGTAGTAGAGTGCAAGGGAAATGATGAGAACGCTTCTGATTATGTAAAAGTTCGCGTGGAAGATCCGAAGCTCTGCACACGCTATTGCGCAAGAGTAGTAAAAAATATTAAGATCGGACCGTCGCCAAAATGGATGCAGAGATGCTTAGCTGCAAATGGTATCCGCCCGATCAACAATCTGGTAGACATTACCAACTATGTTATGGAAGAGTTTGGACAGCCGATGCATGCATATGATCTGGACATGATCGAGGGCAGAGAGATCGTTGTCCGCCGCGCTGCTGAGGGCGAGAAATTTGTGACATTAGATGGCCAGGAACGTACAATGGATGATCAGGTACTGATGATCTGTGACGGCAAGAAACCAGTAGGTATCGCCGGCATCATGGGTGGAGAAAACTCTATGATCACAGACAATGTAAAGACTGTCCTTTTTGAAGCGGCATGCTTTGATGGAACAAATATCCGTCTTTCCTCTAAGAGGATCGGATTAAGAACAGATGCTTCCGGTAAATTTGAAAAAGGTCTTGATCCGAACAATGCGCAGGCAGCTATCGACAGAGCTTGCCAGCTTATGGAAGAACTTGGAGCAGGTGAAGTTGTGGGCGGAATGGTAGATGTTTGCAGTGAAGTAAGAGAGCCATCCAGAGTACCGTTTAAACCGGAAAAGATCAATGCTTTGCTTGGAACAGATCTCACAGCAGAAGAAATGTTAAATTATCTTGCGAAGGTTGAGTTGACTTATGATGAAAAAACAAATGAGATCGTAGCACCTACCTTCCGTCAGGATATCCACTTTGTGGCAGATGTAGCAGAAGAGGTTGCTAGATTCTTCGGATATGATAAGATCCCGACAACTCTGCCGACAGGGGAAGCGACAACTGGAAAACTTCCGTTTAAGCTCCGTATTGAAGCGGTTGCCCGTGACATTGCAGAATACTGTGGATTCTCTGAAGGAATGAGCTATTCTTTCGAAAGCCCGAAGGTATTTGAGAAGTTAAGATTGCCGGCAGACAGTGAACTCAGACAGGCGATCACGATTAGCAATCCATTGGGCGAAGACTACAGTATCATGCGTACAACTACCTTAAACGGTATGCTCAGTTCTCTTGCAACAAACTACAACAGAAGAAATAAAAACGTACGTCTCTATGAGCTCGGAAATGTGTATCTTCCGAAGGCGCTTCCGCTGACTGAGCTTCCAGAGGAGCGTATGCACTTTACATTGGGAATGTATGGAAATGGAGATTTCTTCGATATGAAAGGTGTTTGCGAAGAATTCTTTGAAAAGATTGGTATGAGAGACCGAGTAGATTACGATCCAAATTGTGGAAAGACATATCTTCATCCAGGCAGACAGGCAAACATGATCTATGGCGGCAAAGTAGTCGGATATCTTGGAGAAGTTCATCCGCTGGTTGCAGATACCTATGGAATCGGTGAGAAGGCTTATGTGGCAGTGATCGATATCCTCACCGCATTAGAATTTGCAAGCTTCAACCACAAATATACTGGAATCGCGAAATATCCGGCAGTGACTCGTGACCTGAGTATGGTAGTTCCGAAGACTGTACTTGCAGGACAGATCGAACATGTGCTGACTCAGAGAGGCGGAAAGATCTTAGAAAGCTACCAGCTGTTTGATATCTATGAAGGAAACCAGATCAAAGAAGGATTTAAGTCTATGGCTTATTCCTTAGTATTCCGTCACCATGATAAGACACTTGAGGAGAGTGAGATCACAGCGGCAATGAAGAAGATCTTAAATGGTCTGACAGATCTTGGAATTGAGCTGAGAAGCTGATGCTGCTCTATATACTGAGACATGGGATCACTCCCTGGAATAAATTGAAGAAGGTGCAGGGGGCTGTGGACATCCCTCTTGCACCGGAAGGTGTTGAGCTGGCTCAAAAGACTGGTGAGGCATTGCGGTCTGTGGCGTTTGATCTTTGTTTTTGCAGTCCTCTTACGAGGGCAAAAGAGACGGCTCAGTATGTGCTGGGAAATCGTCCTATTCCGATCATTGAAGATAAAAGGATCCAGGAGATTGATTTTGGAGCTTTGGAAGGAACTCGGTTTAAGGACGAACAAGGCAATATCATCAGTCGTGAGATGGAGATCTTTTTTACGGATCCTTTGCGTTTTAAAAGACCGGAAAATGGAGAAGACATTGAGGATATCTTAGCGCGTACGAGAGAATTTTGGATAGAGAAGACCACAGATCCGTCTCTGGCAGACAAGACGATCTTAATCTCTTCCCACGGATGTGCAGTGCGTGCGCTGCTTCAGAATGTTTATTGCGATAAAGAACATTTCTGGCATGGAAGCGTACCTCCAAACTGTAGCATCAATTTGGTTGAAGTAAGCGAAAGAGGCATATACCTTCTGGAGGAAGATCGAGTTTACGATTAAATTGTGATCATACGGATAAAGACTTAAAAGTTCTGCAAAGGGTTTAGATGGCTCTTTGCAGAACTTTTTTGCTGACAGAGATATGAAAAAGGCTTGCTTATGGCG
>CAZSTD010000187.1:0-3769 GCA_964609645.1 uncultured Blautia sp.
GCTTAAAGTGGGCTGCGTTATATGCAAAACCTCAGCTGCTTTATTAATGCTTTCTTCCCTCACTACAGTCAAAAAATAGCGAATAACCCGTATTTCCATATAAGTTTCTCCTTTTTTAATTATCCCAAAATACTTGAACGCATCCCCAATCGCATCCTTTCTTTCATTTGGGCACTACGGTTGTCCAGCAGTCTCCAGACTTTAGTTGTTATAAAACTATTATCGCTTTATTTTTCTTTTTCTATAGACTTTTCTATTTTCTTCAGCATCCACTTTTGATAAGATTTTACCTCTTTTTCCACCCAGATACGATATTTTTTACTGTACTTTCCCAACAATAGTGGGATTATACCAATAAACACAAGAATTAAAGAAATCACAGCCCAAGTACCGAAAAATAGAGGAACATTGTATTTTTCATAGTCTTGGGGCATAAGACTTACAAAGCCTAATAATATAAAAGAAAATATGCCCAAAAAGATAAATATACAACCTATCTGATTATAAACTTTAACTCCTTCATTTATTTCTGAAGAAGTATTTTTATTTTTCACTAATTTGTTGCTCATATAATTTTTCTTATCCTTTTATGATTTTCACCTTTTTTCTGAAACTGAAATTCTCCACAAAATGCGTAAATTCAAGGATTTCTATATATTTTCCCTTTGTAGCAACGCCACCGTCTCCACATGCGATAAGCGTACGATAGCATACAGATTAGCGAAACTTTTTCCTCAAAAAATTATCTGATACAATTTGGCATTAATCTGCTATCTATAACTGCTCTTTCAGTTTATCCCGCAACCACTGTGGTATGTTTATCTCTTCGCCAGTCATAAGTGCATCAACCAACTACTCCGCATCTTCCCTGTTCCAGAAACGATTTTTTATGTAACACTTATGACTGCAAAACTTCTGCTTTAAGTTTACCATTTCAAAGACCTTTCCGCAATAAGCACATTGCGCTGATGAGCGTGGTGTTATCGGATAAAGCATATAATATTTGCGTCTGCTGCTATCTGTCGAATCTGTTTCTTTTGTTCTTCATTTAACATTTCATGTCCACCTTTCCATTTTGTTGTTCAGTAATCACTCTGATTTTTCAAAATGTCAAGATGTTTCTTTATATGCAAAAGAAGGCAGCCATCACGACCACCTTCTATCTCACATTATTCTTTAATAAAGTCATATAATTTTCCGGGAATCCAATTAGCGTCAAATCCACATCATCCTGATATTCTTCAATCACTGTCTGCACCGCATTAAGCATTGCCATTTTTGTTTTCTCATCCGGTAATCGTTTCAATAAAACTAAAACATATGCAAACAAAGAATTATTCTTTACTTCCGGATATTTTTTCAAGAACTGTTTTGTAAATCTTGCCGGAGGATTAAATTGCGTATTATATAATCTTGCGGCATGTGCACATTTGTTTCTTAATACTGCCAAACAATGTAAATGATTTTCCAGTGTAGCATAGCTTACTCCTACAGCATCAGCAATTTTTTCTTTTTCCGAAATATACATTGAACTATATAATTTGGATGTATTAGAAAACGACATTAGCTCAACGATTACCCACAACGGCATTTTGCTTTCATATTTCGCTTTATGATGCTTTACAATCAGGCTATCTTTATAATAATTCTTTTCCTTTTTGAAGCTTTCCATAACTTCTTTGTACCCAGTTTTATTATAAAAATTATTTTCATCATAATGCTGATCATATGGCGGGTTCACACATTTAACCATCGAAAATCCATATGAAATCTGTGTTCTATAATAAACTTCTGCAACTTCTATGTACTTACGAAAAATATCTCGCAAACTTTCGTCAAATTGATATATACGATATACTTTTTCAAAAGGAAGCCCCTCTATATAATCACTTTCATTTGGATTCTTCCTATACTGCAATGTATATCCTGTAAATCTATAATAATTGATTTCTGCTAAAATTTCTTTTACCCTTGCTTCATCTTCCATCACCATTCCATGTGATTTCAGCTTTTCAATTTGTTTTTCAAAAGACAATGGTTCCTTTAATTCCATAATATTACTCCTTAATGTAAAAAAGCTGAGTACACGACTCAGCTTGGTCCCCAATGTCCAATGACTTCAGGCAACTCTGTTAATAACATTATATGACATAAAATTTTTTTTTCAACCCGTTTTTGAAAAGTTCACAATTTGTTCTTATTTTTTAGGTAGCCATAAAGACTGCCTATTTTCTACAGAACACCTAAATACTTTAATATTCTTATTCCGTCCCTAAGACCTATCACCTCCTTGTGGTGTTGCATGTTACAATACTATTTGGAGTATAGCAAGTTATATTTTAATTGACATTTACTACAAGCTCTGTAGCAATATTAGTCAGGTCATTTACCATTTCACGTCCTTCTGATTCAGACACTTCTTCAAGAAGTTCTTTTGCCAACTGCTCCTGGTCATACTTAAGTCGCTTTAATAATGGTGCATGTCGTAATTCAAAGCTTTTAAAAACATCATCCCATGTATAAGCATATACTTCGTAATTTTCCACTGTCTAAGTTCACTATTAAAACCCGGTTGCTTTTTTACAAAATCCATATAATCTTCTATCTGTCGCAAAACGCTTTTAGATAGTGGAACTTTAGGCGCTTTTATTCCTTCTCCGACTCAACCCTCAGTAATCGAAATTGTAGTATTTATTCAGGTTTACGGTATATTATCCCCCCAAAAACGAATATAATGGCTTCTCTGTATCTGCACGTTCGTAGATTATCTCAGCAGCGGTATGACCATGAGCCGCAAAGTGAAGCTTATTCTGCACCATTTTGAAAAATGCGACCGACTCTGAACTTTTAGGATCATAGTCAACACTTGTAGCATATAAATCCAACACCTGACGATACATGACTTTCTCAGAGTAACGAATGTCTCTGATTCGGTCTAACAGTTCTTTCCAGTAGTTACCGCCGCCAAGCTGCTTTAATCGCTCATCATCCATGGTAAAGCCTTTTATCATATATTCTGTGAACCTCACATGACTAAAGTCACGTGCTTCCAGACGCTTTAGGCGTCAGACTAAATATCGGCGGATACGCCTGTAACTTAGGTTTGCGCAGATATGCGCCTTTTCCCATGCCAGATATGGCAGGTCCCCACATTAACAGGTAGTCCGCTGTATATCTGCCTGTATTTATGCTGCTTTTAAGAGTCCCAGTTCTGAACTGAGTTCCCTTAAATCTGCATAAACACATGAGGTCCTACGCTTTACTGAATATTCAGCAGAGTTTCAAAACATCCCTCTATCTACTCTCGCTTCGTTTACGCTCGCGACAGCCCCTTAGAAGTTCGGACTCGCACTTCGCTCGGTCGAACGACTGCGTTTCTAACCTCCGTCTTCGTTTACACTCGACTTCGCCAAGAGGCACACTGTCTCCACGTTGGTCGAGACAATGCCGTTAATGTCATATGTTGACGGAAACATATCTACTGCCTCTGTTGTAGGGAATATATCTATCCCTGTAAACTGGAAGTTATTATTCAAGATCTATAAGATCAGCTCTTTCATAGCGATTATGCCCTCGCATTTGCTTTTTGTATTTCCAACACTTATTGCATCCTCCAAAGATTTTCCTTGATTATCCGCAAAGAAATCTCGAATGTAAGTATTATATTATGCTCTCCAGTGCATAAACTTTTTATTTTCAGAAGTTTTTGCAGTCATCCTCTTTCAATCAAATCTTCCATTGTACACCCAATTACTTTTGCAAGACGATA
>CAZSTD010000188.1:0-3757 GCA_964609645.1 uncultured Blautia sp.
AAGTGTAAGATAAGAAGAAATCCGACACTTGACAAATTGATGCCAGATTGATACCCTATCACAAGAGGGTTTTTATCCTGCATATAGTAAGTATTTTCTTAGAAGATATAAGAGAAACAGACATGATCAGATGCCCATACAGACGCTGGATCTGGAAGGGATCTTGAATGACAGCATAGGATAAAAAATCAGGATAATAGGAGATAAAAATAATGGATATCATTCAGGTAATCACACAGGAATTGAATGTGGAAAAATGGCAGGTGGAAGCGGCGGTCAAACTGATCGACGAGGGAAACACCATTCCGTTTATTTCACGATACAGAAAAGAAGTCACAGGTTCTTTAAATGATGAACAGCTTCGTGCGCTCTCTGAGAGACTTACTTATTTAAGAAATCTGGAAGATAAGAAAAATCAGGTATTAAAGAGCATTGAGGATCAGGGAAAACTGACAGAAGAACTTAAAAAACAGATCACAGATGCACAGACGCTGGTGGTAGTGGAGGACTTATATAGACCGTATCGTCCAAAACGCCGTACACGTGCTACGATCGCGAAGGAGAAAGGCCTGGAGCCACTGGCAGATATCATCATGCTTCAGATGACTGAGAGATCGATGGAAGAGGAAGCACAGGCGTATGTTTCGGAGGAAAAAGGTGTAAAGAATGCGACAGAGGCATTAAATGGTGCGAAAGATATCATCGCAGAGCGCATTTCTGATGAAGCAGACTATCGTATCTACATCCGTAATCTGACTGCAAAAAATGGAAGTATCTGTTCTACTGCAAAAAATGCACAGACACAGTCTGTATACGAGATGTACTATGATTTCGAGGAACCGATCAAGAAATTAGCAGGACACCGCGTTCTGGCTTTGAACCGAGGAGAAAAGGAGAAATTTATCATGGTGAAGGTAAATGCTCCGGAAGAAAATATCCTGCGCTACTTAAATAAGAAAGTGATCACCACAGAAAATCTTAACACAACACCGATCTTGAAAGCAGTTGTGGAGGATAGCTATAAGCGTTTGATCGGACCGGCGATCGAAAGAGAGATCCGTAGTGATCTGACAGATAAAGCAGAGGATGGCGCGATCCACGTGTTTGGCAAAAACTTAGAGCAGCTTTTGATGCAGCCTCCAATCGCAGGCAAAGTAGTCCTTGGCTGGGACCCTGCGTTCCGTACAGGATGCAAGATCGCTGTGGTAGATGCTACAGGAAAAGTATTGGATACAACCGTTGTCTATCCGACAGCGCCGACTACAGAGAAAAAGATTCGTGCTGCAAAGGATACAGTAGAGAGTTTGATCGAAAAATATGGAGTATCCTTGATTTCCATTGGAAATGGAACTGCTTGCCGTGAATCTGAGCAGATCATTGTGGATATGCTCAAAGAGATCCCGGAGAAAAAGGTACAGTATGTGATCACAAACGAGGCTGGTGCTTCTGTATATTCTGCAAGTAAGTTGGCAACAGAGGAATTCCCAAACTTTGATGTGGGACAGAGAAGTGCAGCTTCCATTGCAAGACGTGTACAGGATCCGCTTGCAGAGCTTGTAAAGATCGATCCGAAATCCATCGGTGTTGGACAGTATCAGCACGATATGAACCAGAAGAAGCTGGACGAAGCACTCAGTGGAGTGGTAGAAGACAGCGTAAATAAAGTTGGTGTGGACTTAAATACAGCTTCCGCATCCCTGCTTGGATATATTTCTGGTATCAGCAAAACGATCGCAAAGAATATCGTAGCTTACAGAGAAGAACATGGCCAGTTCACAGATCGCAAAGAACTTCTTAAAGTTGCGAAATTAGGACCAAAAGCATTTGAACAGTGCGCAGGCTTTATGCGTATTTCCGGAGGGAAAAATCCTCTGGATGCTACGAGTGTGCATCCGGAAAGCTATGAGGCAGCAGGAGCGCTTCTCGATAAACTTGGATTTAAACCAAAAGATATCGCAGCAGGAAATCTTCTTGGACTTTCTCTGATGGTGAGAGACTATGCAAAGATGGCGAAAGAGCTGGGAATCGGAGAGATCACTCTGCGTGATATCGTAAAAGAATTGGAGAAACCGGCCCGTGATCCTCGTGAAGATATGCCTAAGCCGATCCTTCGCTCAGATGTACTGGAAATGAAAGACCTAAAAGAAGGTATGGTGCTGAAGGGAACTGTTCGAAATGTCATTGACTTTGGCGCATTCGTCGATATCGGGGTACATCAGGACGGTCTGGTACATGTTTCAGAGATGACAGAGAGATTTATCAAACATCCGCTGGAAGCAGTAAGCGTAGGGGATATTGTTGATGTCAGAGTCATTGGCGTGGACATGAAAAAGAAACGTATCAGTTTATCCATGAAGGGATTAAACAAAAAATAAAGGCTGGTTTATAGATTGTTTGAGGCTGCAGGCAGTAATGTTCTGCGGCCTTTTACAGCTATTTTACAGCTTTATTTTTAGAAAGGATATTTAATAAAATTCATATGAAGATACCGGATACGTTATTTTATTATATACTGGCAGTCAATGTGTTTACTTTTTTAGTTTTTGGAAGTGATAAGCGCAGGGCGAAAAAAAATCAATGGCGAGTGGCGGAATCACGTATGCTGTTTCTTGCAGCTGTAGGTGGTTCTGTAGGAGCACTGCTTGGAATGCGTGTATTTCATCACAAAACAAGAAAACCAAAGTTTCGATTTGGAGTTCCGATGATCCTGGCACTTCAGATCATTTTGGTTTCCTACCTAGGTATGCACTGATCCTAGAGATGTATCCCTGGTTTTAATTGCAGGGAGTGTAAAAAGAGAGAAACGAGGTGAAAAATTGGAACAGGAAGTACAGGAAGTTAAGACTATGGTCGAAGGATATCAGCAGATGTTTGTAGAATATCTGCCAGATCTTACGAAATTTGGTCTAAAGGTAGTGATCGCCATCCTTGTATTTATCGGCGGACGTAAGGTGATACAGTGGGTGATCAACTTCGTGAAAATATCCATGCAGAAAGCGTCTGTGGATAAAGGTGTGATCCAGTTTACCGGTTCCTTGCTCAGAGTGGTGCTCTATGCGCTGCTGATATTTAACATTGCGACAAACTTTGGCGTGAAAGAATCCTCAGTTGCCGCGTTGCTTGGTACTGCCGGAGTGACGGTAGGTCTTGCTTTGCAGGGCGGACTTGCAAACATTGCCGGAGGGATCATGCTTTTGATCTTTAAGCCGTTTCAGGTGGGGGACTATATTATTGTTGCACAGCAGACAGGATGTGAGGGAACCGTGTACCGGATAGAGATCTGCTATACAACGCTCATTTCTATAGACAACAAGCATGTCGTGATCCCAAATGGAACGCTGTCAAACAGCATCATCACAAACGTAACTGCCAGAGATCTGCGCAAGTTAGAGCTCAAGGTAGGGATTTCTTATCAGTCAGATATCCGCAAAGCGAAGGAGATTCTGGAAAACATTCTCAGAAGCGATGTGAATACCAAGGATGATGCTGAGATGGTCGTATTTGTGGATGAGTTAGGTGCGAATGCGGTGATCATGGGATTTCGTGTATGGGTGGCTACCGATAGTTACTGGCCAGCCAGATGGAGATTGAACGAGCGGATCAAGGAAGAATTTGATGCAAATGGGATTGAGATCCCGTACAATCAGTTACAGATCCATATGGATGCTTAGAATGATGCTATAGGTTTTTGGAAAGTAAATCAAAGGGAGGAACGACCGATGAAAGGAAGATTATACGGTGTTGGCGTTGGCCCGGG
>CAZSTD010000189.1:0-3708 GCA_964609645.1 uncultured Blautia sp.
GCACCTACGACAGCTGGTACTGGGCCCATCCGCCCATGTACATGCCCGAAAACTGCAATTTGGAGGATGTGGCCCACATCAAGAAATTTGTGGACATCCCCGTGGTCTGCGCCGGACGCATGGATCCGGCCACCGCGGCCGAGGCCATCGGAGAAGGCCGCATCGATGCCATGGGCGTTGCCCGGCAGTTCCTGGTGGATCCCCAGTGGGTCACCAAGCTGCTGGAAGACCGGGTGGAGGATATCAAGCCCTGCATCTGCTGCCACAGCGGCTGCTTCAATTTCTCCTCCTCCAAGGGGCATTACAATACACAGGATCTGAGCGATACCATGGGCCTGGCCCGCTGCGCCCTGAACGCCCAGACTATGCAGAGCAAAAAGCACTACATTCGCCCCGCCCGGCGGAAAAAGCACATTGCCATCATCGGCGGCGGCATCGGCGGCATGGAAAGCGCGCTGGTGTGCGCCCAGCGTGGCCACGATGTGACCATTTACGAAAAGTCCGACCGGCTCGGCGGCGTGTTTATCGCGGCGGCGGCCCCCTCCTTCAAGGAAAAGGATCGGGATCTGATCGTCTGGTACCGCCGGGAGCTGACCAAGTATCCCAACATCACCGTCAAGCTCAACGCCGAGGTGCGCAATCTGGAGAGCTGTCAGGCAGATGAGATCATCATCGCCACCGGCTCCCGCCCCAACCGCATCCCCGTGCCCGGCTTCGACCGGGGCATTCAGGCCGTGGACTTCCTGCTGGGCCGGAAAGATGTTGGAAACGATGTCACCATCATCGGCGGCGGCCTGACCGGCTGTGAGATCGCCTATGAGCTGTACCTGCAGGGCAAGCACCCCACCATCGTGGAAATGCAGGACGATCTGGTGACCACCCCGGGCATCTGTCTGGCCAACACCTCCTTCCTGCGGGACTTCTTCAAGGCCAACAAGGTGCCGGTGCATCTGGAAACCTCCGTTGTCTCCATTGAAGAAGACGGTGTCATTGTCCGGGATAAGAACGGGACACAGTTCAAGATCTCGGCGGACGATGTGATCGTCTCCGTGGGCTACAAGCCCGCCCCGCTGGCGGAAAAAGGCCGCCACATCCATCTTGTGGGCGATGCAGACAAGGTGGGCAACCTTAGAACCGTCATCTGGCAGGCATGGGATGTCTGCATGAAGCTGTAAGGAGGGCAGGCAATGTATTTAACCGATGAACAGCAGGCCATACTGAGCGGGGCCCGGGGTGAAACCATGGCCCGGGTCATGAAAACACTGGTCATGTACGGTGAGACCTTCGGCGCGGATAAAATGGTGCCGGTCTCCTCCCGGTACAATCACCTTGTTACCTCCTTCGGCCTGAAAATGATGAAGCCCGTCTTTGAACTGATGCAGCAGCTGATCGATGCCGGGGCCGTTTCCACCCAGCCCTTCTCCGTGGATCCCCGGCCGCTGGATCCCAATGTTCCGGCCAATCTGCTGCAAAAGCTTGTGTTCAGCAAATTCATGTACACCACCCAGGAAAGCTACGAAAAGCAGCTTTCCCAGCTGGGACTGATGGACGAGGATGCTTTCACCTGTGCCTGCTATCTGGATCAGCAGGGCAACAAGCCCCGGAAGGGTGAGATTCTCAGCTGGGCGGAGTCCTCCGCCGTGGTGTATGCCAACTCCGTGCTGGGGGCCCGCTGCAACCGCAATTCCGGCATTATGGATATCATGGGCTCCATCGCCGGGTGCGTGCCCAACTTCGGGCTTCTGACGGATGAAGGGCGCAAGGCCACATGGGTGGTCAAGGTGCGCTGCACCTCCCGGCCGGAGGCACAGCTGCTCGGCTCCGCCATCGGCATGAAGGTCATGGAGGATGTGCCCTATATTGAGGGTATGGAGCAGTGGCTGGGCACCGAGCTGACGGACGAGGTCTGCGCCTACCTGAAGGATTTTGGCGCGGCCACCGCATCCAACGGTGCCGTGGGGCTTTATCACATCGCCGGCCTGACCCCGGAGGCACAGGAGCTGGGCACAGCCCTGATCGCCCCCGATGCCAGGGAATATATCATTGACGATGCGGAGCTGGAGCGGGTCAAGGCAAGCTATCCCGTCATGTGGAAAAATCCGGAGGGCGCGCCGAAGCTGTGCTTTGTCGGCTGCCCCCACATGAGCCTGCAGCAGCTGACGGACTGGACAATCCGGGTGGAGCAGGGGCTGCAACAGGCGGGACGGAAAAAGGTAGCAGTGCCCACCGTGTTCACCACCGCCCCCGCCGTCCTCAAGCAGTTCCGCCAGACGGAATATGCCGCCCGGCTGGAGGCTACCGGTGTGATTTTGAGCTACATCTGCCCCCTGATGTATATGAACAACCCCCTTTGCAAAAGTATGAACGTCATCACCTCTTCCAACAAGCTGCGCACCTATACCACCGCGCGCTACTATACGGAAGCGGAAATTCTGGAGCAGATCACAAAAGGAGGCCGCTGATATGAAAGAATTTATCGGACGGGTCATCGCCCCCGGCACCACAACCGCCAAAGCCGTTGTGACCCACAGCGGATTCAACACGCTGGCCTCCCTACAGGGTGCGCTCCAGTTTGGCGACAAGAAGGCCACCTGCGGTGACCAGAATAACCCCGAGCTTCACGGTCGGGAGCTGGCCGGCAAGGCCCTGTGCCTGCCCCAGACCATTGGCTCCACCACCGGCGGTCTGGTGCTGTATTGCGCCTGCGCCATGGAGCGCCAGCCGGCCTGTATGCTGTTCTCCAACCCCATCGATTCTCTGGCAGCTGCCGGTTCCATTCTGGCCTCCGTCTGGCTCGATGGTGTCAATATGCCGGTGGTAGACAATCTGGGCCCGGAATTTCTGGACTATGTGAAAGAAGGCATGACCGTTACCGTGCAGGAAAACGGCCGCATCATAGTCGAATAACCTGGAAGGTTTCCCCGGTAATCGGGAAAGCCTGACAAAACTCGACCGGGCGTGCCGCAAAAGCGGCACGCCCGGTTTCCCGCATTTTGGCTCTACCCCAACTATTGACATAGAACCCAAAAAAGCCACGGCGTGAGCCGTGGCTTTTCATGGATTCATCTTAGAAAAAGCTGAGCGACAGAGCAAGGACGATCCAGGCCAGCGCGATCCACTTGGTGGAGGAAGCCAGAATGGCATCCAGACTGCCCTTCTTATTCTTGCCAAGGTAGCTATCCGTATTGCCGGCGATCGCACCGGACAGGCCAGCCTCTTTGCCGGACTGCAGCAGAACGACAACGATCAGGGCGATGCTGGCCAGCACCTCCAGAATCGTCAGAATGATCTCAACAACTTGCATGTTTCACAAACCTCCCTCCGCCTTCAGATGGCGGCAGCCGCACATCTGCGGCAGCGTATGCTCCCAATTACAGGGAACTCACAATAGCCCGAATATTATACCATGGCTAATTTCAAAAAGCAAGCCCAAAAACGGGATTTTTTCGATTATTTTGTAACCCAGTTGCCGGTGGCCAGACAATTGAGGTAGCTTTCGATGAAGGGATCCAGCGCGCCGTCCATCACCGCATTGACATTGGAGGTCTCGCAGCCGGTGCGGGTATCCTTCACCAGTGTGTAGGGCATGAACACATAATTGCGGATCTGGCTGCCCCACTCGATCTTCTGCTGCACGCCCTTGATATCCGCGATGGTGGCCAGGTGCTCCCGCTCCCGGATCTCCACCAGCTTGGAGCGGAGCATACG
>CAZSTD010000190.1:0-3702 GCA_964609645.1 uncultured Blautia sp.
AAAATCTCCGAATATAATCACAAGAGACTGTATTCCATTGGGGCACGGAGAACGAGTAATTCCCACTTCAAATGCGTGTGGCGTTAAAAATTGTGCCTAAAGTGAAATGGATCGATCCTTCATGAAACCTGCTGTATCAATTGCCTTAGAATATATTTTACCGGAAGCAGAATGTAGGAGAAAATACAGTGAAGAAAGAATACGATTGGATAGCAAATAAACGAAACAATCGAAATAAACGCAAACAGCAAAGCAGAAATACGCAGCAAAATAAGACTCCAGGGTGCGAAAGGAAACGAGTTCACCGTATGACATTGAAGGAAAATAGCAGAGAGAGGGGTTCATTAAGTGGATACTGAGAAAAGATTTAAGGGACTGTGGAATGCATCGGCAGAAAATGTGAGGAACTGTTGTCTAAAAAGGAAATCCGCTTTATGGTTTTCCCAACGGATAAAAATACGTATGTAGTCGAAACGGAAAAATTATTAAACGATATCCTTGAAGAGTTAGATTTGGTGGAATGATCTGTTTGGGAATGTCTATAAAAGGTTTCAAAAGCTTTCTGATAAGAAGCGGACAAACATACATTTGCAGTATCATCGAAATTCGTGTAAGCACTGAAAACTAAATCATCAAAATAAAACAGACATTTTTTGTTCTGACGGATCAAAACAATTTTAAACAAATAATCACATAATGAACAATTTTTTTTTGAAAGGCTCCCTCCTATAATATAGATAAGGCAAAAACTATATGTAGGAGGGACTTTTTATGCAATACGGTCATTTTGATAATGAAAAACGTGAGTATGTGATTGATAATGTGGCAGTTCCTTGCTCGTGGACAAATTATCTGGGTGTGGAAGATATGGCAGCAGTAATCAATCATACCGCAGGGGGATATTTGTTTTATAAAACACCGGAATATCATCGGATCAGCCGTTTTAGGGGGAACGGCGTACCTATGGACAGACCGGGATTCTATATTTATATTCGTGACAACGAAAAAAAGGACTATCACTCTATCTCATGGCAGCCGGTAGGAAAGGATTTGGCAAAAGCAAAATACAGCTGCAGACATGGACTTTCTTACACGGTATATGAAAGTGAATATGATCAGCTGAAATCGTCTCAGACAATGGTCATTCCAAGGGGAGAGAATGTACTTTTGTGGGATGTCAAAATAAAAAACACATCGGATAAGGAACGGCGGTTATCCCTGTTCTCCTATATGGAATTTTCTTTTCATCATATTATGATTGATAATCAGAATTATCAGATGAGTTTATATTGTGCCGGTTCCTCATATGAAGACGGTATCATTGAAGAAGATTTATTCTATGAAGAACAAGGTTATCAATATTTTGCAGCAAATTTTGAACCGGATGCTTATGATTGTATCCGCGAGAAATTTCTTGGCGCATATCGAACAGAAGATCATCCGCAGGCAGTTGAAACTGGTCAGTGCGGCAATACCGCAGAGCTTGGCGGTAATCATTGCGGAAGTTTGCAAAAGAATTTCAGCCTGCAGCCGGGAGAAGAAGTACGTTACATCTTTATGCTGGGGGAAGGAAGAAGAAGCGAAGGAAAACGGATCCGCGAGAAGTACAGTGATCTTGCAAAGGTCGATGCAGTTTATGAAGATTTGAAGGAATACTGGGAAGCGAAATGTCAAGCACTTCAGATTCAAACTCCGAATGAGGGGATGAATACACTGATCAATACATGGACTCTCTATCAGTCTGAGATCAATGTTATGTTTTCACGATTTGCTTCGTTTATTGAAGTTGGCGGCAGAGTAGGTTTGGGTTACCGTGATACAGCACAGGATTCTATGACAATTCCTCATTCAAATCCAGATAAATGCAGAGAGAGAATAGAGCAGCTGCTGCGCGGTCTGACAACATACGGCTACGGACTTCATTTGTTTTCGCCGGAATGGTTTGAACCGCAGAAGGGTGTCAAACCGTTTAAATCGCCGACGGTGATTCCAGAACCGGATAAGAACAGTATGATCCACGGAATAAAAGATGCGTGTTCCGATGACGCTCTCTGGCTGATTGCTTCGATTGTAGAATATATCAAAGAGACCGGAGATGTGAAGTTTGCAGGCAAACAGCTTACTTATGCGGATACTTATGCAGAGGGGAAGGATTTTACTGAGAGTGTATACGAACATTGTAAGAGAATCCTCAATTTCAGTGCAGAGCAGGTTGGTGCAACCGGTATCTGTAAGGGGCTTCGTGCTGATTGGAATGATTGCCTTAATTTGGGCGGCGGCGAGAGCGCGATGGTAAGTTTTCTGCATTACTGGGCACTCGGATATTTTATCGAATTGGCAAAATATCTTGGGGAAGAAGATGATGTTAAGACCTACACACAGATGGCAGAAACGGTAAAAGAGGCCTGCAATCGTGTGTTGTGGGACGGAAAATGGTACATTCGAGGTATTACCAAAAACGGAAAGAAGATCGGCTGTCAGGAAGATGAGGAAGGAAAGGTTCATCTGGAATCGAATGCGTGGGCAATTCTTTCGGGTGCTGCAACCGGTGAACGTGCGCAAAAGACGCTGCAGGCAATCGACGAATATTTGTATACACCGTATGGACTTTTGCTGAATACACCGTGTTACACAAAGCCGGATGATGATATCGGATTTGTAACACGTGTATATCCGGGACTGAAGGAAAATGGTGCAATTTTTTCCCATCCGAATCCGTGGGCATGGGCGGCGGCGTGTGTTTTGAAACGTGGCGATATTGCTATGAAATTTTATGATGCATTGTGCCCGTACTGGCAGAATGATAAAATAGAAATTCGCGAATCTGAACCATATTCGTACTGTCAGTTTATTGCAGGAAAAGATCATAGTGCATTTGGTCGTGCAAGACATCCTTTTATGACAGGCAGCGGCGGCTGGTCTTATTTCAGCGCAACAAGATATATGCTCGGAATCAGACCGGAATTTGAGGAGTTGATCATTGATCCCTGTATTCCTGCCTCATGGGACGGATTTAAAGCGACTCGCCAGTGGCGGGGCGCGACATATCGCATTACAGTCGAAAATCGCGGTAAAGTAATGTCCGGAGTAAAACAGATACTTGTGGATGGAAAAGAGCAGAACAAGATTCCGGCATTTGAAAAAGGAAGCATCCACGATGTGTTGGTAATAATGGATAAATAGAGGGATAAAGCATGATTAAATTTGGTACAGGTGGTTTTAGAGCCATTATCGGAGAAGATTTTACGAAGGAAAATATACAGATATTATCCAAAGCCCTTTGCGATAAGATGAAAAAGGAAGGCGTGGAAGCGAACGGCATTGTAATGGGATATGACAGAAGATTCCTGTCGAAAGAGGCAATGCAGTGGGCGGCTATGGTATTTGCAGAAGAAGGAATTCCTGTAAAGCTGATCCATAAGTCCGTACCCACTCCGCTTGTTATGTTCTATGTCATGAAACATGAATACCATTATGGTATGATGATAACGGCGAGTCATAATCCTGCTATCTATAATGGAGTGAAGGTGTTCACATATGGCGGAAGAGATGCGGATGAACAACAGACCATGGAAATTGAACAATTTATCGATGAAGTGACAGATATACCGGTCGATGCGATGGACTATCAGGAAGGAATCGAAAAAGGTCTCATTGAAGAAATATATCCGTTAAATGAATATCTTGACAGTATCATTGAGA
>CAZSTD010000191.1:0-3576 GCA_964609645.1 uncultured Blautia sp.
AGTATCTTGACACTGTCACGTATTACAAGACTCACAGGCATTGAAACATTGGCTGTGTGCGGAGCAGATTTTCCATCGATCATGTTGATCAAATACTCTATCGCAACCGTTCCTCGCTGAGAAACATCCTGATGGATCGTGGTAAGTGCAGGATAAGAGATCTGGGCATACAGGTTATCGTCAAACCCGGTGATAGAGAGATCTTCTGGAAAACGGATGCCTCGCTCCCGCAAGTATTTCATCAATGTAACCGCATAATAATCAGAGCAGCACATAAAAGCTGTGAATTTGTGTGCAACGGCATAAATTTCTTCCATGCTGTTCTGGCGTTCATATTTTGATGGACGGATAACGATCAAATTGTCCAGATCAACATCGATATGGTATTCCTCGAGTGCTCTTTGATGTCCGATATAGCGGATGTAATCGACGCCCTCCATATTATCTGCTAAAAAAGCGATCTTTCTATGACCGCATTCTAAGAGGTATTTCGTCATCAGATAGCCGCCCTGTTCATCGTCAAGTCCAATATTTACATATTTAGCAATGTTTTTCGGTGTGTAGCTGTCGATCATAACTACCGGACGTTTGTATTTACTCTTGATCTTGAGGTAATCATCGTGAAGCATCCCGACGAGGACCAGACCTTCTGTGTTCCAGCTTACGACATTTCGAACGATCTCATTGATATCCTCTGAGGTATAGAGCATCATGTAATATCCTCGTTCGCGGATCGATGCCTCTAAAGCCCCTAGCAATTCTCCATGAAAAGGGTCCGCAAATATGTTTTCATATTTATCTTTCCGACCTTTTAATACGATGCCGATCAGTCGGGAATGATTCTGGGCCAGATTTTTGGCACTCATATTTGGGACATAATCATATTCATCCAAAAGTTTTTGGACTTTTTCTGCAGTTTTTTGAGAGACTTCGCTGGTCTTACCGTTGATCACGTTTGATACGGTCGTGGTACTGATCCCCAGCATCTCTGCCATCTCTTTTATAGTAATCATGAAAATAAACACTCCAATACATTAAAAATGAAAATATAGAAAAGATACCGCAAATAAGTGGGAAATTAAGAAACAAAAGAAAGGTATCTGTTCGATGATCATGGGAACATTTTATCATAGAGAGATACAGGATTGCAAGGGAGAAAAGAGGGCTTACCTTTTGACGGGCAGCCCTCTTGTTTTACATGAGATTATTTTTTGATCACGATCGCTTCATACGGTCTGAGTGTAAGGTTTGCATCTGCGGAAGCATCGCTATAGTTTGCGATCAGAACTTCTCCATTTACAAATTCTTCTGGAAGCTGTACTTCGCGGGTGTTTTCGCTGAAGTTACAGAATACGATCAATTTTTCTTCGCCGAGAGTACGCTCATAAGCGTAGATGTCTGTGTCATCTGCAAGAAGAAGATCATAAGTACCATATACGATCAGGTCGCTTTCGTGGCGGAGACGGATCAATTTCTGATAATATTTAAATACAGAGTCTTCGCGGTTTACCTGTTCTTTTGCATTGATCTGAGTATAATTTGGATTTACCATGATCCAAGGTGTTGCTGTGGAGAATCCTGCATATTCACTGTCATCCCACTGCATTGGAGTTCTGGCATTATCACGTCCTCTGTAGCTGATCGCTGCGAGCATATCATCTTCTGTGATCTTGCCCTGTTCTGTCAATTCGTGGTAAGCATTGATACTGTCAAGGTCTCGGAAATTTTCCAGTGTATTAAATGGGCAGTTGGTCATACCAAGCTCCTGACCCTGATATACATAAGGAGTTCCCTGCATCATATGAAGACAGGTTGCCAGCATTTTGGCAGAGATCTCTCTATATTCATCGCTGTCATTTCCAAAACGTGAGACACTTCTAGGCTGGTCGTGGTTTTCCCAGTAAAGGCTGTTCCATGCAACATCCTGAAGTCCTTTTTGCCAGCGTGTAAGAACTTCTTTCATGTCACGCAGATCCATCTTTTTGGTTGTCCATTTGCCAAATGCCTTGTCATCATCAACACCCATATGTTCAAATTGGAATACCATGTTCAGCTCTTTTTCATCGCTTCTTGCATATTTTTTGGCTTCCTCGAGAGTAACACCAGCGCATTCACCTACAGTCATAGTATCAGCATTGTTTAATGCTTTCTCGCGCATTTCCTGAAGATATTCATGTACGTGAGGTCCATTTGCAGCGATATCAAAGGATGCATATCCGTTGATACCTACTTCACCGTCCGGGAGTCCTGGAACTTTGGAGATCAGGCTGATAACGTCCATACGGAAACCATCGATACCTTTATCCAGCCACCAGTTCATCATATCAAAAACTTCTTTGCGGACAGATGGATTATCCCAGTTTAAATCCGGCTGTTTCTTAGAGAACAGATGCAGGAAATACATATCGGTTGTCTCATCATATTCCCATGCAGGACCAGAGAAGCAGGAACCCCAGTTATTTGGAAGGCTTCCGTCTTCTTTGCCCGGACGCCAGATATAATAATCTCTGTAAGGATTATCTGTAGATTTACGGCTCTCGATGAACCATTTGTGCTCATCTGAAGTATGATTTACAACGAGGTCCATCAGGATCTTGATGCCTCTTTCATGAGCGGCTGCGAGCATACGGTCGAAATCTTCCATAGTACCGAATTCATCCATGATCGCCTGATAATCACTGATATCATATCCATTGTCATCATTTGGGGACTGATAAACAGGAGAGAGCCAGATCACATCGATGCCAAGCTCTTTTAAATAATCTAATTTACTGGTGATTCCGTTCAGATCACCGATTCCATCACCGTTGCTGTCGCAGAAACTGCGAGGATAAATCTGATATACAACACTTTCTTTCCACCATCTTTTTTCCATGATAAAAACCTCCTAAAAACTGATCATACGATTCTTTGTGCGAATTTCTATTAATACCATGATAGATACTTTTGAAGAAAAATGCTTCCAATATTTTGACGGATTTTTACGATATTTTGACTTGTTATCTGGTACGTTAGAATATATTAACGATAAATGAAAAAAGATCACACACGGACAAACATTAGAAAAAATATTTATTTCATTATAAACACTTGAGACAAACAAAATACTGTACATGACAAATAGGAAAAAATAAAAACTACGATTATCAGCTAGAGCAAGATCAGGGACGAAGTGACCTTCGCGAGGCTTTCGTCGCGAAGGTACGCGCTAATTTCCGACACCGAGCGAACTGTCTGAGCCGAAGGCGAGTTTTCGCGAATGGCGGATGATCGATGCGCGACCCGAGCAGAAAACGAAGCCGGTCACAAGACCTGATCTTGCTCTAGCGTCCCTTTAGTATTGTATAAAAACATACCACAGAACACCAAGACTTAATAAAATCTTCCAATTAAGAACTCTTGTATGTGTTAAGAACTCTTGTATGTGAAAGCCAAATATTGTATGATATTAGGAAGGCATTTGTGCATTAGAATGCCAGGATAGTTTACTGACACTTCAGCAAGACACTGCTGGAAGCTGTTCAGACAAATGAGGAAAAATGATATGAATAAGATACAATTGATTGTAAATAATGG
>CAZSTD010000192.1:0-3556 GCA_964609645.1 uncultured Blautia sp.
GTAAGAAAAGACGCATAATCAATCTTATACAGAGTGAATTTTAGAAGGTACCATTAAGAAACCCGTTCAAGCATAGAAGCAAAGAGGTAAATGATATGAACAAAGTAATTTTAATGGGACGCTTAACAAGAGATCCTGAGGTGAGATATTCCGCAGGGGAGAACGCATTGGCGATCGCCAGATATACACTGGCGGTGGACAGAAGATTCCGTCGTGACGGTGAAGCAACAGCAGATTTTATCAACTGTGTTTCCTTTGGACGTACAGCAGAGTTTGCTGAGAAATATTATCGTCAGGGATTGAAGATTGTTGTTTCTGGACGTATTCAGACAGGAAGCTACACCAACCGTGAAGGCCAGAAGGTTTACACGACAGAAGTTGTAGTTGAGGAACAGGAATTTGCTGAAAGCAAGGCGGCAAGTGATAATTATACAGCTTCCCATCCGCAGACAGCAGCGCCTGCACCATCCATGCCGATGCCGGGAGCAGCCAGTGCAGACGGTTTCATGAACATTCCGGATGGAATTGATGAGGAATTACCGTTTAACTAAAGCTTAAACAAACTGATAGAATAAGATAGGAGGAAAGCAATCATGGCTTTTAATAGAGGCGAAAGACCAGACTCTCCAATGAAGAGAAGAGGCGGCCGCAGAAGAAAAAAAGTTTGCGTATTCTGTGGTAAAGAGAATAACGAAATCGACTACAAGGATGTAGCAAAATTAAGAAAGTATGTTTCTGAAAGAGGAAAAATCCTTCCAAGAAGAATCACAGGAAACTGTGCAAAACATCAGAGAGCACTGACAGTTGCTATCAAGAGAGCACGTCATATGTCTATGATGCCATACATCCAGGACTAATCTAACGATGAATATAAGGCTGCTGCTTTCACGATTGAGAAATTGTGAAACAGCAGCTTTTTTTAACTTTGTAATACGTGCACATTCTTTTTCTTTTGCGCGCTATGGTAAAATATAGGCAAATCTGATATAATAATCACCAAAGCAACTGAAAAGTAAGAGAGTGAAGAACGGAAAGAAAGATATGAGCGATAAATTAAAATTGAAAGGGCATATGAAGGCATTCATGAGATGGCCCTTGATCCTCTCAGCTTTGTTGATCGTACTGAACCTGCTGGTATACTGCATCAGTATTAAGGCTGGCATCCTTGTGTCAGTGGGGATCATCATTTATATTGGGACTGCAGTGCTTGTACTGCGCTGCCATAGACCATTTATCGTAAATGAGCTGATCGCGTTTGCCAACCAGTATGATACGCTGGAGAAGAGGATCTTAGAGGAGCTTGCTCTGCCCTATGCCATCATGGATATGAATGGCAAAATGATCTGGTCGAATAAGGTTTTTGCTGAACTTACCGGAAAAGACCAGTTTTACAAAAAAAATATCTGCACGATCTTTCCGGATGTGACAGCAGACAAGCTGCCGCTTGCGGATAAAAAGGAGATCAGTGAGATCAGTACACAGTTTGGAGAGAAGATCTACCGGATCTCTATGCAGAGGGTTTCTCTCGGCGAAGTGATCGCCGAAAGCGAGATCTTTGAAAAAACAGACAGAAATGTGAGTTTGATCGCCATGTATCTGTATGATGACACAGAGCTCACAGAATATATCAAGAAAAATGAAGATAACAAGCTGGTCGTAGCACTGGCTTATCTGGATAACTATGAGGAAGCCTTGGAGAGTGTGGAGGATGTGCGCCGCTCTCTGCTCATCGCCCTGATCGATCGAAAGATTACGAAATATTTTTCAAATTTTGACGGGCTGGTGAAGAAACTGGAGAAGGACAAATATTTGCTCATCATGCGTCAGAGCTCACTCGAAGCACTCAAAGAACAGCGCTTCCATATCCTAGAAGAAGTAAAGACGGTCAACATCGGTAATGAGATGGCGATCACACTGAGCATCGGTATTGGCTTAAATGCAGCGACTTATCTGCAGAACTATGAGTATTCCCGTATTGCGATCGAGATGGCCCTTGGCCGCGGTGGTGATCAGGTAGTTATCAAAAATGGCAATAATATCACCTACTATGGTGGTAAAACACAGCAGATGGAAAAGACGACCCGTGTGAAAGCAAGGGTGAAGGCGCAGGCGCTTAAAGAGTTTATGAGCACCAAGGATCGTGTGGTGGTGATGGGACATAAGATCACAGATGTAGATGCGCTTGGTGCAGCGATCGGTATCTATCGTGCCGGCAAAACACTGGGTAAAACCGTGAATATCGTGGTGAATGATCCGACAACATCCATCCGTCCTCTGATGGCGGGATATATCAACAATCCGGACTATGATCCATCCATGTTTGTGACCAGTGAGCAGGCCAAAGATCTGGTAGATAATAATACGGTTGTGGTTGTGGTGGATACGAATAAGCCAAGCTATACAGAGTGTCAGGAGCTTCTCTATATGACCAAGACGGTGGTTGTGCTCGACCATCACAGACGGGGCAGTGAGGTTATCGAAAATGCGGTGCTTTCCTATGTGGAACCGTATGCATCGTCTGCGTGTGAGATGGTTGCAGAGATCCTGCAGTATTTCTCCGACGATCTCAGGATCCGAAATATGGAAGCAGACTGCATTTATGCAGGTATCATGATAGACACCAACAATTTCACCACACGTGCGGGCGTGCGTACGTTTGAGGCGGCTGCATTTCTTCGAAGGAGCGGTGCGGATGTGACTAGAGTCCGCAAGCTGCTGCGTGACAATCTGCAGTCTTATCAGGCGCGTGCGGAGGCAGTGCGGACTGCACATATATACAGGGATTATTTTGCGATCGCGAGATGTCCGAGTGAGGGCGTGGACAGTCCGACCGTTGTGGGTGCACAGGCTGCGAATGAGCTTCTGAATATTGCAGGGGTGAAAGCGTCCTTTGTGCTGACGGAATATAATAATGAAGTTTATATCAGTGCCCGCGCGATCGACGAGGTCAATGTGCAGGTATTGATGGAAAAAATGGGCGGAGGCGGTCATATGAATATTGCCGGAGCTCAAGTAAAAGCATCCCCGGATGAAGTGGAAAAGATGCTCAAAGATATCATAGATCAGGAGGAAAATGTAAAATGAAAGTAATTTTACTAGAAGATGTAAAATCCCTTGGAAAAAAAGGACAGATCGTCAACGTAAGTGACGGATATGCAAGAAATATGATCCTTCCTAAAAAGTTAGGACTGGAAGCAACTCCAAAGAACTTAAATGACTTAAAGCTTCAGAAAGCAAATGAAGAGAAAGTTGCCAAAGAAATCTATGAGGCAGCACAGGCATTTGCCAAAGAACTTGAAACAAAAGAAGTGATCCTTACACTGAAAACAGGAGAGGGCGGAAGAACCTTTGGTTCTGTTTCCTCTAAAGAAATTTCTGAGGCTGCAAAGAAACAGTTAAACTTAGATATTGATAAGAAAAAACTGCAGCTTTCAGAGCCAATCCGTGTATTAGGAGTGACTCAGGTTCCGGTTAAACTGCATCCAAAGGTGACCGGAAGCCTGAAGGTATGGGTAAAAGAAGCGTAAATCTTCCAGGAGGGACCAATAAAAATGGA
>CAZSTD010000193.1:0-3529 GCA_964609645.1 uncultured Blautia sp.
AAGAAAGACTTACCGTCTTTCTGTATAATAATATACCCTAAAAATATGGATAAACTGTGAACAAAATGTAAACAGTGCAATAAATTGCGAATTTTTTAGAATTTTTTCCAAGTGTCACGCACAAATAAGAGCAGGAGCGGGAAAATTTCCAGTCGTCCAGCTAACATGTTGAAGGTTAAGACAAGTTTGGAAAAGTAGGAAAATACTCCAAAATTTCCATTTGGTCCAACTAACTCAAGTCCAGGTCCGATATTATTCAAGGTCGCGAGCACAGCGGTAAAGTTTGTGATCAGATCCAGATCGTCAAAGGCGATCAGGAAGATGGATCCTGCAAAGATCAGTGCGTATACGACCAGGAAAATATTTGTGGAACGCACAACTTCGTGAGGGATGGCTTTGCCATCCATTTTTATTTTCTTTACTGCGTTAGGATGCAGGAAAATATGCAGCTCTTTGCGCACAGTTTTGGTCAGGATCAAAATCCTGGAAACTTTGATACCTCCGCCGGTACTTCCAGCGCAGGCACCGACAAACATCAGCAATACCAGGATCGTGCGGGAAATCTCTGGCCAGAGGTTAAAATCGGTTGTCGCATAACCGGTACTGGTGATGACAGATCCAACCTGAAAAGCTGCCTGCTGGAAGGCTTCCGCCACATTTTTGTACATATGATAAGTATTGCACGTGATGATCAAGATCGCAACTGCGATAATTCCCAGGTAGTAGCGGACTTCTTCCATCTTAAATGCCTGCGAAAATTTTTTCGTCAGGATGAAAAAGTAGGCATTAAAGTTGATACCAAATAAGATCATAAATATGGTAGTCACGACCTGCAGATAGGTACTGTAGCTAGCCATACTGTCTGCTTTGATCCCGAATCCGCCAGTGCCCGCAGTGCCGAATGCTGTGCAGAGTGTATCAAAGACAGGCATTCCTCCGAGCAGGAGCAAGATGATCTGTGCAATGGTCATGACAATATAAATATTGTATAAAATCTTTGCTGTGGACTGCACCTTAGGAGCGAGCTTGCTGACAGAAGGCCCCGGGCTTTCTGCCTTCATCAGGTTCATGTGGTATCCCCCTGTCAGAGGAAGAAGGGAAAGGATAAAGACCAATACTCCCATACCGCCGATCCAGTGGGTGAAACTTCGCCATATCAGCATACAGTGGGGCAGTGCCTCCACATCACTAAGGATGCTGGCTCCGGTTGTGGTAAATCCGGAAACGGTTTCAAAGAGCGCGTCGATCGGATTTGGGATACTTCGGCTTAAAACAAACGGAAGCGCTCCCATGATACTCAAAACGATCCAGCTTAGAGCTACTGTTACAAAGCCTTCTTTTGTGTAGAAGGCTTTTTTTGTTGGCTTTTTGTATGTGAGTGGTATTCCTATAGCCAGACACAAAACGATCGTGATCAAAAAAGCGATACCAGAAATTTCCTGATAGATCAGCGCAGTGACTGCAGGAAGGATCATAAATATCGCTTCCAGCTTTAAGATCCATCCAATGATATAGATGATAATGGAATAATTCATGATCTTCTCCTTTATCTTTCGAGGATGTCTGTGATATCTCGAAGCCCTTTATGAGTGGTTACGATGATGACGGTATCGCCGACCTGAATGGTATCCTGACCACGTGGGATCTTCACAACGCCATTGCGGTTTAGATAGCCAACAAGTAAGTTCTTTTTCAGATTCAGATCGGACAGAGGAATGCCTACGACCGGAGAGTTTTCACGGATGGCAAATTCCAGAGCCTCTGCCTGATTATCCAGGATATGATAAAGGGTTTCTACGTTGCTTCCGATGCTGTTTTGCATAGCGCGGACATACTGGAGGATATAGTCGGCGGTGATATATTTTGGATAAATGACACTTCCGATATCCAGGCTGTCGATCACGTCATCAAAGGCCAGACGGTTTACCTTGGCAACCAGCTTAGCCTTGGACACAGTTTTTGCGAAAAGTGCGAGGAAGACGTTTTCTTCATCCATATTGGTGAGTGAAACGAAGGCTTCTGCGCCAGCAAGTCCTTCCTCCATAAGCAGGGATCGGTTGGTGCCATCGCCGTTGATGATCGTTGCATCTGGAAGTAGATCACTCAAGGTCTCACAGCGAGCTTCATTTTGCTCGATCACTTTTACGGAGATGTTCATATCCAAAAGTGCTTCTGTGAGATAATAGGAGATCGTTCCGCCGCCTACGATGATCGCATTTTTAACCTGATGGGTCTTTAAGCCTATCTTTTTGAAAAAGGCGGCTGCATTTACCGGAGAGGCAAGGATAGAAACGATATCTCCGTCATGGATGATATGGTTACCGCCAGGGATAGAAACGGAATCTCTGCTTTCTACTGCGCAGAAAAGAACATCGCAGCGCAAGGTTTCCGTAATGCGTGAGATCGTCATTCCGTCCAGCCCAAATTCTGGAAGAACCTTGAATTTAAGCATTTCCACTCGACCTCTAGCAAATGTGTCTATTTTGATCGCGGACGGGAAACGGAGCAGACGGGAGATTTCCTGTGCTGCAGCCAGTTCCGGGTTAATGATCATATTGACACCAAGTCGTCTCTTGATAAAGCCGATCTCTTTGCCGTAGATAGGATTGCGGACACGAGCGATCGTCTGGCAGTGACCAGTTTTTTGTGCGATCAAGCAACAAAGGAGATTCATTTCGTCAGAACCGGTGACTGCGATCAGAATATCAGCATTCTCGATGCCTGCCTCCATCAACGTATTGATGCTTGCACCGTTACCTACGATTCCCATTGCATCAATGTCATCCTGAAGTGAATTGATCACGTTAGAAGAAACGTCGATCAATGTAATGTCAGATTCTTCTTCCTGAAGTTGTTCGGCCAGGGTACGTCCGACTTTTCCGCACCCAACTATAATTATCTGCATAAATTCCTCCGATAAGATTCAAGTACGCTCTGAGTATGCCCGATAAGTATCAAAAAATACAGACATACTCGAAATAAGCGTACTTGATCTATTTATAAAATGTATTTTTTACATATGAAAGCAAGGTTACTATATCACTGTTAAACCTATTTGTAAATATCAACTATCCATCACCTAAAGGTAATGGGCTTGTAACTGCCCAGTCGTGCGAATGGCTTACGCCTCCGACCTTTAACCCCCGATAGGTATTGTTACCTAAAGTGGCGTTACATTATATATACAGTTTTCAACGTGCAGAGTGCCTTTGCTGAGAGTTGCAGCCAACGGTTTTCTCTGTAGGATTTAACTCTAAGGGTAGTATATCAGGTTATTTTTATTTTGAAAATAGGTAACTGATTAAAAATTTACAAGGCTCCTCCCATCGCCTAAAGGCAGTGGGTTTCCGCCTGTGACAAAGGAAAGGATTTATTTATGAACAAAAGGCAAATGATATTGATAAAGCACAGGCAGGAACGCTTTATAAACTTTCAAGAGTGCTTGGGTGTACAATTGAGGATTTGCTGGAGAATCCAGAACTATAAGAACAAAAAAATCTCTGATCTTCTTATGAAGAATTTCAGAGAT
>CAZSTD010000194.1:0-3511 GCA_964609645.1 uncultured Blautia sp.
GTCGAGTGCTCCGCCGCCCGCGTAAGGACGGCAGAGAGAATAGTGAATACGGGTGCAAATCCCGAACGGTGCCGCCGCTGTAAGCGCGAAGGCGCCGCACAGGCGAAAGCCAGCCATTGGAGCGACAGGCTCTGAGAAGGCGTGCGGTGCTGTTGATGCGTAAGTCAGAAGACCTGCTCGATCTGTGTTTTTGATTCCTTCGGGCGCGTTGCACGCCGGAACGGTTCTTTTTCATTCTGCGGAAAAACGGCCGCGGTGATGGTATGTCCATCGCCGCGGCCGTTTTGTATTTTGCAAGCCAGGACGGCACAGCCGTCGTCTTTTCCATACCGGCGGAGGGGATTTGCCGGTCCTCTCCGCCACCCTCTTTGATCCGCCGGAAACGGCATCATATAATATGTGTCCCCAAAAAACATACAGGAGGAAAGAATCACACATGAAAAAACGCATACTCTCATTGCTGTTGACGCTTGTGATGGTGATCAGCCTGATCCCCACCACCGCGTGGGCAGCAGACAGCACCGTTACAGTAACCTTCAGCGCACAAAAAGACGGCGCGTTCCTGTTCACGCCGCAGGCCGTGACTGTGGAGGATGGCATTGCCGAAACATACGGCTTTAGCATGCCTACAACAGACCACAATAGCGTCGCAATCAATGCTCCGACAGTTTTTGATGCAATGGTCGCTGTTCACAAGAAAAAATATGGCGGTGCTTTTACTTCAGAAACCGCAAAGACTTACCTTGACTTCAACACCTCAGGCACCCTCACCAAAGCCTTTGGTGAGGTCGCCAGTGCCAGCGGTTTCTTTGTTAACCACGATATGCTGAACGACGGCATTTCTGGCGAGTACGGTACTACCGGATACATGGTCAATGCCGCACGCCTGAACAATAACGACATAGTGGATTTCTGGTTCTATCAGAGCACCAGCTGGTTGGATCATTTCACTTATTTTACAGACAGCGCCAAATCTGTTGTAGTCGGCGCAACCTTTGACCTTACGTTAACCGGTTTTCTCGCAATGAGCGCCATGGGATATACTCCCATAAGCACCCCCATTGACGGAACCGACATAGATAATACCTATCTTTCTTTCTATGCCATCGACGAAAGCAATTCCAGCACCTCACTCACAGATATCACTCCTGATGCCAACGGTAAAGTGACCCTCTCCTTTGATACCGCCGGTACATATATTGTCACCGCAAACGGCTTTGTAGGCGAAAATCCCGCTATCGCGCCGTGGTGCATTGTCACCGTCACCGGCGGTGGCTCCGGTACGCCCACCACACCCCCTGCGACCACCGCACATACCCTCTCTTCTCTCTCATTCAATTTTAACAACAAGATAGACTACCCCCTTACGCCTGCATTCAACTCCAGCACTTATGAATATGCCATTTACGTTCCCGACCAGGACGGAAATAATTTGACCGTGTTCGCCAACCCCACTGACGAGGGCGATAGCGTCACCGCAGCATGGACAAAGCTCAATAACAACAGTTCTGGCACCGCCACATTGTCTACTACTACCGGCAAGGCCCTTACCAACTGCATCAAAAAGGGCACCGTCGGCAACACCGTGACGTTGACCGTGGGTGAGGGCACATCTGCCAGCACCTACACCGTCAACGTCAAGCGCACCCCCACGCTGAAGTCACTCTCTATCGCGGGTACGACACTCAATGAAACTTTTGCCTATAACACTCTGACATATACCTCAGAAACCCCTTCCAATTCCGTGACGTTCAGCGCCGTCGCCTATGATCCCAGCTATACCATCACCTATAATGACAACTCCAGCGGCGTTATCAGCCTTTCCGATGGCGCAAACATCGTAAAGGTGAAGGTTGCCAACTCCGCCAACGGTCTTTCCAACGAGTATACCGTCACCATCAAGCGCATAGCGACAGCCAATGTAACCTTCAGCATCACCCCCAGTGGTGCCTCCGTGGTGGTGTACGACAAGTATCAGTCCGTTGTCGAACCGAATGCGGACGGCTCCTATCCGATGATGGTCGGTCAGCTGTACTCATACACCGTGACAAAGGGGGGCTGCAAGTCCTCCAAGGGCACCTATACGCCCACCAACGAAGCATCTCAAACCGTTACCGTCACGCTGGATAGCGCAGGCACCGCTGGAATTCACAATTCGGTCGATGCCGCGTGGAAGAACTTCCGCAACAGCGATGCCAACATGGCCATCACCTCTGCCCAGACCCCCACCTCCGCCGATACTGCCGCCCTGAAATGGGCGTATCAGTTCGGGCAGGATGTGGCTCAACAATATCGGTGGAGCACCGCCCCCAAAACACCCATCATCGTTGGAAACCGCCTTATTGTAATGTCCTCCGACACCTTATACAGCATAAATCTGGCGCAAATCACCGGCAGCACCCTCCCGGACGATACCATCAAAGCAACCATGAAGGCCAAGAACACCAACGGCAACCAGCCCCCCATCTATGCAGACGGGCTGATCATCTGCCAATTGGATGGCGGCACTATACAGGCCTTTGATGCAACAACACTTGCATCCGTATGGGTCTATACCGATCCCGCCGGCGGCCAGTCGCTGAGCCCCATCACCTACTCAGACGGATATATCTACACAGGATTCTATCTTGACGGCAAGCCTGCCAATTACGTCTGCCTGTCCCTGACCGATGAGGATCCCAACAGTGAAAACGAGGCCAAGTATGCCACCTGGAGCAAGACTGTCCCCGACGGCTTCTATTGGGCCGGTTCCGTGGTGGTGGGCAATACGCTCATTGTAGGCTCTGAAAACGGAACTCCCGATGGCAACACCTCCGGCACCGCCTATCTCTATGCCCTGAACAAAACCACCGGTCAGGAGATCAACAAACTTGCATTACCCGATATGGATGACCAGCGCTCCACCATCGCTTATGACCACGCCACCGGCCGCGTCTACTTCACCACCAAGGGCGGCTATCTCTGCTCCGCCGCTGTCGCTGCCGATGGTACTCTCTCCGGGCTGAAAAAAATGAGCACAGGCGCACAGTCCACCTCTACCCCCGTCGTATATGACGGCTATGTGTACGTCTGCGCCGGCATTCCCGGCGCAAGTGGTTCTGGTTCCTTTATTGTAGCTGATGCAGAGAACCTCACCGAGGTCAGCCGCGTTTCCACGCGGGCCTATCCCCAGTGCTCCCCCCTGCTGTCCACCGCCTATGAGAGCAACGGCTACCTCTGCTTCTACTGCACCTATAATGGCTACCCCGGCGGCATCTCCCTTATCAAGGTGGACACCACCACCCACCAGGCCACCCTTACGGAACTGTTTGATCCCGGCGATGGCATGAAGCAGTACTGCTATTCCAGCATCATCTGCGGTACCGACGGAACGCTCTATTATTCGAACGACTCCCGCTATCTTTTCGCCATCGAAGTCAACAGCACAGCCAAGGCTGCCGCCGACGCTGTGAAGGACAAGATCGACGATATCGGTGAGGTAACGCTGGCTTCCGAATCCGCCATCATCGCC
>CAZSTD010000195.1:0-3494 GCA_964609645.1 uncultured Blautia sp.
AAGAAGTATCCTTTCACCTAGCCTATACGCATCACCCCTTTCCCGCTTCGGGAACATTTTTCCAAATATCCAGATACTAACCCCGGTTTCTGCAAAAGCAGCCAGTCCATACAGAAATATCATCAGCATTTTTAACTCTCCCAATAATCCAAGATCGCCTGTCTGACATGTTTGAACCGCTCTCTGCCTACAGTAATGATATTGCCATTTCTCATATACAGATCACGACTTTTCATTTTCATCACATGTCTGACATTTGCCAGATAACCTCTGTCTGCCATGATAAACTCCTTAGCATCCAGGCTCTTTTCTACTTCTGCCAGAGTAGTCCGGATAGATGTCTCACCATTACGATGTACGAATACAACCGCCTTTCCTTCTTTTTTTATGTAAAAAATATCTGAATATGCCAGCTTCTCTATCTCACTTCGCTTCTTTATGGTATAATAGCGTTCCTCCTTTTTCATCAGAGAGGGAAGCAGCGTATCATACGTGAATTGAAGCCTTTCCTCCATCTTATCCTTCGGAATGTAACGATAGGTATCTACTTCATACGCATCCAACGCATAATTGAGATAATTTGTGATATAGATAAGAACGGGATCTGGATAAACCTTTCTGATCTCTTTGGCTACCTCGATTCCATTTTTCTCTGGCATTTCTGCATCCAGAATGTAAAGATCAAACTTCTCTTCCTGTAAGCCCATCAGAAACCAACCTACATTCTGATATGTCACAATCTCACATTCTACTTTTTTACTTTGAAAATATTTTTCTGTAACTTCTCTTTCTCTTTTTAAAGCTGTTTCATCATCATCCAGAATCGCAATCCTGATCATTCCCCAGTTTCCTCCATGAATGTATAAAATCTGAATTTCTTCACATCATAAAAATAGCTCTCCTCCTCGTTGATCACAAGCTCATAGACCTCCGCATCTTCATCTGCAGAGCTTCCAGCTCTGTGATACTCATAAACATATCTGCCTATCTGATGTGTTTTTACTTTCTGAATAATATCGTCCACCAACTGTCCGATCGTCATAGGACTGTTCTTGGACGGTTTCCATCTCCCGATCATACTGCGGACCTGTGTTTTATTCAGTTTCACTCTTTTTCCAGGCAAATGTCCTCTTGGAAAAAAATCATCTATCGTTTTATGTGATTCTTTCAGTATAGCACATATGGTCTGATTTTTCTCATTAATTGCGAAACCCATGTTCACATATGCCTGCATATGAAGAAGTGCCAGATCCAGATATCGCATATCCTGGGATTCCTGATACCACCAAAGCAAGTGTTCCAGGCTCAGATAAAACGTCTCTTTCACTGAAATCCCCTTGCCCTGTAATGTCTGAAAAGAAAGTATCATAATGTATAGTTGTCTACAATATTCATCTGAAAATTCTTCGTTGTTGTACTTATAACTCATGTTTTCATATCTTCCTCATGTCATATTTGATTAGCCACTTGTCATTTTCATCCTTATACATGTTTCTCCCATTCTGCTAAACTTTATTCATAGAAAGGAATTTTACGCATGAAAAATACAATTGGAAAACGTATTGCCGAAGCTCGAACAAATCAAAATATTACACAGGAACAGCTTGAAGAATTAAGCGGTCTTTCTGTCAGCACTATCAGTCGTATCGAAAATGGAAAATATCATCCTACTATCGAAAATCTCATCAGACTTTCTGATATTTTACACGTAGGATTAGATTACTTTCTGTATGATCTTTTGCCTCACAATGAAGCAGTACTGAATCCTAAAGTCCAAGATGCCATAATGATCATGAACCAAATGGATGAACGAACTCTCGAATATCTGCTTCATATTATAAAAATTTATCAGGCTTCTCATCAAGATTAAGTTTAGCGTGTTTTTACTAAATTAACGCGTTTTATCCTCAAAAAGCATCTTTTTGTCCTCGAATTGACAGAAAGATGCTTCTATTTTTTATCAAACAAAAAAACAGTGCGCTCCTGCTTTTGCAAAAGTGCACTGTTTTATATTTCTATCGCATATATGCTTTTAAATATTTCTTCTGATCTACTATTATTTCTGGACAATCGTTCTTAATATATGACAAAATCATGATAAGGAAGAATCTATTAATATTCCACTCCAGTATAGCAATATTTCGTGCTATACAGCCGCTTTCCATTTGAATCTATACGATAACTTCGGATAGCATACCCATATGTAATTCCTTTTTTGAGTCCTGTATCCGTATATGTGACTGTATTTTTATTTTTTATCGTTTTGATCCGGGTAAAATGTTTCCAATCCGTAGTCCGATAAATACAATATCCATTTGTATTTGCTGTCTTTTCCCATTTAAGCGTAATTTTTCCCTTTGATCTTTTTACAGTCGAAATGAGCTTCGGCTGTTTCGGCCACAAGGTTACTTTTACGCTTTTATACGGAGTATATATCGCTTTTCCATCCTCTCCCATAGAATAAGCTCGGATACGATATGTGACATCACGTTTTTCATAACGTGTTACATCAGTTTGATAAGTCGATATATCACCATTTTTAATTCTTTCTATCGTTTTATATTTTCCATCCTTACCCTCTTTTGCTTGAATTTGATATCCATCTGCAAAAGACACTTTCTCCCATGTGAGATCCAAAATATCACTATTTGTAGATTTTCTATTTACCTTCAGCTTCATTTCTGTATTTTTCATAACATCCTGCGTTGTCTTATAAGAAACAGGTATATGATGTGCTTTCGCAAATTTCGCTGCATAAGACCCTTTTTCTGTATAAATTGTCAGAGAATCACAACCATAAAATGCGTCCTCTGCGATCTCCTTTGTGGTAGCTGGAATATAAAGTTTTTCTAAACTGGTACACTCACCAAAAGCCTTTGTTTCAATAAACTTCACGCTATCTCCAAGGTCAACTGCTTTCAGTTTATCAGCGCCGTAAAAGGCTTTTCTTCCAACTCCGGTCACTGCTCCTCCTCTTCCCAGAATCTGGATCGCTTCTTTATCATACAAACAATTTACTATTTTCCAACCATCATTTTTCTGCGCAACCTTATCATAAACTTCTAAGCAGTCTACGCCATATTCATAGCCCAGATCCTCTCCTTCCTCCATATATAAATGATAAAAAGGATAGTCATCTTCTCGATAAGGAAGTGCACCTGCCTCAAATACGATCACTCTGCTGTCTGCATCAAAAGCATCATCTGCGATCGAACTGATCCCTTTTGTCAATGTTCCAAGCAATGTAAGTCTTGGGCAGTTTTTAAATGCATTACTTTCGATCGTAATCGTATGTCCCGCTTGCACATCTTGCAGATAAATACAGTCCTCAAATGCAGACTCCTTTATCGTGAAAGCAGGGTTTTCATAATACCCCGGCAAAAAGATTGTTTCCAACTTGTCGCATCCTTTAAAAGCGTTTTCTCCGATTTCACGGACTTTCTTTCCGTTATAGTTTTTCGGAACGGTGACTTCTTTTTTATTAACACCTTTCG
>CAZSTD010000196.1:0-3490 GCA_964609645.1 uncultured Blautia sp.
TCTTGCAGGCCTGAATGATACTGGCCACGCCCACCATCAGGCCGGTGATGATAAACACGGAGACCTTGACCCAGGTGGTGTTGATACCGGCCAGACGTGCGCTCTTCTCGTTGGAGCCGACGGCGTAAACGCTCTTGCCGTACTTGGTCTTGTTGGCCAGCAGCACGAACAGCACCACCATCAGCACGAACACGAAGGTGATATAGGGGATGGAGAAGGAGCCCAGCGACAGCTTGCCGGTACCGAAGGTCATGCGCAGGAACTCATACTTGCTGTTGCTGCTGAGCATGGCGAACTGGCTGGAGGAGGAGCCGCTGATGGCGGGGTCGATGGAGCGCACCACCGACAGGGTGATGGAGCGGTAGATCAGCATGGTGCCCAGCGTTACCACGAAGGGGGGCATCTTGGCACAGCCCGCCAGCACGCCGTTGATGGCACCGCACAGTGCGCCGCTGACCAGTGCGGCCAGCACCATCAGAAAGATGGAGTTGGTGACGTTGAAGGTCATGATGGTCACGCCGGTGCACAGCACCAGCGCCGAGCCGATAGACAGGTCGATCTGGCCGGTGATGATGACCAGCGCCATACCCAGCGCCATGGTGCCCACGATGCAGGTGTTCTGGCTGCCCAGCACCGCCGCCACGTGGCTCCACTTGAAGCTGTTGCCGTTTGCCTGAATGGTGAACGCATAGCCCACCATGATAATCAGGAAAACGAAGACAAAGCTGTACTGCGACCAGATTCTGCCGGCGATTTTGCCGAAACTGTTTTTCTTGTTCATCTTGCTACCTCCACTTGCGCATCCACCGCGTTGGTGGAATAGAGCATCACGTCGTGCTCGTTGACCTCGGAATGCTGGAATATCCGGGCGATCTGCCCCTCGTAAAAGACCACGCAGCGATCCGCCACCTTCTGAATCTCGGGAATCTCCAGCGTGTTGAAGATGACGGCCTTGCCCTCGTTGGCAAAGCTGAGCATCAGCTTGTAAATCTCGGCCTTTGCGCCCACGTCCACGCCCTGGGTGGGGTTGTCGAACAGCAGCACGTCTGCGCCGATGTTCAGCCAGCGGGCGATAAACACCTTCTGCTGGTTGCCGCCGCTGAGGGAGCTGATGTTCAGCGCACAGTCGTCCGCCTTCACGTGCAGCAGCTCCTTGTAGTCGGCATAGCGCTTCAGCTCGTCCTTCATGCGGATGAAGGGCTTGCCGCGGGATATCTCGTGCTCGGCCAGATAGAAGTTCTCCAGAATGCTCATGTCGGGCACCACGGAGTTCTCCTTGCGGTTGGCGGGCAGCATACCCACGCCGTTTTTCATGAATTTGACAGAGCTGCCGTGGATGGTCTTGCCGTTCACCTCAATCTCGCCGCCCTCGATGGGCAGCACGCCGAACAGGGTTTGCAGCAGCTCGCTGGCACCGCAGCCCGCCAGACCGGTCAGCGCCACGATCTCGCCCCGGCGCACCGTCATGTCGATGTTGTCGAAGCCGTGGCCGCTGAGGCCGTGGAGCGTCAGCACCGGCTCGCCCAGCGGGCGGGGCTCGTAGAGCTTTGCGTCCACGTAGTTGGTGCCCACCATGTCGGAGGTGATGGCGTGGGGGTTGGTGTCCTTTATATAACCTGAGGAAATGAATTCACCGTTGCGCATGACCGTGTACCGGTCGGCGATGGCAAAAATCTCCGGCATTTTGTGGGAGATAAAGATGAAGGATTTCCCCTGTGCTTTCAATTTTCTGAGGATTTCGAAAAGATGGTCGATCTCGTTGTTGGACAGAGCCGTGGTGGGCTCGTCCAGAATCAGAAGCTTTGCGTCGGCGTACAGTGCGCGGCAGATCTCCAGCAGCTGCTTTTCGCTGGTTTTCAGGTCGCTGACCATGGCGGTGGGGTCGATGTCCACGCCCAGATCCTCGAACAGCTTACGGCTGCGGGCCACCTGCTCCTTGTTGTTCAGAAGGCCCAGCTTCGTTTTCAGCTCGCGGCAGAGAAAGATGTTGTCCGCCACCGTCAGGTCGTTGATGACGTTCAGCTCCTGATGGACAAAGGCGATGCCGGCTGCCTCCATCTGGGGAATGGTGGGGGAGGGATAGCTCTTTCCGCAGAAGGTGATGCTGCCCTCGTCGGCGGGGATCACGCCGGTCAGAATATTCATCAGGGTGGATTTGCCCGCGCCGTTTTCGCCCAGCAGCGCGTGGATCTCGCCCTCTTCCACGGAGAAGTGGATATCGGAAAGTGCCTTCGAGCCGCCGAAGGCCTTTGAAACGTGTTGCATCTCAAGGATGGTCATAATGCAGTCTCCTTGCTCAAAATCGGGAGACGCCTCCCGTGGGGTGTGCCGAAGGGTTGCGGCGTATTGGCCGCGGATGCGGGAGCAAGCTCCCGCATCCGCGTAAACAGGTCAAATGGATTAGTGGCCCATGAAGCCCTCGTAGTCATTGACGTTGTTGCGGTCAACGATCCACACGGGCTGATACTCGCCGGAGCCGACCTCGTAGGTCCAGTCACCGGACAGGTAGTCCAGCATCTTGTCGATGACATCCTGCATCATCTTCGGGGAGAAGTACATGCTCATCATGTCGTCGAAGTACTTGGTGGCCAGCTCGGACTGAGCGGAAGTACCGGCCATCACGTCATACAGCTCCTGCATACCACCGATGGCGGAGATATAGACCTCCATGCCCTCCAGATCGGCCAGAGTAGCCTCGGAAGCACCGGCCTCCAGATAGTTCAGCACGCCGAAGGTCATCTCGTCGTCCATGGAGTAGATGTACAGCTTGCCGCCGTTGGCCTTGGCAGCGGCCACGATCTCATCCAGCTTCTGCTCGATGTAGTCGTAAGCGCCGTCAGCGGACCAGTTGCAGACCACGGAGTAGGTGTTGAACACAGCGTCCAGAGCGGTGTCGTCCCAGGTCTCGGTGGTGGCGAAGTTCTCGCCCAGAGCAGCGTCGGTGTACTCCACCTCGCCCTTCAGGAACTGGCGGAAGCCTTCCTCACGGCGGGAGCAGACGGTACCGTTGTCGCCGTACAGGGTCACGACGGTGTCGCCGGGCTTCATGCCGTTCTTCTGCAGCCAGTAAGCGATACCGGCGCCGCACTGCCAGTTATCACCGGAGGCGTTCAGAATGGCGTAGGCCTCGGTGGCCTCGATGATACGGTCGAAGGAGATGAAGGGGATACCCTCAGCGTACAGGGCCTCCTGGCCAGCCTGGGCGGAATCGTCCAGAGCCATCATGACAACGCCCACTGCATCGCCGTTGGCGATAATGGTGTTGACCTGGTCAACCTGCTCCTCACCGGAAGAGGCGGGCATATACACGGCCTTGTAGGTACCCTCGGCGGTGATGTCGGCGCACTTGGCCTCAGCATAGGAACCAGCCTGAGCGGTCCAGCCGTGGTCGGGAGTGGGGCCCATCACGTAGATGGTGGAGGCACCAGCCTCGTTGTTGTTGCTGTCATCCTGAGCATTGTCGGTTCCGCCGCAGGCAACCAGGGCGAAA
>CAZSTD010000197.1:0-3432 GCA_964609645.1 uncultured Blautia sp.
CCCTCCATATAATATATTTTGAATTCAATATCTTGCGCCTTGCGGCGTTCAAGCGATGGGATAAATCCCTGCCTTGCGAAAATCGCAGGCTTCACTACATCATATTCACGTAGTATAGATTACTCAGCTGCTGCTTCAGAGCCACCGTTTTTCTCAGCGATCTGATTAAGCACACGAGCGAAGTTGGTAATCGGAGACTGGATGCTTCCAAGCAGTTTGCCGAGAAGTTCTTCTCTGGATGGGATTCCAGCCAGTGCCTGAATACCTGCCTGATCGTTGTAGTTTCCTTCAACGACACCAGCAACTAATTCTAATGCCGGATATTTCTTAGCGAATTTATCAAGGATTCTTGCAGGAGCAGTAGCGTCATCAGCAGAGATTGCCAGAGCGTTTGTTCCATGTAAGTGCTGGCTGAGTTCTTCACACTGAGTACCTGCGAATGCACGATGCATCATTGTGTTTTTGTATACTTTATATACAACACCAGCTTCTCTTAATTCCTTACGTAAAGCAGTATCCTGTTCAACTGTAAGACCGCTGTAGTTAACAAGTACTACAGATTCAGCATCTTTCACGTTGTTGATAATTTCTTCTACGATCGGTTGTTTAAGTTCTACTTTTGCCATGAAATGGTACACCTCCTTATAGATTTTGATATACCGCTGCAATGAGTAAAGAAAAAGCCTTACTGCATGACAGTAAGGCTTGCGTAATCTTCATAAAGAATACTTAGTCCTCGGTAGGCGTTTCCATCCTTATGCCTTACGGCACCTACTGTCTTCGGCAGCGTTCTGCATTAAAATATCACAGATAAGAATGGATGTCAAGAGGATTTTTATTTTTTTACAAATTATTTTGTTCCGAAAATACGGTCTCCCGCATCTCCAAGTCCTGGGCAAATGTAAGCATGATCGTTCAGGCAGCGATCTAAATGTCCACAATAGATCTGTACATCCGGATGTGCTTTGTGCAGTCTTTCCAGTCCTTCCGGAGCTGCAATGATACACATGAATTTAATGTGCTTTCCACCCTGTTTTTTAACAAAATCGATCGCTGCTTCTGCGGAACCGCCTGTCGCAAGCATCGGGTCAACGATCACAGAAATACGCTCGTCAATCGATTCCGGCAGTTTGCAGTAATATTCATGTGGTTCATGAGTAACTGGATCACGGTAAAGTCCCACATGTCCTACCTTTGCAGATGGAACCAGTGTGAGGATGCTGTTCACCATACCAAGACCTGCACGCAGAACTGGGATGACTGCCAGTTTCTTACCTGCGATTATCGGTGTCATGCACTTTTCTACCGGTGTTTTGATCTCTACATCCTTCATCGGGAGATCTCTGAGAGCTTCATATCCCATTAAGATTCCGATCTCCTCAACGAGTTTACGGAACTCGTTTGTTCCTGTTTGCTCATCTCTGAGCATTGATATCTTGTGCTGGATCAGCGGATGATCCATAATAAAAACATTTTCCATTACTTTTTCCTCTTTTCTGTGTGTTCTGAAGAATTTTATTTTCCTGTTGTTTCAATTTCATCTATTCTATTATAATCCATAGATACGTTTTGCAAAAGGGGGAATTTTACATTTGTTTCCTCACGATCCGATATTCATCCCCCATTTTAAAATATGGACATTGGCGAAAGTTTCCTGTAAGGAATTTTACCATCTCATCCTCATCCAGATTCACTTCGCACGTATAACATTCATAATCTTCGTCATAGCTATAATTTACACAGTATTCACAGTTTCCCGTATCTGACATTTATCTTTTCACCTCGCATTAAAATATCTCTTCTCCACGGAAAGTTTAACTTCAGATTTATTATACGAAAAACCCATTAAAATGTCCATAAAATGTGCTATACTATCTCTACTGTAAGAAATTTTTGTCCCTACAAAAACAATCTCAACGACAATAACTGTAATAATAACATCCGTAGCAAAACAATAATAACAAAATCTGATCACTAATTAATTTAAACATTAATAATAAGAAAGAAGTTTTTTATGTTATCACATCACACCTTAAGAAAATCCTTACTGTCCGGTGCTTTTTTGTTGTGCACCCTCTCTTTGGGCAGCTGCGGCCAGCCTAAAAATGAGCCTGAACCCATCACCGCTACAGAGATTAAACTGAACACCGCTGTCACGATCACGATCTACGATTCCGATGACAGAAATCTTCTGACAGAATGCATGGCACTCTGCGACAAATATGAGAAAATTTTCAGCCGCACAGATGCAGAAAGTGAATTGTATAAATTGAATCACAGGCAGCTCACACCTGCAAGTGGCACAACCGATACTTTTGAACTGTCAGAACCGCTCACAGAACTGATTCGGACTGGTCTTTCCTATTCAGAACTATCCGGCGGTGCTTTTGATATTGCGATCGAACCGCTGACTTCTCTGTGGGATTTCACATCTGAAGATCCAAAAGCGCCCTCAGACTCACTGATCCAGGCAGCGCTGCCATATTGCGATTACCAAAATATCGCTTTCAGCACAGAGGACCCGAACCAGATCACTTTAAAGACTGAAAAAACCGCCATCGAACTTGGTGCGATCGCCAAAGGCTATATCGCAGACCGCCTGAAAGAATATCTGCTCTCTCAGGATGTCCACAGCGCGATCATCAATTTAGGCGGAAATGTTCTGTGTATCGGCGAAAAGCCAGATGGTTCTGCCTTTAAGATTGGGATCCAGAAACCATTTGCAGACCGCAGTGAGACGATCGCCGTCATGGATATCACAGATAAATCTGTCGTTTCCTCCGGTGTTTACGAAAGATGCTTTGAACAGGACGGCATTCTTTATCATCATCTTTTAGATCCTCAGACCGGATATCCCTATGAGAACGATCTGCTCGCTGTCACGATCATCTCCGATCAATCTGTAGATGGCGATGCACTGAGCACTACCTGTTTTGCCTTAGGTCTCGAGGAAGGATTAAAGCTCGCCAATTCACTCGAATGGGTAGAAGCCTTTTTCGTAACTTCAGATCACACGATCTACTACACAGATGATTTCCAGGAAACGATCCCTGTCACAGAGACCAACAGTGAAAACGCTTCCTAACACAAAAAAGGGACTTTTCTGCACCATGTCAAAAAAGTCCCTTTTTCTTTTAAAATTAAAATGTATTTTACATCACGTGCCAGGCATCATATCTGGCCAGGAAAGAATTTCTTTAGAAACAATGTCTTCGTAATCCCCCTCGATATCCTGGCTTCGTCCAGCTTCAAATACATTCGTCTCCACACCCCATACTCTATCTTCATACTCCCATACATGGAATCTCAGTCCACGGAACATAAAATCAAGACTTCCGCAGCCGTTTTCCTCTGTATATTCATACTTGATATTTTTTTCGTTTAATGCTGCCTGCACCTTCTCCAAACGCATAGCCAAAACCTCCTGTCTTT
>CAZSTD010000198.1:0-3394 GCA_964609645.1 uncultured Blautia sp.
ATCATGAAATCACGAGCATAAGAAATTACTGCTGAATGAAGTCTCGCAATATCTCCCATTAAGTAATAGAATCCGTTACCTGCAACACGTCCTGCACTGTCAAGATCAATTCCATCAAAATTTTTCATGATATCTGTATGATATGGAATTTCAAAATCAGGAACTACTGGCTCACCAAATCTTTCAACTTCCACATTTTCACTGTCATCTTTACCAATCGGTACAGATGGATCGATAATGTTCGGGATCACCATCATAGTTTTGAGAAGTTCTTCCTCTACCTCTTTTTCTCTTGTAGAAAGTTCTTCAATACGGCTTCCAGAAGCAGCAACCTGTTTCTTTACTTCTTCTGCTTCTTCTCTTTTACCCTGGCCCATTAAAGCACCGATCTGTTTTGAAATTTTATTTCTCTCTGCACGAAGCGCTTCTACTTCCTGTTTGATCTCTCTGTTTTCTTTGTCAAGCTCCAGAACTTTGTCAACCAGTTCCAGTTTGTTGTCCTGGAACTTATTACGGATATTTTGTTTTACAACTTCCGGATTTTCTCTCACAAATTTAATGTCTAACATCTTGTTCCTCCTGAATGTTATGTAACCATTTTTTGCTACTTTTTACAGTAACTAATTTATCATATCATGCGTATATCCGCAAAATAGATTTCTTTTATTATTTCCTTTTTTTGCTTTGACCATACATATACAGATATCTTTATTCTTCTTCCATCTGTCCCAGTCCAAAGTTTACTGCTTTGCGCAGTGCTTCCACTTCCTCCTGACTGAGCATAACGTAGGACTCTCCCTTTACGATTTCTTTCAAATAAAGGAAGCAATTATCTCTACTATGTACAGCATTTAAAATCAGACCTGTATTTTCTTTATCCAGCAGTGCAAGCGCAAAGCTCAGCTTTCCACCCACATCATCGAATGCGTCATATTTTTCCACACCGTATTTGCTGAACATTTTTTCAAGATTATTCTTGATAAAAAGAAGGTCATGATCATGGTCTTCTTTTGCTTCATACAATTTGTCTATCTGAGCAAACTTTCGTATAAATACCTTTTCCAAAGATTGCGCATCGCTTCCCTTCATAAAGGCTTTATATCTGCGTTCAAGACGACTTAATCGCATATTGCTGTTGATACTTCTTACTAAAAGGAAGATCGTAAGAATCAGCAATATGATAATGATGATCCCGGAATCAATACCCAGGCTCCCAAAAATACCACTCATATATTACTGCTGCTCCTTAACTGATAGATTCAAACAAATCTATGATTCGTTCCAATTCATCCTTCGAATAATACTCTATCTCTATCTTACCTTTGTTATTCTTCTTTCTGTGGATCTGCACTTTCGTTCCCATAATGGTTTTCATCTTTTCTTCAAGACTTTCATAAATTGCATCTTCCGCAGAACTTTCCTGTGTTCTTTTTTCCTTAGGCGGTGCTAAGATCTTCTTAACCAGTGCTTCGGTTTCTCGAACACTCTGTTTCTCATCGAACACTTTCATTGCCACTGATTCCTGCTTTTCTTTGTCAGAAATCGCAAGGATCGCTCTGGCGTGTCCGGCTGTGATCATCTCATCTACCAACATTTGCTGTACTTTTTCACTGAGCTTGAGCAAACGCATGGCGTTTGTGACAGCCGTACGGCTCTTACCCACACGCTCCGCGATCTCATCCTGTTTTAAATGAAATTCATCAATCAGTCTCTTATATGCTCTGGCCTCGTCTACGGGATTTAAATCTTCTCTCTGAATATTTTCTATCAAAGAAATCTCCACTAATTCCTGTTCCGAAAATTCCTTTACGATCACAGGAACTTCCTTTAATCCCACAAGTTTCGCAGCTCTCCAGCGTCGCTCCCCAGCAACGATCTCATAGTAATCTTTTTTATCAGATACCAATAACGGCTGAAGGATCCCATACTGTTTGATGGATTCTGACATTTCCATCAGAGCATCTTCATCAAATTTCTTTCGAGGCTGATTCAAGTTTGGTTCTACACTAGTGATCTTCACCATCTTAGCCAACTTCGAATCTTCCTCTTTTTTGTTACCGTTTGTCTTTACTGCTGTCTGTGTTTTCTTTTCCGCCTTTACAGCCGTTTTTCTTACTGATTCCTTACTGACAGGGGACTTATCTGGAAACAGTGCGTCCAGCCCTCTGCCAAGCCCATTCTTTTTGCCTGCCATCAGTCATCCTCCCTGTTAATCACTTCTTCTGCCAGAAGGCGATAGCTTTCTGCGCCGGATGATCGAGGATCATAAATCGTTATCGGCTGTCCATAGCTCGGAGCTTCTGCTAATCTGACATTTCTCGGAATAATTGTTTTATAAATATTCTGGTTCAGATTTTCCTTTACATTCTCAACGACCTGCAGAGACAAATTTGTTCTGGCATCATACATAGTAAATACAACGCCTTCCATTTTCAAGCGTTTATTCAATCTGTCTTTTACTAATTCAATCGTATGGATCAACTGTGAAAGACCTTCCAATGCATAATATTCACACTGTATCGGCACTAATACGGACGTTGCCGCTGTCAGCGCATTGATCGTCAGCATGTTCAGAGACGGCGGGCAGTCCATAATAATATAATCATATTTTCTTCTTATTTTGTCCGTAATCCCTTTTAATATGAATTCCTTGTTTTCAATACCTACTAATTCAATTTCTGCACCGGAAAGATTTACATTAGAAGGAATCAGATCCACATTCTCTACAACATCTTTAAGAATCGTCTCTTTTACCCCTGCTTCTCCAAGCAAAAGTTCATACAACGTATTCTCAACAGAATTTTTATCAACACCCAATCCACTGGTTGTATTTCCCTGAGGATCGATATCGATCGTGAGAACCTTTTTCCCCTTTTCTGCCAGACAGGCCGAAAGATTGATTGCAGTCGTAGACTTTCCTACTCCGCCTTTTTGATTGGCAACTGCTATAATTCTTCCCACTCGTTATCCTCCTTTTGTGAGGTTTTTTCTAATTTTCATCAGCAATCGGTCTGATGTCCAACCCATTATAACACTTTTATATTCATCACGCCACATAATGTTTCACGTGAAACATAAAATTTCTATGTTTTTTATTAAAAATTCTTATAAACATTGTCATAGCAATCATAGCTTATGACTGATACAGTGGCTGGCAAAAATCCGTTTCGCAGTGTCCTTTACGAGGCTTTCTTCAGAAGGACTGCGCTAATCTTCACCACTGAGCGAACTCTCTGATCCGTCAGGCGAGTTTTCGCGAATGCTGGATTAATCGATGCGCGGGACGAGCATAAAACGAAGTCCGGACACAAGAATCTATAATACACGAACTTGTAAAATCACCTTCATTAGCGTATAATAAACGTATCCTTTTGAATAACTGCGCATCGCATTC
>CAZSTD010000199.1:0-3347 GCA_964609645.1 uncultured Blautia sp.
AGATGATTTGAGAGCACCTCTGGATGAGGAAGAGCGTTCCCGTATTGAAGTGGAGGACAATTACACCCTTATCCTCGCGGACGTACCTACGATTGAAGAACGAAATGAGAAGGATTGGTATGTGACCATCCCTCTTGGTATCATTGTGACACAAAAAATGATCTTTACTGTTTGTCTGGAGGATACACAGGTTCTGACCAGATTTATGGAGGGCAGGGTAAGAAATTTCTTTACTTATATGAAGACCCGTTTTATCCTGCAGATCTTGTACCGCAATGCCAGTATGTACCTGCGATATCTGCGTATCATAGATAAAAAGAGTGAGCAAATCGAGGAAAAACTTCATCTGTCTACAAGAAATCAGGAACTGATGGAACTTTTGGAACTGGAGAAATCGCTAGTCTACTTTACGACCTCTCTGCGATCGAATGAGATGGTGCTGGAGAAGCTGATGAAGATTGACAGCATCAAGAAATATCCGGAAGACACCGAGCTTTTGGAGGATGTTATCATCGAGAATAAGCAGGCGATCGAGATGGCGAACATTTACAGCGGCATCTTGAGTAGCATGATGGGAACCTTTGCATCTGTTATTTCCAATAACCTGAACATTGTCATGAAAGCGTTGGCGTTGATCACGATCGTTATGAGTATACCGACGATCGTCTTTAGTGCTTATGGAATGAATGTGAGTGTTTCGGGTATGCCGTTTGCAAATTCAGTATGGGGATTTTTGATCATTATCATCCTCTCTGTCGTGATCAGTATCATTGCAGCGGTATTTCTCTCCAAGAAGAAATTCTTCTGACCATCAGATGATCCTGAACGGAATAGAAGTAAAGATTTTTTGTAAAGGAGAATTATGAGATTTATTGACAAGCTGGAACGAAAATATGGGAAATTTGGGATTGAGAATCTGACGATCTATATCATCGTAAGCTATGTGCTGGGATATGCACTGATGATCTTAAACCCAAGTGTGTTGTCCTTTTTGAGCTTAAATGTGACAAAGATCTTGCACGGACAGATCTGGCGCTTGATCACGTGGGTCATTTATCCGCCGAGCACATCTTCGACCTTATGGTTTGTGATCGCGATCTTGTTCTTTTATTATCCGATCAGTGCGTCGCTGGAGCGGACCTGGGGATCTTTTAAATTTACACTGTATATCTTATCGGGTATCGTGTTTACGGTGATCTCGGCGTTTGTACTGTATTTTATCACGGGAGGAATGCTAGATACTTATTTAAATGGAGCTTTGTTCTCCACTTATTATATCAGCCTTTCTATTTTCCTGGCATATGCGCTGACTTACCCGGAGATGAAAGTGATGCTGTATTTTGTGATCCCGATCAAGATGAAGTGGATGGCGCTGGTGTATGTGGTGATCGTGGCATGGGATGTTGTGAAATATGTGATGAACGGAATGTGGTTTATGGCGCTTCCGATCGTTGCTTCTTTACTGAATTTTATTATCTTTTTCATGGGAACCAGAAATTTCAGCAGATATAATCCGAAGGAGATCCATCGAAAAAATCAGTTCAAGAGAGCGACATCTGGAAGTAAGACGGTTCCGTTTTCCAGTGAGGTGACAAAGCACAAATGTGCAGTTTGTGGCCGTACAGAGAAAGATGATCCGAATCTGGAATTCCGTTTCTGCTCGAAATGTGATGGAAATTATGAATACTGTCAGGATCATTTATATACACATATACACAAAAAATAATGACTGGCGAGAAGCAAGAGGAGAAAGATTATGAAAAAAGTACCATTTGTCACACTGGATAAGCTCCAGGAGATCACTGAGCAGTTTCCGACACCGTTTCATCTTTATGATGAGAAGGGAATCCGTGAGAATGCGAAGGCAGTGAAGGAAGCATTTGCATGGAATAAAGGATTTAAAGAGTTTTTTGCGGTGAAAGCGACACCGAATCCATTTTTGATCAAGATCCTTCAGGAGTATGGCTGTGGCTGTGATTGTTCTTCCATGACAGAGCTGATGATGGCGAAGGCGATCGGATGTAAGGATGGAGATGTTATGTTTTCTTCCAATGATACTCCGGAAGAAGAATTTAAATATGCGAATGACATCGGTGGGATCATCAATCTGGATGATATCACACACATTGAAAGTGTGGAGAGAGCAGTAGGTTATATCCCGAAGGTGATCAGCTGCCGTTATAATCCGGGCGGAGTGTTTAAGATCAGTAATGACATTATGGATAATCCTGGGGATTCCAAGTATGGCATGACTACAGAACAGATGTTTGAGGCGTTTAAGATCCTGAAGGAGAAAGGTGCAGAGGAATTTGGTATCCATGCCTTCCTTGCAAGCAATACTGTGACAAATGAGTATTATCCGATGCTGGCGAAAGAGATGTTTGAACTTGCAGTGAAACTTCAGAAGGAGACAGGTGCTCATGTGAAGTTTATCAATCTTTCCGGCGGTGTAGGTATCGCTTACAGACCGGATCAGACTCCGAATGATATCAGAGAGATCGGTGAGGGTGTTCGCAAAGTTTATGAGGAAGTCCTGGTTCCGGCAGGAATGGGAGATGTGGCGATCTATACAGAGATGGGTCGTTTTATGATGGGACCGTATGGCTGTCTGGTGACAAAGGCGATCCATGAGAAGCATACACATAAGGAGTATATTGGTGTGGATGCGTGTGCGGTGAATCTGATGCGTCCGGCAATGTATGGAGCATATCATCATATCACTGTTATGGGAAAAGAAGATCAGCCGTGCGATCATATGTATGATGTGACGGGATCTCTCTGTGAAAATAATGATAAGTTTGCGATCGACCGTTATCTTCCGAAGGTAGATATGGGAGATCTGCTTGTGATCCATGACACAGGTGCGCATGGATTTGCGATGGGATACAATTATAATGGAAAGCTGAAGTCTGCGGAGATCCTTCTTCATGAGGATGGAAGTTTCGAGATGATCCGTCGTGCAGAGACACCGAGAGATTATTTTGCAACGTTTGACTGCTTCCCTGTTTTTGAGAAGATGTTAGAAGACGCAGAGTAATGCGAATGCGTGATCATAAAAAGATAGTATGCTATTAGAGAGCTGGCAGGAATCCTTGAAGTTGAGAGGAGGACTGCCAGTTTTTGTTTGCTCTATTGGAGGAGAGGAAGTTTGCTTGAGTGTAAAAATGAGAATATGTTGGTGCGGGAATCGTTTTGAGGTGTGAAGAAAGGGGGATTGAAGAATATGGGACGCAGCGGCGCAAGAACAGGTCTTGTGGCTGGCTTCGTTTTCTGCTCGGGGCGCGCATTGATCATCCGCCATTCGCGAAAACTCGCCTTCGGCTCAGACAGTTCGCTCGGTGGCGGAA
>CAZSTD010000200.1:0-3342 GCA_964609645.1 uncultured Blautia sp.
CACTCTGACTAGGATACTGCGCCGTCAGTGGATATGATAGCATATTCTCTTGAAATATACAAGTATTTTTCTAAAAATACAGAAAATATTTACACAATATTCACTGCATTTCCGCCGGAACGCGCTCGAACCACTCCCGGATGATATCCCGGTGGGTCACGGCGATCTCCAGCTGTGCCAGCTGCTCCCGGGTGAAGAAGGCAAGGTAGCGGGATTCTTCGCTGCATCGCAGCACCGGCTCCCGGATGAAGCGATAGCCATATAGCACGATCACCATGCGCCAGATGCTGCCGTCCCGGTAGGCGGCGATGCGGCCGGGGTTGTCGTAAACCGCCAGTTTTTCAAAATCCTCCGGCCGGATGCGAAGGCCCAGTTCCTCCCAAACCTCCCGCGCGATGGCCTGCCGCCCCGTTTCCTTCTTCCGGCAGCCGCCGCCCACAAGGCCCCAACTGCCACTGTCCCGCCGCTGCTCCAGCAAAAGTTTATCCTGCCAGAGCAAAATCGCATTGGCGCCCAGATGGGCCGGCATGGTGGTTTTCGGTGCGTCTTTCGGATCGCAGTTATAGAATGTAACGATGGACATAAAATACTCCTTCCCCTTACGGCTTCTGCCGGTCGGGAATTTCCTCCGGCAGCGGCTTGGTAATGCCGGATCTTCTTGCCTTATCCAGTCCCCCGGCCATATGCCCGGCGGGATCCGAAGCAAATTTACCCCGGCGGATGATATCTTCCCCGTACTTATCCCGCAGATTATCCACCGTTTCATCCAGCTTCAGCTTCCGCTCATACTGCTGTGGACTCAGGCCCGACAGGAAATCATACTGCTGATACCGCTCCCCGCTCAGCCGGGTCATCTGCACCCCCAGCTGCCGCAGGGGGGTCACGCCGTCCCACGCTTCGTCAAACACGGCGCAGGCGGCCTCATAGATCTGGGATGTGATATCCGTTGCGCCATGCAGCATGGCCTGATGGGAAAAATGGCGAAACGCATTGGTGCGCAGATGGACACTGACGCAGCTGCCGCATTTGCCGTCCCGCCGCATCCGCATGGCTACCGTCTCGCACAGGCTCAAAAGCACCTGATGGGCCTGTTCGTGGGTGATCACATCCTGCGATGTGGTGACGGAGTTGCCGTAGCCCCGGTTTTCCGCCGGTTCCGGCGTGACGGCCTCGGCATTGCGCCCGTTGGCAAAGTGCCAGATGGTCTCCCCCTGCTTGCCCAGCCGCTTTTTCAGCAGCTGCACATCCGCCCCGGCCAGCTCTCCGATGGTATTGATTCCCAGCCGGCGCAGCTTCCGCTCCGTGGCAGCGCCCACCAGAAACAGATCCCGCACCGGCAGGGGCCACAGCTTCCGCTCCATCTCCTCGGGAAAGAGGGTGTGGATTTTGTCCGGTTTTTCGAAATCTCCGGCCATTTTCGCCAGCAGTTTGTTGGAGGAAATGCCGATGTTCACCGTGAAGCCCAGCTCCTCCCGCACCCGCCTGCGCATCTGCTCCGCTGCCAGCAGGGGCGGCCCCCACAGCAGGCGGGTTCCGGTCATATCCACCCACGCTTCATCGATGGAATACTGCTGCACCTGCGGGCTGAACTGCCGCAGCAGCTCCACAAAACGCCGGGACGCGCCCACATACAGTTCATAATCCGGCTCCACGATCCGCAGCTGGGGGCATTTTTCCAGCGCCTGAAACAGAGGCTCCCCGGTCTGGATGCCGTATTTTTTCGCCGGAATGGATTTGGCCAGAATGATACTGTGGCGGGACTTCCTGTCCCCCGCCACCACGGCGGGTACGTTTCGCAGATCCTCCTGCTCCCCCAGCACCTCCACCCGGTAGGCCGCGCTCCAGCTGAGAAAGGCCGAGTTGACATCCACATGAAAAATCACACGCTCCGCCATTATGCCACCCGCCTGAAAAAGCACCATGTATGGGTGCGGATGGTATATTTCAGCTCAAACAGCCACCGCTGCTGCGCCACCGTGGCCCGGCAGAGGTAGATCTGTGCCTCGATGCCCACCAGCATGATTTTCTTCACGCTGATAACCTCGTCAATATCGATGCGCAAAAGATTATGCGCGTCGTCCTCCATCCGCAGCCGCAGGGGACGGATCTCTCCGGCCGCGCTGCACACGCAGATCACGTCAATGGGTACAATTGCTCCATCCACCGGAGTTCACCGCCTTTCTGTGTCCATTATAGCACATTCGTTTGTGTATAGCAAGAGGAAATTCATGGTTGCCCACAGGAAAAATATCTGTTATACTGAATTTAAGAATTAGAATCTCAGAGAGGTACGCCATGGCAAAATTTTCATGTCTGGTACTGGATCACGATGACACCGTGGTGCAAAGTGAGGCCACCGTCAATTATCCCTGCTTCTGCCGGTTTCTGGAGCGTTTCCGCCCCGGTTGCGTGTATTCCTATGCCGATTATCTGGCCGACTGCGGCCGGATGGATTTTGCCCAGCTGTGCCGTGTCCGCTTTTCCATGACGGAAGCAGAGCTGGAGGAAGAATATCGCTTCTGGAAGGACTATGCCGGCACTCACATCCCCGAGCCTTACCCCGGCATGGGGCAGTTGCTCCATGCCTGCCGGGAAGCGGGGGTGAAGCTTTGCGTATCGTCCATGTCCTCCCGGGAGACTATTTTGCGGGATTACCAGGCCCATTATGGTCTGGAGCCGGATCTGATCTTCGGCTGGGAGCTTCCGCCGCAGCAGCGCAAACCATCGCCCTACGCGCCGAAACAGATCATGGCCCGCTTTGGCCTCCTGCCGGAGCAGCTGCTGGTGGTGGATGATATGCCCTCCGCCGTGCCCATGGCCCGGGCCGTCGGCTGCCCCATCGCCTTCGCCGGATGGGGACGGCAGGCGTTCCCACAGCTGTCGCAGCAGATGAACGAGCTGTGCGATTACAGCTTTTTCTCCGTCTCCCAGCTGGAAGATTTTCTGTTTTCGGTATAAGCCGCTTGACAGCCGTGGTATAATGAATTGAAGACAGACGGCAGGAGGTGAACCACCCGTGGAACGCGCATCGGTCAAAGTGCTGGCCACCAACCGGGAAGCCCGGCATGAATATTTCATAGAAGAGGAAATGGAGGCCGGAATCGAACTGGTCGGCACGGAGGTCAAGTCCGTCCGTGGCGGCAATTTGAATCTGAAAGACGCCTGGTGCGGCATCAAAGACGGCCAGCTGCTGCTCAATCAGATGCACATTGCGCCCTACGACCACGGAAACCGGTTCAATGTAGACTCCCGCCGCCCCCGTAAACTGCTGATGCACCGCCGGGAGATCATGCGGCTCTACGGCAAGGTCAAGCAGGACGGCTACGCCCTGATTCCCCTGTC
>CAZSTD010000201.1:0-3336 GCA_964609645.1 uncultured Blautia sp.
TACCGTTTTATTGGACTGAATATATGGTATCATAAATAAGAAAAGAAAATATGTTCGGGAAAATATGTTCGCCATAGAGGTTCTGCTTTGGCAGATCTGCAAGAGATGGATGGCGATAAGAAAAATGGAGGTATTGCTATTATGAGAAATGCAGCAAACACAAGAGCGAAGTCCAAAGGAAAAAGACAAAATCAAAAACTTTCTAAGACGATGGCGATCATCCTTGGTCTGATCGTGACGTTGGAGGTGATGATCGCGGGTGGGATGATCCTAAACATTGATTTTCATTCGACGGATACCGTTGCTCTCATTTTTGCATTTATGGTATTATATTTCGGTGTGGTAGCAATGCTGACAGATAATTAAGAGAAGTGGGGATTTTTAATGGCGAAATCTTTTCACCAGAAAATGAAGATTTTATATTTGATGCAGGCTTTTCAGGAGCGGACAGATGAACAGCATCCGATGACTGTGAAGGATATGATGGAGTATCTTGCAGAGTTTGGGATCAGTGTGGACCGTAAGACTGTGTATGACGATATAGAAGCATTGAGACTGTTTGGAATGGATATTGAGAACCGCAGGGAGAAGCCGTCGGGATTTTACCTGGCGAGCCGGGAATTTGAACTGCCGGAGCTTCGCATATTGGTGGATGCGGTGCAATCATCACATTTTATCACCAGCCGTAAATCGACGGAACTGATACGCAAGTTGGAGAAGCTGACCAGTGTACATTATGCAAAGCAGCTGCAGAGTCAGGTGAATACGGGCAGTAGGGTGAAAGCTGCGAATGAAAGCATTTATTACAATGTGGATGCGATCCATGAGGCGATCGCTGAGGATAAACAGATCAGTTTTCAATACTATGAATGGACACTTTTAAAGGAGATGCAGCTTCGCAGGAACGGTGAGCGGTATCATGTCAGTCCGTGGGAGCTGATATGGAAAGATGAGAACTATTATCTGATCGGTGTGGACGAGAAGAATGGGATCGTGAAACATTATCGTGTGGATAAGATGCGCAGGATGAATATAGAGAACGCGGTGAGAAGCGGCAGAGAACTTTTTCAAAACTTTGATACGATGAAGTTTGCATCCGGAACATTTGGGATGTTTGGTGGCAAGGAAACAACCGTTCAGCTTGATTTTGAGAATCGGTTTGCAGGTGTGGTGATCGATCGCTTTGGACAGGAGGTACTTATTCATCGGAAAGACGAAGATCATTTTACAACCTTTGTCCGAGTTAACGTTAGCTGTCAATTTTTTGGCTGGCTGGCGGGATTGGGACCGGGAGCTAAGATTGTTTCGCCGGAGAGCGCGAGAAAGGAGTATAAGGAATTTCTCCAGAAGGCCTTATCCGCATACATATGAGAAATTTTGAGTATAAGAAAACTCTGGGAAAGATACAGGTTTGCTGTCTTTCTCAGAGTTTTTACTGATTTCGCAGGAATAATATTTTGCTTTTACAGATGGTGAGATGAATACCCGATAATCTTTTTATAGATGCTCGGCTTCATCAGAAGCTGGAAGATTTTCTGCTTGTGTTTTTTTCAGTGAAATGGGTCCAGAGCTTGTTGTGCTCTCATTGCTGCTTGTGGAAGAATGAGAGCTTTCGGTGGCAGCAGGAGTGTCTGGATCTGCCGGGGAAGCTGTGTCTGCAATGTTAGATTCAGAGGCAGTTTCCTGCTGATAAGGACGATATGGCATCCAATAATGTTCTTCTTCCTCATCGGTCTGTATTTCACTCAGCTCATCTTTTTTTCGGGTAAGGAGATACCAGCCAGTCAGTATGATCGCGATCGCGATGACGATCTGAGGAAGATGGTAAGCAAAGGTTCCCAGAATGTTTGCCAGGCGGCTTGGAAGGATAAAGTAAAAGAAATCTACGATATTGTTCCAGAGGATCGCAGCACCGAACACGATCAGAAAGATCGCGACGGATTTTCTGTGGCCAAAGATCAGAGTATCAATATCATTTCCCAAGCGGTCCATGTGCAGGATGTAGGTGTCTTCCATGGAGTAAAATTCTTCTTCGGAAAGACATTTCAGATTGTGTACGTTGAAAAAGCTGTAAAACCAGATGATAGGGATGAGAAAGATAAACCAGTTCATTCCAGACCATGCAGCTATGGCAATGACTGACCAGAACAGCAGCATGATGCTGATCCCTTGTTTTTTAAATCCCATGTACATCTCACCGGCACCTGGGATCAAAGAGAAGATAAAAAGCCAGAATCCACGTTTTTGTTTTTGCATACTTAATTGCCTCCATTCATTAATTTACTGGAAAGATCATTTAAAGATTGGGTCAGATGATGGGTGCTTTGGGAAATCGTCTGACTGATATCTTTGGTAAAGTCGGAAAATACGCTAGGTTTCCGATCGTGTATGATTATGCTTGCCTGTACGTTATAGGCTGGCTGTAAAGATGAAATATCTATATTGCTGATGCCAAACAGAAGGACCAGTGAAGCGGTAACACTCGCGATCGTTCGCAGGCTATAGCGAAGAAATTGAAGTCTGTGGGAAACCTTGTATGTTGTACGCGCAAGAGATACTTCGATGGAATCTGCCTTTTCTAAAGTTTCGCTCATGAGGTAAGCGGGAGCGCAGATAGGATCGTTGGATCCAAACTCCAGCATCTTTTCTAGGCAGAAGTCACAGGTTTCTATGTGCGACAGGAATGCCGCTGTTTCGTCGGGAGTCATAGTTCCGCTTTGAAATTTTATTAGATCTTGTTCGTCAATATGCATTTAGTGACTCCTTTCAAGCATTTTTTTCAGCATAGCTTTTGCCCTGTAAAGCTGTGTCTGGACTGTTTTGGGATTTTTGTTTGTTCTTCTTGCGATCTCAGCGACAGAAAGTTCTTCGCAGAAGTGGGCATATGCGACTTCTTTGTAAGGACTTTTTAGCTGCATACACAGATTTTTTACATGTGTATTGGATGCAGTGGTAATGTATTCGTTTTCCGGAGAGGATCTTTGATCTGGGATCTGAGTAAAGTAGGTATCTTGAGTTGGAACGCTGCGCCGCCCGGCTGCTTTTAGGTAATCCAGGCATTTTCGGACTGCGATCTTGCTTAGCCATGCTTTCTCATAAGTACCGTCAAAGCGGGAGAGATTTTTGTAAGCAGACAGAAAAACTTCCTGCGTCAGATCCTCGGCATCGAAGGGGTTGCCGATGGATTTCAGACAGATAGAATAAATTAAATTTTGATATTCTTTGATCAAATATTCGAGATACTGTTTCTCTGTGCGCATTTTCGTCTCCTTTTCTCCGTTCATCTATTATAACGCGGGAGAGATAAAGATGGATTCAAGTTTTTGATGTTTTTTT
>CAZSTD010000202.1:0-3323 GCA_964609645.1 uncultured Blautia sp.
TGGATGGTGTTGGGGTTCACCGTCAGCTGCGCCGACAGCACCCGCCGCGAGGGCAGCTCCTCCCCGTCAGCAATGCTGCCGGAGGCAAGCCCCTGCTTGATGTAGCGTATGATCTGCAAATAGATGGGCTGTCCCTCCGTCTGGACAAAGCCCGCAAAGTTGATCATTCCTCCGCCTCCTCTCAACTGTATTATCTGTGTAATACGGTTTTCAAACTGTATTATACGAGTAACACAGTCCCTTGTCAATACCCTTTTGCAAAAAAAGAGCAGCCCGCAGGCTGCTCTTTTTGGCTTATTCAGTTTCGCTGCTTTCGGCTGCTTTCCGCGCCGCCACGATGTTGACATACAGCTCCTCCGGCCTGTGGGGTCTGATCCACAGGTTCCACACCAGCAGGAATGCCGCCGCCAGCGCCACCACCGCCGACAGAGCCTGCGACACCCGGATGGGTGCGCCGCCGATGGTCCAGTCGAACAGATACAGGCTGTCGGTCCGCAGACTCTCGATCCAGAAACGGCCAAGGCCGTACCACAGGAAGTAGAAAAGCGTATTCTCGCCGTCGAATTTCCGGTGCTTCGCCACAAGGAACACCACCAGCAGCAGTCCCACCAGATTCCACAAACTCTCGTACAGGAACGTGGGGTGCACCTCGATCAGCCCGCCGGTTTTCAGCGTCAGCTGCATCCGGCAGAAGATGTCCGTCTCGGTGCCGAAGGCCTCGCGGTTCATGAAGTTGCCCCAGCGGCCGATGCTCTGGCCGATGAAAAGCCCCAGTACCACCAGATCCATCAGCGCCAGCATCCGGAACTTCCGCCGGCGGGAGACGCAGAACACCACGATCACCGCCGCGATCACGCCGCCGTAGATGGCAAGGCCGCCATCCCAGATGGCGATGGCCTCCCCCCAGTCGAAGTGACCCTCCGCGTCACGGAACAAATCCAGATAGAAGATCACATAGTAGATGCGGGCACCGATCACGCCCATGGGCAGCCCCCACAGCACGCCGTCCATCAGCTCATCCTCGCTGATGCCGTAGTGCTTCCGCTGCCGCAGGCAGAAGGCCACCGCCAGTAGCATCCCCAGCGCGATGATGATGCCGTACCAGTAGATGCCGTGGCCGATGTCCAGCGCCTTTGACGGCGCGGTGAAGGCCCAGTCGCCAAACAGTCCCGGAAAGCGGATGGGACTGTTTTCCATAATCATACCGTTCGTAAGATCACTCCTTTGTCTCCTGCGCAATGGGGTCGATGATGGACACGGCGCAGCGTGCCGCCACCAGATTCTCCCGGATAAAGGCCAGCACATCCTCCGCCGTGATGCTGTCGTACACCTCCGGGAAGCGGTAGGGGTCATAGTCGTGGAATTTGCCCTCCGCCATGGAGACGGCGATCCCCTCGAAGCTGTTGAGACCCTTCAGCGCCGTGCCGAAATTGGCGTTGCGCACCCGCAGGTAGTAGGCCGGGTCGATGCCCTCCCGCACCAGACGCTGTGCCTCCTCCAGCACGGCGTTTACCACCGCGTGGGGCTCGTTGCTGTCGCCGCCCAGATAGACGTAGGCCGCGCCGGGCAGAATGTCATAGCTGCACCCAAAGGAGCCGTTGATCAGCCCCTGACTGTACAGCCGGGCGTACAGGGGGCTGGACTCGCCCACCAGCACGTCGATGGCCAGCTCGCCCAGCGCCGTGCTGCGCAGCTGCGCCTCGCCGCCGTGCTGGGGCGGACATTTGAAGCCCGCCATAAAGGTGGGCATGGCGATCTCCATGGCGCTGCGCGTCTCCTTCCGGCAGGGTGTCAGTGGCTCCTCTGTGCCGTAATCGCGGGGGATCAGCGGCCCGGTGGTTCTGGGCAGCACCTCCTGCGCCAGACGCAGCACCGCGTCGCCGTCCACGTCGCCCACCACCACAAGACACATATTGGCCGGGGTGTAGAACGCCTTATGGCAGTCGTACAGCGTCTGGGCGGTGATCTGGCGGATGCTCTCCACGCTGCCGGCGATGGGGGTGCGGGCCGGAGAGTGGTGATACAGCCCCTGCATCAGCTGCTTGTAGCACTGCCACTCCGGATTATCCTCGATCATGCCGATCTCCTGAGAGATGATGCCCCGCTCCTTCTCCACCGACTCGTCGGTGAAATAGGGGATGGAGACGAAGGACAGCAATATCCGCAGATTCTCATAAAACCGCTCGGTAGAGCCGAAATAGTAGCAGGTGATGGCGTTGGAGGTGAAGGCGTTGGGCTCGGCGCCGTTTTTTGCCAGCTCCTGCAGGGCGTTCCCCTCGGCGGTGTCGAACATCTTATGCTCAAGATAGTGGGCGATGCCGGCCGGCGTATCCAGCCACTTTCCGTCCAGCTCGAAGCGCATATCCATGCCGCCATAGCGGGTGGCGAACAGGGCATACTTCCGCTGGAAGCCCTTCTTCGGAACGATGCACACGGGAAGTCCATTTGCAAGCGTCTCCCAGCGGACACTCTCGCCAATGCGGGTATAATTGGTCAGCATACAGCCTCCTCCTTTCCCTTCAGGAAGAACACGGTGTCAAGCTGGCAGCTCTGCGCCGCCTTCTGCACGCGCTCCGGCGTCACCTGACGCAGCGCGTCCATCAGCTCCTCCGGCGTTTCCTCCACGCCGGTGGCCGTCTGGCCAAGGTAATAGTTCTCCATCGCGCCCTGCGAATCGGACAGAGACGTCAGGGACGAGCACATGGTGGCCAGCGCACCCTGCCACTCCCAGTCCTCCCACTGGCCCTGCTGCACCAGCGCAAGCTGATGGAGTATCTCGTCGTGGGCCTTCCGGAAGTCCTTCGTCTCGATGCCGGAGGACACGGTCATGAGCCCCTTGGAGCGGGCATAGCTGGACGAGGCGTAGTAGCACAGCGACAGTTTTTCCCGCACGTTGAGGAACAGCTTTGCATTGCTGGTGCCGCCAAAGAGCAGGTTCGCCATGATCATGGCGGGCACATCGTCGGTATCGCAGCGCCAGCCCATAGAGAGCTTGCCCTGCGTCACCTCCATCTCCTCGGTGAGATAGCGGGGCTCCTGAGGCGCGGCCACACGGCAGATCGGCACATCCGCCGCCACGACGCCACGGGGCAGCGCGGCAAAGGCGCGTCGCAGCGCATCCTCAACCCTCTCCTGTTCGGCGCTGCCGCAATAGAACAGCTCCATGCGGCTGGTGGCAAGCACCGTGCGATAGTGGTCAAAGAGCTTATGCTGATCCAACTGCGCCACAGACGCCTCATCCCCCAGCCGCAGCACGCCATAGGGCTCGCCGGCGCACATCTCCTGCACCAGCCGCACGTCCGCCCAGTCCTGCTTATCGTTGC
>CAZSTD010000203.1:0-502 GCA_964609645.1 uncultured Blautia sp.
GTCAGGAATTGTTCGAGATGAGCGGAGATGAGAAAGCGAAAACAGTTGAGCTTCACCGTCCATACATCGACGAGATCACACTGAAGTGTCCGGAATGCGGCGGACAGATGCACCGTGTACCGGAAGTTATCGACTGCTGGTTTGACTCAGGAGCAATGCCTTTCGCACAGCATCACTATCCATTTGAAAATAAAGAATTATTTGAGCAGCAGTTCCCTGCAAACTTTATCTCCGAGGCAGTTGACCAGACTCGTGGATGGTTCTACTCACTCCTCGCAGAGTCCACACTTCTGTTTAACAAGGCTCCGTACAAGAACGTTATCGTTCTGGGGCATGTTCAGGATGAGAACGGACAGAAGATGAGTAAATCCAAAGGAAATGCTGTCGATCCGTTTGATGCACTGGAGAAATACGGTGCAGATGCGATCCGCTGGTATTTCTATGTCAACAGTGCACCATGGCTTCCAAACCGTGTCCATGGCAAAGCAGTTGTAGAAGGACA
>CAZSTD010000203.1:526-1072 GCA_964609645.1 uncultured Blautia sp.
GATTAAAGAATATGTTTCGTTGGTTGTACAAAAAACCACTGAAAGTGGTTGACAAATTTGACCCAACTAAATACACTCTGGATTATGCCCAGCTCCCAGTTATGGATAAGTGGCTGCTGAGCAGATTAAATACATTGGTAAAAACAGTAGACGACGATCTCGCAAACTATAAGATCCCGGAAGCTGCAAGAGCACTTCAGGAATTTGTAGACGAGATGAGTAACTGGTATGTAAGAAGAAGCCGTGAACGTTTCTGGGCTAAGGGAATGGAGCAGGATAAGATCAATGCTTACATGACTCTGTACACAGCACTGGTAACTGTAGCTAAAACTGCAGCACCGATGATCCCGTTCATGACAGAAGATATGTACCAGAACCTGGTAAGAAGTGTAGACAAAGATGCGATCGAAAGTATCCACCTTTGCGACTTCCCAACTGTAAACGAAGCATGGATCGACAAAGAGCTGGAAGCAGATATGAAAGAGCTTCTGGAGATCGTTGTTCTTGGACGTGCCTGCAGAAATACTGCAAACATCAAGAACCGTC
>CAZSTD010000203.1:1082-3280 GCA_964609645.1 uncultured Blautia sp.
ATCGGAACCATGTATGTAAAAGCAGAGAAGAAGATGGGCGATTTCTATACAGACATCATCGCAGACGAGCTGAATGTAAAAGAAGTAAAATTTGCAGATGACGTAGAATCCTTCATTTCTTACAGCTTTAAACCACAGCTTCGCACAGTAGGACCGAAATACGGTAAACTTCTTGGCGGCATCAAACAGGCTTTGACAGACATCGACGGCGTGGCAGCAATGAAAGAGCTCAGAGAGAATGGCGTTCTCAAACTGGATATCAATGGCAATGATGTAGAGCTGGCAGAAGAAGATCTTCTCATCGAGACAGCACAGACAGAGGGCTATGTGACAGAATCTGACGGTGAAACTTCCGTTGTTCTGGACACAAACCTGACAGCTGAACTGATCGAAGAAGGCTTTGTCCGCGAGATCATCAGCAAGATCCAGACTATGCGTAAAGAAGCAGGCTTTGAAGTTATGGATAAGATCTGTGTTTACGCAAAAGGAAATGACAAGATCCAGAGCGTTATGGAATCACACAAGGAAGAGATCAAATCTGAGGTCCTTGCAGAGGAGATGATCCTTGGTGAGACTGATGGCTACGAAAAAGAATGGAATATCAACAAAGAAAACGTGGCCATGGGTGTAAAGAAACTGTCATAAATTTCACATAAAGAGACGTATGGGATGTCGCAATAAACCAGATGTATGTATAATCATACGTGTTTATTGCGGCACTCTGTTCTCAAAAATATTATGATAGGACCACATACAACAGGAGGTAGGAAATGATTAACGAACTGTTCAAGAAAGAGGTATTTAAGAAAAGCGTTAAAGATAACGTTAAATTCCTCTATCGAAAAACGATTGAAGAAGCAACACAGGAGCAGATCTTCCAGGCAGTAAGCTATACAGTGAAAGATGTTATCATTGATAACTGGCTTGAGACTCAGAAAGCTTACGATGAGCAGGATCCAAAGACTGTATACTATATGTCCATGGAATTCCTGATGGGACGTGCTCTTGGAAATAACCTGATCAACCTTTGCGGATACGGAGAAGTAAAAGAAGCTCTTGACGAGCTTGGCTTTGACATCAACTGCATCGAGGATCAGGAGCCGGACCCAGCACTTGGAAACGGCGGTCTTGGAAGACTTGCAGCATGCTTCCTTGATTCTTTAGCAACTTTAAATTATTCTGCATATGGATGCGGAATCCGTTACCATTACGGAATGTTCAAACAGAAAATCGAAAATGGATACCAGATCGAAGTACCGGACAACTGGTTAAAGAACGGCTATCCATTCGAACTTCGCCGTCCGGAATATGCCAAAGAAGTACATTTCGGCGGATATGTAAGAGTAGAATATGATCCTGAAAGAGGCGGAAACAAATTTATCCATGAGGGATATCAGGCTGTAAAAGCTATTCCTTATGATATGCCGATCACAGGTTATGATAACGATGTAGTAAACACCCTTCGTATCTGGGATGCAGAGCCGATCGTAGATTTCGAGCTGGATTCCTTTGACAAAGGTGATTACAGAAAAGCAGTTGAGCAGGAAAACCTTGCCCGCAACATCGTAGAAGTTCTTTACCCGAACGATAACCATTATGCTGGTAAAGAGCTGAGACTGAAACAGCAGTACTTCTTCGTATCTGCAAGTTTACAGGCTGCTATCGATAAATATAAAAAGAAACATAGCGATATCACAAAATTATATGAAAAAGTAACCTTCCAGATGAACGATACACATCCGACAGTAGCAGTAGCTGAGTTAATGCGTATCCTCATGGACGAAGAAGGACTTGGATGGGATGAAGCATGGGAAGTTACAACAAAATCTGTTGCTTACACAAACCATACGATCATGTCCGAGGCTCTTGAGAAATGGCCGATCGAGCTGTTCTCCAGACTGCTTCCACGTGTATACCAGATCATCGAGGAGATCAACCGTCGTTTCATCCTTGATATCCAGGCAAAATATCCAGGAAACTATGACAAGATCAAGAAGATGGCGATCATCTATGATGGACAGGTTAAGATGGCTCACCTTGCGATCGCAGCAGGCTACTCTGTAAACGGTGTTGCACGCCTTCATACAGAGATCCTGAAAAATCAGGAATTAAAAGACTTCTATGAAATGATGCCAGAGAAATTCAACAACAAAACAAACGGTATCACTCAGAGACGTTTCCTGCTTCATGCAAACCCA
>CAZSTD010000204.1:0-3243 GCA_964609645.1 uncultured Blautia sp.
CGAGTTTTCGCGAATGGCGGATAACCGATGCGCGCCCCGAGCAGAAAACGAAGCCGGTCACAAGACCTGCTTGTATGCCTGCTGCGTTAAATGCTAATATTGCATTGACCGATTATTGCTACATTACTCTATACCATCAAAACTTTTTACTCAAAACCACATAATATTCTTTCCAAACTATTTCCTCGTAATCAAACCAGACCACGTAATCCCCCACATATTATAATAGGAAAGAACTCCTCACACCCAAAAAAACTCACTGGGAATAAAAACGAACAGTAACCAATTTCTGGCATATTTTTAACAAAAATGACAAAAAATTATTGAAATATCCTGCGAAAAAAGGTAGAATTATAATCGGCTATAATTTTGGGTTAACTTTAAAAATTCTCATAAAGATGGAGGGCAAACAAGAATGAGTAATGCAACACAAAGCTTAGCAGGCACAAGAATTACTTCTTTGCTTGACGCAAACAGTTTTGTTGAGATTGGTCAGAGCGTAACAGCCAGAGCTACAGACTTCAACATGACTGCACACAAAGCACCATCTGATGGTGTTATCACCGGATATGGTGTGATCGATAACAAACTGGTCTATGTATACAGCCAGGATGCATCCGTATTAAATGGTACCATCGGCGAAATGCATGCAAAAAAGATCACAAGACTTTACGATCTGGCAATGAAAACAGGCGCTCCGGTCATCGGACTCGTTGACTGCGCTGGTATCCGTCTTCAGGAAGCGACAGACGCACTTGAAGCATTCGGACAGATTTATCTGAAACAGACTCTTGCATCAGGTGTGATCCCACAGATCACAGCAATCTTCGGAACCTGCGGCGGTGGTATGGCAGTGATTCCGTCTCTGACAGATTTCACATTTATTGAAGAAAAATCAGGCAAAATGTTCATGAACACACCAAACTCACTGAAAGGAAACAGTGCAGACAAACGCGACACTTCCTCCGCTCAGTTCCAGAGCGAAGAAACCGGTGTGATCGACGGCGTAGGTACAGAAGAAGAAATCCTCGGCCAGATTCGTTCTTTAGTATCAATTCTTCCTTCCAACAATGAAGACAATGACAACTACACAGAATGCACAGACGACCTCAACCGCGTATGTACAGATCTCGCAAACTGCGCAGGCGACACAGCCATCGCACTCTCACAGATCGCAGACAACGGCGAATTCTTTGAGACAAAAGCAGACTATGCCAAAGATATGGTAACAGGATTCATCCGCTTAAACGGAGCAACGATAGGTGCAGTTGCAAACAGAAGCGAGATTTATGACGAAGAAGGCAATAAGACAGAAGAATTTGACGGAAGCATTTCTGCAAGAGGTGCAAGAAAAGCAGCAGACTTCGTAAAATTCTGTGACGCTTTCGACATTCCAGTACTCACACTTACCAATGCGACTGGATTCAGAGCGACCATGTGCAGTGAAAAAGCAATGGCAAAATCCGTAGGTGAACTCGTTGCTGCATTTGCAGAAGCAACTGTTCCGAAGGTAAACATTGTCATCGGTAAAGCATATGGAACTGCTTACATCGCAATGAATAGCAGATCCATCGGTGCAGACCTTGTCTATGCATGGGATTGTGCAGAAATCGGTATGATGGACGCATCCCTTGCTGCAAAGATCATGTACGCAGATGCAGACGCAGCTACTTTAAATGAAAAAGCTGCTGAATACCAGAAACTGCAGAACGGCGTTGAGTCCGCAGCTGCAAGAGGATATGTTGACACAGTTATCAGCCCGGCTGATACAAGAAAATATGCGATCGGCGCATTTGAGATGCTGTTCACAAAAAGGGAAGATCGTCCGTCTAAGAAACACGGAACGGTTTAAGCGAGGTGACGCATATGAAGACTTTCAAGAAAATAACTTCTGTCTGCATGGCATTTCTCGTGATGGCTGTATTGATGCTCAGCAGCACTTCTATGGTATTTGCTGAGGATGAGGTGGATGAGACGATAAAGACCACATTGGTCTCCACATCAGAACAGCTCACAGAGGCAGTGCTTGCACTCACAGATGAAGATATCGAGAATTACATGAACTCTGAGGATGCATTCACAGCAAGCGCAATGCAGGCATGGGGCAGCTCAAAGGACGAACTCGGCGCAAAGACAGACTCAAACGGTGACGCAACTGTGATTTTGGAAGATGGACTGTATGTAGTTACCCTTCCTCTGAAATTCGAAAAAGCAGATGCAGATTTCACATACGTTTATAACTCTACAGGAACACCGACTTCCCTTTCTGTAGATGTACAGTACAGCATGGGCGAGACATTAAAAAGAGCTGGATTAAATACAGCGATGGGAATCGGAACCGTATTCGTGATGCTGGTCCTGCTCAGCCTTCTGATCTCTCTGTTCCGCTTTATCCCGACTCCGGAAAAGAAAAAAGCAGATGCTGCAAAAGCTGCGAAAGCGCAGAAAGAAACACAGACAGCAGCTCCAGCTCCGGTGCAGACGATCGAAGAAGATGTCACAGACGATGGCGAGCTGGTAGCGGTTATCGCGGCAGCGATCGCAGCGGCAGAAGGAACAACTACAGACGGATTTGTTGTTCGCTCTATCCGCAAAGTAAATAGAAATAAAAGATAATATTGAATGGTAAAATTGTCATTTAGGAGGATTTTAAGATGAAAAGCTATACAATCACAGTAAATGGTACAGCATATGAAGTAACTGTTGAAGAAACAGGAAGCGTATCCGCTCCAGCAGCAGCTCCAAAGGCAGCACCGAAAGCAGCTCCGGCAGCTCCAAAAGCAGCAGCACCAGCAGCAGGCGCAGGTGCGATCAAAGTAACAGCTTCCGTACCTGGAAAAGTTATCAAAGTGACAGCAAGCGTTGGACAGGCAGTGAAAGCCGGAGACAGCGTAGTTGTACTTGAATCCATGAAAATGGAGATCCCTGTAGTAGCTCCGCAGGATGGCACGATCGCAAGCATTGATATCGCAGAAGGTGCCTCTGTAGAAAACGGAGATACTTTGGCAACTATGAACTAAGTCGGGAGGTAGTCAAATGTCTTATGTAACAGAAACATTGTCCAACCTGATTCAGCAGACAGCATTCTTTAATCTGACATGGGGCAATTACCTGATGATCGCGGTCGCATGCGTATTCCTTTATCTTGCGATCGGAAAGGGATTCGAACCGCTTCTTCTGGTTCCGATCGCTTTCGGTATGCTGCTTGTAAATATCTATCCGGATATCATGGCAAATCCGGAA
>CAZSTD010000205.1:0-3230 GCA_964609645.1 uncultured Blautia sp.
TATCTTATGTATAATGATTTTCACATGGCTCATTGCTACAGCCATTTCGCCAGCACTGCGCGGATCTTTTGCGTGGATCACTGCCGTGAGGGGCGTATTGAGCACCGCACCGAACAGGATAAGAGATATTATATCGAAGCGGGAGATATGCGTGTAGATAGGCGCGTCCATCATAGTGGTCATGTGGAGTTTCCTGTTTCCCATTATCATGGTATTACCATCGGATTCTTTTTGGATGAAGCTGAAGCTGCGATCCGGGAAGCGATGCCTGCGATATCTGTCGATATTTCAGCATTGGCGCAGAAATTTTGTGGCAAAGATGAAGTCTATGTTCTGAGGCAGAACAGTTCTATTGAACATATTTTTTCTGAGCTTTATAGTGTCCCCACGAAAATCCGTATGGATTATTTTAAGATCAAGGTGATAGAATTGCTGGTATTTCTGGGTGCGTTGGAGCTTACTGATTACAAGGATGAGCGGCCTTATTTTTATTCCAGCCAGGTTGAAAAGATAAAAGCTGCGCATAGGCTGATGACGAAAAATCTCGCAGTCAATTACACTGCTGAGGCATTGGCAAAGGAAGTAGACATCAGTGTTGGAGTGCTGAAAAATGGTTTTAAAGGTGTCTATGGTATGCCTCTTTACAGCTATATCCGCAATTACAAGATGAATGTGGCAGCATCTACGCTAGTTACTGCACGAAAAAAACGGATTGCTGATGTGGCAGCAGACGTAGGGTATGATAATCCAAGTAAATTTGCAGCGGCATTCAAAGAAATTTTTGGAATGTCACCGGGGGAATATCGAACAGATAGGAGGTAAGAACATGAACGATCAACATAAACGATCTGCGGCGGCGTGGATCTGGGATTTTGCCGAGGGCTATCGCCCGCAGTATGTACTCAGTGTTTTAAGTGCTGTCTGCGGTGTAGTCTGCGGTATTTTGCCCTACTTTGTGATGGCAAAGATCATTTCTGAGCTATTGGGAGGCTGTCGTGAGATGGATATTTTTCTAAAAGACTGTCTGATCATGGCAATACTCTGGGTGGGGCGCTGTGGCTTCCACAGCATTTCTACTATGCTTTCTCACAAGGCGACCTTTGCAGTCCTTGGAAATATCCGAAAGCGAGTGTGTGAAAAATTGACTCGAGTTTCACTGGGAACAGTGTTGGATATGCCTTCTGGATCAGTGAAAAACGTGCTGGTGGAACGCATTGACAGCATTGAAACTACTATGGCACATATTATCCCAGAATTTACATCTAATATTCTAGTGCCGATCGCGCTGTTTATCTATCTTTTTATTTTGGATTGGCGAATGGCATTGGCTGTTTTGGTGACTGTGCCGATTGGTTTTGGTTGCTATGCGTTGATGACTCGGGGATATGCTGAGAGTTATCAAAATACCGTCGTTAAGACCAAGAATCTTAACGATACAGCGGTGGAGTATATTAACGGGATTGAAGTTATCAAGGCTTTCGGCAAGGCACAAAGCTCCTATGATAAGTTTGTGATAGCGGCCAAGGAAGGGGCAGACTGCTATATTGAGTGGATGCGACGCTGCAATATCTACTTTTGCCTTGCTATGTCAATTTTCCCTGCCACAATGATCGCGGTGCTGCCGATCGGTGGCCTGCTGTTCAGAGCGGGAACACTGGATGCAGATACATTTATTCAAGTGATCCTCTTTTCGGTTGGTTTGCTAGCTTCTCTTATAACTGTTATGTCTTATGGGGATGATCTTGCGAAACTTGGAACGATCATAGGTGAAGTTACTGATATTTTGGAAGAAAAAGAACAGGAGCGTCCAGAGGTCTCGTCTGTACAGCCGAAATCCAATGATATCAAACTTAACAATGTAACTTTTGGCTATCACGAAAAAGAGATCCTGCACGGTATCCATATGACAATAAAAGAAGGGACAGCCAATGCTCTGGTAGGTCCTTCCGGCAGTGGTAAATCCACCATTGCCAAGCTGATCGCTGGACTGTGGGATGTGAATGGCGGCAGCATTACGATAGGTGACGCTGATATTCGTTCTATGAGCCAGAAAGATTACGAACAGCGCATCGCTTATGTCTCTCAGGATAACTTTCTCTTTGACACAACGGTTATGGAAAATATACGTATGGGTGATCAGAGTGCTTCGGATGAGGAAGTCATAGAGGCCGCAAAACAATGTGGTTGTCATGAGTTTATTATGAGTCTGGAAAATGGTTATCAAACGATCGTAGGCGGTGCTGGCGGACACCTGTCCGGCGGCGAACGGCAGCGCATCGCGATTGCACGTGCCATGCTGAAAAATGCTCCTATCATCATTCTGGATGAGGCAACTGCCTTTACAGATCCGGAAAATGAAGCTCTGATCCAGGCTTCTGTGGCGAAACTGACAAAAGGCAAGACATTGCTTGTCATTGCTCATAGACTGTCTACCATTACAGGAAGTGACCAGATCTTTGTCGTGGAGGACGGTCACATCAGAGCAAATGGAAAGCATGAAGAACTGCTTGTGAAGGATAGTCTATATGCTCAGATGTGGCATTCTCACATAGCGGTTCGTGATACTGCGGAAGGAGGGGCTGAAAAATGATCCAGATTTTTAGTCGTTTTTTTGATTTTTGTGGAAAGACAAATAAGCGAAAATTTCAGCGATCGATCATACTCGGTGTGATAAAAGCTTTACTCGAAGCCTTGAAAATACCTGCGATCGCAGTCACCTTGCAAGGGGTACTGACAGATAGCTTGACTATGAAACATATTTTGGTGTCTTTTGGCATTATGCTTGTGAGCGTTGTCGGCAATGCCCTTGCTAATTATCGCTCTACTATGCTTCAATGTGAGGCTGGCTATGGTAGCTGTGCGGATAAAAGGATTGAAATTGCCGAGCATCTCAAATACTTGCCGATGGGCTATTTCAACCAAAACAGTCTTGGCTATATCACCTCCGTGGCGACTAACAGTATGGAAGCTCTTGCAGATGTGGTGACCAGGGTTGTAATGATGGTGACGCAGGGAATCCTGACAACTATCGTAGTTGTACTGATGATCTGTGCTTTTGACCTTCGCATCGGGGGCATCGCTGTTGTGGGCGTGGCGCTGTACTTTGGAGTCAATACTTATTTGCAGAAAAAGGCGAAAGAGTTAGCACCTATGAAAGACGCTTCCGATCGCAAGCTGGTAGAGAGAGTTTTGGAATATGTGCAAGGGATCGCTGAGGTCAAGTCTTATAA
>CAZSTD010000206.1:0-3194 GCA_964609645.1 uncultured Blautia sp.
CGTCAACGGCGTGCTCAAGTCCCAGGTGGACAAGTACGCCAAAAACTACCGCTACGTCGTCATCGACAACGAAGCGGGTCTGGAGCACATCAGCCGCGGGACGCTGCCCCATGTGGACACCATGCTGCTGATTTCCGACTGCTCCCGCCGGGGCATTCAGGCTGTGGCCAGACTGGCGGAGATGATCCGCGAGCTGGAGCTCAAGCCCCAAAGCCTCTATCTTATTGTCAACCGCGCGCCGAATGGGGAACTCAATTCCGGCGTGTTGGAAGAAATTCAAAAGCATGACCTTCCGCTGCTGGGGGTTCTGCCCCAGGACGAGCTTGTCTACCAGTACGACTGCGACGGCAGGCCCAGCTCCAAGGTGCCGGACAGCACACCCGTCAAGGTGGCCCTGCACGAGATCATGCGCAAGCTCAATCTGTAAGTAATTTTTTTAAGGGGGATAACAAACATGTCTTTCGTACCCAAGAAGCAGGCGTTCAACGCAAAGATCAATGCCGTCACCCTCGGTACCGGTGACAAGGCCATCGTTCTTGGCGGCCAGAATGTTCTGCCGTTCTACTCTTTCGATGCGCCCATCGAAAACAAGCCCAAGATCGGCGTGGAGATCACCGATGCCGGTATGGCAATGTGCACCACCGAAGGCCTGAAGGCATTCTATGCCGGCTGCGAGACCGTTGCCGACATGGCCAAGAAGGTCGAGACGATGTCCGGCGCTTCCTTCATCGCGCTGGATCTGGCCGGTGCCGATCCCAACGGTGAGAACAAGTCCGTGGAAGAGTGCGTCGAGCTGGTCAAGTCCGTCGCCGCCGCCACCGACATGCCTCTGGTCGTCATGGGCTGCAAGAACATCGAGAAGGACGCTGAGCTGCTGAACAAGGTTTCCGAAGCTCTGGCCGGCAAGAACATCCTGGTCATGTCCGCTCGCGAAGAAAACTACAAGACCATCGGTGCCGGTGCCGGTCTGGCCTACGGCCAGAAGGTCGGCGCTGAGTCCGCCGTGGACATCAACCTGGCCAAGCAGCTGAACACCGTCATGACCCAGCTGGGCGTCAACGCACAGTCCATCGTCATGAACATCGGCTCCGCCGCCGCCGGCTACGGCTTCGAGTATGTGGTCTCCACGCTGGACCGCGTGAAGGATGCCGCGCTGAGCCAGTCCGACACCATGCTGCAAATGCCCATCATCACCCCCGTGTCCTCTGATACCTGGGGCGTGAAGGAGTCCATCATGCCTGAGGCTGATATGCCCGAGTGGGGCAATCAGGAGGAGCGCGGCATCGAGATGGAGATCGTTACCGCCGCCGCCGTGCTGGCCAGCGGTTCCGATGCCGTCATCATGCGGCATCCTGAGGCTGTCCGTACCATCGCCGCCATGATCGGCGCGTTGGTCTGATTCGGAAAGGAGGAAAGCATACAATGGCTGTTAAGGGTTTAGATATTTTCAAGCTGTCTCCCAAGAAGAACTGCAAGGAGTGCGGCGTTCCCACCTGTATGGCATTCTGCATGAAGGTGGCGCAGGGTGCGCTGCCCATCGAGAAGTGCCCCTATATGTCCGAGGAGGCCATCGCCCTGCTGAGCGAGGCTACCGCGCCTCCCATGAAGACCATCGAGGTCGGCGGCCTGAAGCTGGGCGGCGAGACCGTGATGATGCGCCATGAAAAGACCTTCGTCAACCGCAACCGCTTTGCCGTGTCCCTGTGCACCTGCATGGACGATGCCGCTGTGGATGCCAAGCTGGCCGAGGTCAAGGCTGTGGATTACGAGCGTATCGGCGAGCGTGAGTATGTGGAGTTCCTGCTGGTGCACGATGCCGGTGACGGTGCACGTCTGGCTGAGCTGTGCAAGAAGGCCGCTGCCGCTGAGCGCGCCGTGATCATCGACACCGACAGCGTGGACAACGCCAAGCTGGCGCTGGCCGCCTGCGGCGATGTGAAGCCCATCCTGAACGGTGCCAGCAAGGATAACTACGAGGCTATGAGCGCCCTGGCCGTGGAGGCCGGTGTGGTGCTGGGCGTCAAGGGCGCGGATCTCTCCGAGCTGCACGACACCGTGGCCGCGCTGGAGAAGCTGGACAACAAGAATCTGGTGCTGGACGTGACCGCCGCCACCGTGAAGGAGACCTTCGCCAACGCCGTGCTGGTGCGCCGCACCGCCCTGAAGGACGGCGACCGTACCTTCGGCTATCCCTCTCTGGTGAACCTGAGCAAGCTCTGCCCCAACGACACCCATATGCAGACCGCGCTGGCCTCCGTGTTCACCATGAAGTACGGCTCCATTGTGGTGATGAACACCATGGGCTATGCCGAGGCGCTGCCTCTGTACGGCCTGCGTCAGAACGTGTTCACCGATCCTCAGAAGCCCATGAAGGTGGAGCCGGGCATCTATCCCATCAACGGCGCAACGCCCGACGATCCCTGCGCCCTGACGGTGGACTTCGCCCTGACCTACTTCCTGGTGTCCGGCGAGCTGGAGCGCTCCAAGGTGCCCGTGAACCTGCTGATCACCGACGCGTCCGGTATGTCCGTGCTGACCGCGTGGGCCGCCGGTAAGTTCTCCTCCGGCTCCATCAAGAAGTTCTTTGATGAGTACGACATCGCCGGCAAGATCAACAACCGCACCCTGATCATCCCCGGCAAGGCCGCCGTGATGAAGGGCGACATTCAGGATAAGCTGCCCGAGTGGAACGTGGTGGTCGGCACCCGCGAGGCCGTGGAGCTGGTGAAGTACCTGCGCGACGGCGAGTATATCAAGGCTGCCGAGGCCGTGGCCGCCACCAAGAAGCCCGTGGACGAGAAGAAGACCGTGGATGCCGATGCACCGCTGGACTTCGAGAAGATCGCCATGTCCATCCCCAAGATCGAGAAAGTGGATATGGGTGTCAGCTACAAGCAGCGTGACCCCAACTCCCCCAAGTTCGTCACCATCGGCGAGCGTATCCACTGCATCAGCCCCGTGATCCGCGAGGCCATGAACACCATGAACCCCGAACCCATCCTGAAGCGTGCCGCCGAGCAGATCAAGGCCGGTGCCACCTATCTGGATGTGAACATCGGCCCTGCCGAGTCCAACGGCCCCGAGCTGATGACCTGGGCGGTCAAGCTGTTGCAGGAGAACTTCGACAACGTGCCTCTGGCACTGGACACCGCCAACAAGCGGGCCATCGAGGCCGGTATCCGTGTGTACAACCG
>CAZSTD010000207.1:0-3168 GCA_964609645.1 uncultured Blautia sp.
TAAAATTGGGGGCGTATGGAAATCCGCCCCTTCCGCATACTAAAAGGCCAAATTATTTTCTTAAGCCTAATCTTTCAATCAGTGCACGGTATCTTTCGATATCTGTTTTCTTCAGGTATGCTAACAGTCCACGTCTCTGACCAACCATTTTAAGCAGACCACGTCTTGAATGATGATCTTTGTGGTGATTCTGTAAATGTGCTGTTAATTCCTGGATTCTTGCTGTAAGAACTGCTACCTGTACTTCCGGTGAACCTGTGTCACCTTCGCATCTTGCATATTCTTTCATGATCGCTGCTTTTTTTTCTTTTGAAATCATTTTGATTTCCTCCTATATTCTATATTATTCTTTTGGACCGCCTCATATTAAGGGATGGTCGGAGTATCCTGTCCCTGAACATGGGCTGAATTCACCTTGGTTAGTATAGCACATTGATCTTAGCCTGTAAACTGTTTTTTTTATAAAAAATATTCTCTGGCTTTTTGTACATCTTGTTCAATCTGCTCTTTTAACGCCTCCAAGGAAGCAAATTTTTCTTCCGGGCGCAAAAACGTCTTGAAATCTACCTTACAGAATTTCCCATACAGATTTTCTTCGCAGTCAAGCAAATATGTCTCCACACTCATAGATGTTTCTCCGCCTATGGTTGGTTTATATCCTATGTTTGTGATCCCCTGATAAACTCTGTCTTTAAAATTAGAAACAGTAACATAAACTCCCTTTGGCGGGGTCAGCTTTTCTTCCGGGAGGAGCAGATTTGTGGTCGGAAGTAAGAACTTATTTCCAATCCCGCGTCCATGTTTCACAATCCCTTCCACCGTATAGTCCGTTCCCATCAGGAAATGAAATTTCTCCATATTTCCTTTGCTCAGTTCTTCTCGCACATAGGTACTGCTGATCCTTCTGCGTTCATCCATTTCTTTGGAGATGATCTCTGTATGATATCCATATCTGTCGCCATACTGTCTCAGCGTATTTATCGTACCTTTCCTTTCATGGCCAAATCGGAAATTCTCTCCAACTGCCACATAACTTGCCTGCAGATCTTCCACTAGGATCTCCCGTATAAAGTTCTTCGCTTTCATATATCGGATCCTGTCCGCAAGAGGGCAGTCTAAAAGAATATCAACCCCCATGCTTTCCAAAAAATGGCATCTTTCTTCCTTTGTGAGGATTGTTCTTGGAGCAGTCCCGATCGCCAGGACCACCGCCTGTGCACCATTCTTTTTCTGCTCAATAATCTTATTGATCAGCTTCTGATGTCCACGGTGTACACCGTCAAACTTCCCAATCGTCACTGCACTGTTTGAAATTTTGGGAAACTCACTCTCAATCCTTATATATTTCATCGCATCTCCTAAAATGTCGTCATTGTCTCGTTTAATCGTTTAATCTAAAACATTTTTACAGGAAAATACCTGTCTTTTTTTTCATCCCACTGATAGACTCCTACAAAAGAGCCGTCGCTGCTGCACATCCGGATCCAACCAGATCTCTCCTGCGCTGTGACCATCGCCTGTACCAAAGGATTTCCATTTGCCAAAAGCCGGTCTCCTTCTTTCTTGCAGCACACACGTGGATATTCTGATAGAATTTCTTCTATGCCTAAAACGCGATCTTCTATCCTGCCATCCTGCACAGCTTCCTCCACCTGCGCCAGCATGACAGCATCTTCCAGATCAAATCTTCCCACTCTGGTACGAAGCAATGTTTCCATAGCTGCTCCGCATCCCAATTTCTCACCGATATCATGGCACAATGTCCGGATATACGTTCCCTTACTGCAGGTTACCCGAAAACGTACCAGCGGAATTTTTATTTCAAGGATCTCTATCTCGTAGAAATGTACCGGTCTGGCCTTTCGCTCTACCGTCTTCCCCTCTCTGGCAAGCTCATAAAGTTTCTTTCCATTGACTTTCAACGCAGAATACATAGGCGGCACCTGCATATGATCGCCCACAAAAGATCTCGCCGCTTCCTGGATCTGCTCTGGTGACGGCATCGCTTCTGTCTGGGAAAGGATCGTTCCAGTCATGTCCTGCGTGTCTGTGACCACACCAAGATGCATAACCGCCTCGTATGTTTTTTCTTTCTCTGTGAGCATATCCACCAGACGGGTCGCTTTTCCCAGAGCTACCGGAAGTACACCTTCCGCTTCCGGGTCTAGCGTTCCAGTATGACCAATTTTTTTCATATGAAGGATGCCTCTGAGTCTAGCAACCACATCATGAGAAGTGTATCCTTTTTCCTTGCGGATCACAATTATTCCATCCATCAGATGTCTATCTCCTCGATCTGTTTGCAGATTTCAGCAGTGACATTGTTGATCACATCATATACGCACCCCTGCAGATCGCATCCTGCAGCCCGCATATGTCCGCCGCCGCCAAAATAAACTGCAATTTTACTTACATCCACTTTCCCATTCGAGCGAAGGGAAACCTTAAAGATCTGAGACTGTGTCTCATAGAGGAACATCGCAACTTCCACTCCCTGTGTCAGGCGCAGCTGGCTGACAATACCATCCAGATCCTTGCCGTCCACACCATAGAAATCCATATCTTTTTTCTTCAGATATCCGACAATGCATTTTCCGTCCAAAAGCAAAATGCTTTCTGCCAAAACGCGTCCCATCACTTGATTTTGAACATATGTCTTCTGATAAAAAGATTCGTCTATGATCTTGCTAAAATTAAAACCATGTTTCATCAATTCTCCAGCAATCCTCATTGTCTCCGGTGAAGTGGAGGAATACTGGAAAACACCCGTATCATGAACCATCCCTGTATAGATTGACTTTGCGATAGCAGTGTCTATCTTTTCCGGATCTAAAAGCCCGTACAGCACTTCGCTCGCTGAGCTGACATCTCCCCGGATATGGTTCACCTGTGCAAAACCTGGATTGCTGATGTGATGATCGATACATGCTGTCTTCTTGGCAGTATCAAAATACGGACCTGCCAACGCAAGACGATCGCGCGCGCTTACATCACAGGTGACAAAAAGATCATACTCTTTCTCCCCATCCAGTTCCATCTTGATCTCATCCATACAATCGATATGTTCAAATACCGGCTTTGGATGATCCAGATAGACATCCACAGCAATCTTTGGATAATAGGTTTTTACATACAGATACAAAGCCATACAGGAACCGACACAGTCAC
>CAZSTD010000208.1:0-1577 GCA_964609645.1 uncultured Blautia sp.
ATAGTTTATTCCTTTCTGCATTTTAATTATACGTAGATTATATATTTATTCTACGCAGATGTCAAGAAAAAGAAAAGCGGCTTTCATCCCACACGCAAGCATGTGGGTTTTCGCCGCAAATATATAACCATTTCAGAGATGGAAGATACATCACAAATTTTACGACATTATCTATAAATTATAACGAATCTGAAAAAAATGTGCAATGAAAAAATAGGGAGTTTCGCATAAATATATCCGCCATTCGCGAAAACTCGCCTTTGGCTCAGACAGTTCGCTCGGTGGCGGAAATTAGCGCGGTGCCCTCGCGACGAAAGCCTCGCGAAGGTCACTTCGCACCTGTTGCTCTGTCGCAGCTGTTTATCCTATAGCAGCTGCTATATAGTGCTATTTGTTACATTAAGATGTCTGTTGGTGCTTGCTGCGAAAGAGGACACTGCAGATAAATACGGTAAGAGGGACGGAAAGTACAATGCCGAAACTTCCTGCCAGTCCCTGCATGATGGCGATTCCGATATTGTTGGAATTTATGATCTGCTGATAAGGAAGATCATATGCATAATCGAGGAGAAGTGTGCTGACACTGCTTCCTGCGAAGGCTAAGATCAGGGTATTGCTGTCTGTTCCCATCATATCCCTGCCGACTCTCATGCCGGCCTTAAAGAGTTCTTTTCTGGAGAGAGTAGGATTCTGTTTGTAGATCTCATCAATGGAACTGCTTATGGACATGGCAACATCCATAACTGCACCGAGACATGAGATCAGAAGACCGGAAAACAGCAGTCCTCCTACCTGGATTCGGTTTGTGTTCCATAAAGTCATCAGTGTTTCGATATCCGAGACATTGTATCCGGAAATGCCAGATGCTTTGCTGAAGCACCAGGCAGAGATCCCTGCGAGGACCACTCCGCTTAACGTTCCGCAAGTAGCTGCAATGGTCTTTCTGGTAGGACCTCCGATCAAATACATGGTGACAAGGGTTGTGAGGAAACAGATAAAGACTGCGCTCCAAAACGGAGAATATTTCAGGTAAACAAGGGGAAGATAAACAAATATCACACAGAAAAAGGTGAATACTAATCCTAAACACCCTTTTAATCCCTGTTTTCCGCCGATGATACATAATGCCAAAAGATACAGAAGTGCAAAAATATAAATGACAGCTTCTCGGTCCTGAGCATAGACACTGGCGATGGTTGTTTCTCCTGCGACACTTTGCATGATGATGACTCTCATTCCGGGCTTGCAGGCAGCGCCAAAGAGATAACCGGAGCTGCTGGTCACATCCAGAAGTTCGCCTTTTTTCTCACCTGTGAGCATCAGCACTCGGACTTTTTGCTCGCCGACGCGGGTACCGTTCGCATCCAGGTTATCTTGAAGGATTTCCTGAACCTTGGCTTTTTCGAAGGTTTGCCCAGTGCGGACAACCAGCTCTGTCTTTTTTACCTGATTTAGACGGAACACAAAAATACTGAATAAAACAATAAGCAGCAGATAGATGAAATACCGGACTGCCTTTTTGTGTGAAAGCAGCCCGGTGAAAGTTACCTTTTTCATGATTCGCTGTCAGATGCATC
>CAZSTD010000208.1:1677-3115 GCA_964609645.1 uncultured Blautia sp.
AGCTATATAGTCCTGCTGAGTGGAGAGCAGTTCATAATATTTAGATCCGGATGCGGAGTTTGCTGTCATATAAAGGATACCCTGTGGGTCGGTTACATTATTTCCGTCGATGTCTTCGATCGTGTAGCAGTTGTTATCCTGCTGGAATGCATCGAGAGCTTCCTGCGCATCTGTGTCACCTTCTTCTGGGAAAAGTGCGATCTGTTCAGAAGTATCTACATTTGTTGCATGATCCCAGTCATAGTCAGTGCCTTCTTCATTGAGCCTGAATTCATAATTTCCGTGTGTCTGTCCGTCTCCGTAAAGCATTTTGGAACGGCTGTAAGTATGATCGTGTCCCTGCAGAACAACATCGATATCATTTGCATCAAATACAGGAGTGAGCTGTGTACGCAGGATCATACCGTCTGTATCGGAGTGATCAAGACCGGATCCATAAATGTCCTGATGAATGGTTACCACACGCCATTTTGCATCTGGATATGCACTGATCGCTTCTTCGATCGTATTCTGATGTTCTGCAACGTTGTAATTGTTTGTGTTTAATACGATGAAAAGTCCTTCGCCGTAGGAGTAATAGTAATCTCCGCCAGCAGCAGTCTGTCCATTTTCGGTAGCATTCGGATTGTTGAAATGGTAAGAATAGTCAGGGTTTAAAGAATCGTGGTTACCGATCGTAGTTGCAGCAGGAAGACTTTCCAGAGCATCCGCGCTCAGATAAGCAGCATATTCTTCTTCTTTTGGTTCGCCAGTTTTGTTGACCTGGTCACCTGCGGAGATCAAGAAATTGATATCTGGATTTTCAGAAAGAGCAGCATTTAAAGTACGGTTCCAGGAAAAACCATCATTTTTGGCTGCTGTGTTAGCGACGCCGGAATCGTTGACTAGCTCTTCGCTTCCCTGTGTCTGACCTTTGGAAGCACCGATCTGAGGATCTCCGACATAAAGGATTTTGACGGTATCTGTACTCTGAGTAGTATACTCACAAACTTCGGTCTGCTCGCCATTTTTTTCAACTGTGTAGTAGTAAGTGGTATTAGGCTCCAAACCTGTAACTGTTACATGGTTGTATTCGTAAGCGGTATCTCCGGTAAGATCCTGATCTACATCTCCGAAAGCACCTTCGAAAGTTTCAAGATTCTCTTTGTCTGTGCCGAAATGAACAACAGGAGTTGCTTCGCTGTCACCTTTTTCGCTGTACCATGCGAAGTTTAACTGTGTATCGTCTGCACCAGGAGTAAGGGATACTTTAGTAAAATCGGATGCCATTGTTTCCCAGTTGCTGTCCCAGTCTGTCCATCCGGAATCAGCGCCAACAACACTGCTGTCTGAATAGTGAGCTGTGGAAGCGTAGGCAGCAGGACAGACAGTTGTCATGCTAAGAGTAAGTAAAAGTCCGGCAATTAATTTTCTTTTCATAATAAATTCCTTTCGAGTC
>CAZSTD010000209.1:0-3113 GCA_964609645.1 uncultured Blautia sp.
AAAGATCATTCATTTAATAAAAATATAGTGAGCGAATAAAAATAAGCTCTGAAGCCAGTCGCAATTTTTATGTGACTTACTTCAGGGTTTATTTTATAAAAAATTTTTTATGACAGAGAAATCCTCTGGAAAGGGAGCTTCCAAGGTAAGTTCTTTTTCAGAAAAAGGATGTTGAAAAGTGACTTGCCAGGCGTGAAGCGCCGCTCTTGAAAAAGAGGGGGATGCAAGCGATCTACCTTCTGCGTTATAAAGAGTATCACCAAGCAATGGATGTCCGATGGAAGCCATATGTACACGGATCTGATGTGTACGTCCTGTTTCTAGTTTTAGCGTTACCAGTGACCATTCTGAACAGGAAAAAAGAGTGCGATAATGAGTAATGGCACATTTGGCACTGGGATCATTAGGATTTCTTGAAATACACATTTTTAGGGGTTCATCTGGATCTTGGATCAGTGGAATATTTATCGTATGCCACAAAGATTTTCTTCCTTGTATGGAGCTTTCAATAGGAAAATCGATGGGAAGCGCACCTGAAACAACAGCCAGATATTGCTTTTTCAATTGCCAGGGTGAACCTGCTTTTTGCAATCTGGAGGCAGTGGTCTGATTTTTGGCAAAAATGACGATACCGGAAGTTTCTTTGTCCAACCGACCGATAGGGCGAAGGCAGATGGATTGTCCCTTTTTTTGAAAATATTCAGCAACCAGATTGGTTAGGCTGTCTGCATAGTGTATACCAGTGGGATGAGTTACCATGCCAGCAGGCTTATTGACGGCTAAAAAGTCTTCGTCTTCATATAATATCTCAAGGATTGGTTGACAAAAATGACCGTGAGAGAAATCTGCATATAAAGAGTCTTTTGTAATAAAGTCAGGGCTTGTAGAAAAATTTTCGATATGCGAAGATGCTATGTTGTTTTCTTCCAGACATATTTGTAGAATGTCATCTGTAGATAAGCGTTCTGTTACACGACAGCGCATTCCGTTTTTTGTTATCCCATCTGGCCGGAACTTCATTTGACTGATCTGGCGCTTGGTAAGATGAACCTGTTCCTTTAAAAATCTTCCAATAGTGTATGAGGAATAGTCTTTTTTTATTTCAAATGTGAGAAATCGTTCCATGAATTTTTCCTTCTATATATATGATATATGTATACGCACAAAAAAATACATATGCGCAATATTCCTTACAACTGGTAAGGAATGACAAAAAAGATTTCTGCTTCTATGCTATGGGAAATTGGTAAGTTTGTCAATAAAAGATATTGGATCATTTAGAATATTGACATTACACCTATGGTCGCGTTCATTGTGTGTTCGATCATGTGCTTTTTAGAATATTGCTATTATTCGTGAACAATAATGATATTCCACATCTGATGTACAATTAGCAAGTCTTGAATAACGGCGCATCGCATTCTCGTTACTTAAGTGATGAGTTAGATGCGCAATTTTTTTGCAGAGATTCAGAACGAATGTCTGTTAAAAACAAGTACATATGGTATAATATAAATATGTAAAACTGTGCTATTCTAAGTTACAGGCATATCTGCTGATATTTGGCCTGATACCTTAAAGTGTTTGTAAGTATGTAACTTTAGTCATGTGAGGTAAAGATACAGCTGCAGGCAAAAAAATCAGGTACGAAGTGACCTTCGCAAGGCTTTCGTCGCGAGGGCACCGCGCTAATTTCCGCCACCGAGCGAACTGTCTGAGCCGAAGGCGAGTTTTCGCGAATGGCGGATAATGGATGCGCGCCCCGAGCAGAAAACGCGGCAGGTCACAAGACCTGGATTTTTTGATGCAGCGTACACAAACCTAAACATATACACGAATTTAAACACGAGCATGAATCTAAACACGTACATGAGTCTTAACAAAGGAGAAAAAAATCATGAAATATTTGATCATTGGTGCAGGGGGAACTGGCGGAGTTGTTGGACATTACATGAAAAAAGCAGGAAAGGACGTCACTCTGATCGCACGTGGAAGACACCTTGAGGAAATCCAGATACACGGTCTGAATTTGGAGAAGTTATGGGAAAATGGAAGTGAAACTATGCGTATCCCAGCCTTTTCTATGGAGGAGTATCCGACAGACAGCACTCTTAGACCAGATGTGATCTTTGTCTGTGTAAAAGGATATTCATTAAAGGAAACCATACCGTTTATTAGAAAGATTGCAAAACCAGAGACCATTGTGATTCCAATCTTAAATATTTTTGGAACAGGAAGCAGGATGCAAAAGGAACTGCCACAGTTGTTGGTAACAGATGGATGCATTTATGTATCAGCCAATATCAAGGAACCTGGGATGCTGATCCAGCATGGAGAGATCCTTCGCATTGTATTTGGCGTGAGAGAGAAAGAAGAATACACTCCGGTATTAGAACAGATAAAAAAAGACCTTTGTGAGTGTAAGATCGATGCGACTCTGTCATCGAATATCCGCAGAGAAGCTTTGGAAAAATTTTCTTATGTGTCACCAATTGGAGCTGCAGGCCTTTATTATCATGCGACTGCAGGGGATTTTCAAAAAGAGGGAGAGCCCAGAGAAATGTTTAAGGCTATGATCCAGGAGATTGCGGCACTGGCAGATGCAATGGATATTCCTTTTGAGAAAGATATGGTGGAAGTGAATTTGAAAATCCTGGAAAAACTTTTGCCGGAAGCAACCACATCTATGCAGCGAGACATTATGGCAGGAAAACAGTCGGAAGTAGATGGACTTGTCTATGAAGTGATACGGATGGGACTAGAATATGGAGTTCCAGTTCCAGTCTATGAAAAAGCTGCGGAAGCTATCCGAAAACTGACACATTCTGCATAATGGATGGAAAATCTACAAAACCTGCCACTGGTAGCTTTTTACAGATGCGTGGCAACAAAAAAATACTGCTTCATCTTCAAAAGAAGATGAGGCAGTATTTTGGTTTATCAGTTGGAAATTATAACTGAGGACCTGCAGAAACAAGTGCTTTACCAGCAGCGTTTCCTTGGTGAGCACAACGCTGCGGTTGCGCATCAGCAGTTCCATCATGTCGAATTCCTTCCGGCTCAGCCGTACGCTGCGGCTGTCGCAGGAGAGGGTGAAGGAGCTTTTTTCCAGC
>CAZSTD010000210.1:0-3074 GCA_964609645.1 uncultured Blautia sp.
GAACACTTCTCTGTCCACTTATAATGTTTACGAAGATATTCCATATCCTTATCTATGCTAAATGGATATTGTTCTGCCGGATACTCTTTTAAAACATAATCATAAATCTCATCTTTTCTCTTACCACGTCTTGCCATCCAGATACAAGTAGCCGTCACAACCGCACCTTTAATTCCTTCCGGATGATCATGAGACACTTTTGCAGTCTTAGCAGCCATTTCCTGCATCATCTCATAATCATCATAGAATTCTCCCACATAAGCCACTCTCATAGCAGAACCATTTCCCCAACTATTATATGGTGCATGATCATCCTCATAAATCCAATAATAGAATCTTCCACCATAGCCACAGAGCGGATAACGCCTTCCTACATCTACCATTGTTTCAGCTAAGTCCAAATCTTCATCTAATGCCTTCTTTATTGCCAAAGCCATAACGGAATCATCGGTAAATCCGACACCATGATCGCCGAGCAATGGCACATTTTTCCAATCCAGATCCTTTGGTCTGTCAAACTCATATTGAGCACCCAAAATATCGCCTAATACTGCCCCTAAAATTGCCATTATCGTCTGTCTCCCTTCTTACCACCACGTCTAATATAATCAATATTAATATCCGCTTCCCAATCACATTCATCGATGGCGCTTCCTGCACAGGACGCATCTGCCATTCTCATAGCACATACAGCTTTGCTTACCGATCGATATACTGCCTCTGTTCCAATTTCATCGTGTACATAATTTACTGCACGCTCTTTTCGAATTCCAAATCGCTTTGCTTCTTGAACAGCATCAATATTTGCTCCGATGAAAATAAATTCCCAACCATATTTCTCCTGCTCCTTCTTAAGCATTGCCTGCACCTTTTCATAGGAATAACGCTTGCTTGCATTCTCCATTCCATCAGTTGTAATTACAAACAATGTCTTTTCCGGTCTATCCTCATCTCTCGCATACTTATGTACATTTGCAATATGATGAATTGCTCCGCCAACCGCATCCAAAAGCGCCGTGCAGCCTCTTACATAATACTCTTCTTCCGTCATTACCGGTACCTTATCCATTGGCACTCTATCATGAAGCACTTCGCACTGATCGTCAAAAAGGACTGTCGAAACATACGCCTCTCCGTCCTCTTTTTTCTGTTTTGCAATCATGGAATTGAATCCGCCAATCGTATCTGCTTCCAACCCACTCATCGAACCACTTCTGTCTAAAATAAAAACTATTTCTGTTAATCCTTTGCGCATAATGTTTGTCCTCCTTATTCCGCAGCACTTGTTTTGTGCCTTTCTTGATGAACCCATTATACCTTAGACTATCCAAAAACAGGTCGCTCACAGAGCGACCCTAAAATATGTATCAAAACTATGAAATCATGCAAGGAAGACCATGCTCCTCCAGCTGAATGTCCAGCTCAATCATGTCATATATTTCATTCTCAATAAAATACGAAAAAATAATATCTGTCTTATCACAAGGAGACAATGCATAGCCTGCTCTTGCCAGCAAATCCTTTGACTCATCCAAATTCAGCTTCGCACCTATACAAAGGCATAACGCTGTAATCTTCTGAGGATGATAATCTACATTGTTTTTTATCTTTGAAAAGGTCTTCTTATCAACGATCGCTCTCTTATAAACTTCGACGTTCTCCATCTTTTTATCCTGAATCAGATACATCAGATATTGAGAAAAGGTGTCTGAAACATGCTTCATCCTTTCCTCAAGCTTACTCTCATGCTGCTCTTCAAAATCAAAATAAGAATTATCTTCGCATTTATCCATACTAGACATGGAAGCTCTCAGCCGGACATTAAAACGATAAGTGCCGTATTCCTCTTCGCGCTTGTCCTGGACATAATTATTATCAATGTATGCTTCCAGATCCGGATATATCTTTTCTCCAAGCGTAGTCGCTTTGGTATCAAAGACTACCAAATATATCTGCATTTCATTTTCCAAAAGAAATGCATTGATCTCATCTACTGCAATACGCATTCCTTCTTCCTTCGGATAACCAAATCCTCCGGTAGAAATAAGCGGAAACGAAATAGATTTTATATTATACTCTTTCGCAATTTGAAGACTCCTTCTATAACAGGAACGCAGTTTACCCTCTTCTCCTTGATTTCCTCCCATATACAATGGGCTCACTGCATGGATAATGTATTTTGCTTGCAGCTTAAAACCGGGTGTGATAAAGGCATCCCCTTCAGAAACAAACCCTATCTTTTCCGCTCTATACTTCAAAAGTTTATCATACCCTGCTGCCATATATACTGCATAATCACATCCTGTACCGACAGTCGCATGATCATTAGCAGTGTTTACAATGGCCTCTGTGTTCATTTTGGTAATATCATTACGCACTATTTTAAACGGCATACAATCAACCTCTCGTTTTTATTTCCAGCCCTTCCAAACCTCAGGCATATACCCCAATGTCGACTGCTTTCCATTTCGAACCACCGGAGTCTTGATCACCTGCGGATTTTCGAGAATCTTTTCCAATTTATCTTCCGCAGCAATATACTTGATCAGGGCCAGTATATCCTTGTCCTTACAAGCCTGGTTAATCATATTTTCGATACCGCCATTAGCCTGAGCTACAGATGTAAATTCACCTTTGCTCATACCTTTTTCTTTCATATCAATGAACTGGTACTTAATACCACGCTCCTTGAAATAACGCTCTGCCTTCTTTGTATCATTGCATTTTTTTGTTCCAAATATCTGTATATTCATCATTTATTTTCCTCCACATATCAAATCATAACTTTCCGCAATCATTCTTTTGATCTCTTTTACCGGAATCGTGCCATCCAAAATAATAGTATTCCAATGCTCCTTATTCTGATGATATCCCGGGAGCACTGACACATATGTCTGCCTCCACAGATCTCTCCATTCGGGATCTACCTTTACATTGACACAAAGATTACCATCTCTGAAATAAGTCCACGCAAAAGCTTTCTTATTCTTACGATACCGAACCAACTGCCAATTCTCGTCATGGAACGGTGCATCCTGATAAGTATCAGGAAATGATAAACAATACTTCAAAAC
>CAZSTD010000211.1:0-3054 GCA_964609645.1 uncultured Blautia sp.
AACATACAGCGAAAGAACGGTTTATGGATCAGCAGAATCTGCAGCTTTGTACTTTCTTGGAAAGTGCAGAAGAAGTTTTGGATCACATAGAGAGCTATAAACATAAATAGGATATCTGTGGATCGTTACATTTGAGATCCTGCAAAAATATAGAGTGAAGTGAAGGGAAAGATGCAAGCAGGGCTTTCACAGCGATCTGCATTAAAATATGGAATGAATTGTGGATACTTATACGGAAAAAGATAAAAAATTCGTAAAATAATATTGACAAACAACTTTAAGAGTGCTATCTTATGAACATAGATGTTAGCACTCTTATTTGTTGAGTGCTAACAATTCGAAAAATAACAAACGATAAAAGAAAGGCAGTAAAGGAGTGGAGATTCATGGAGCAGGAATTAGATGAGCGTAAAAGAAAAATACTAAAAGCCATCATCAAAACCTACATGGAGACAGGTGAGCCGGTTGGGTCACGGACCATTTCCAAGTTTGCAGAATTGAATGTAAGCTCTGCCACGATCCGGAATGAGATGTCAGATCTGACCGATATGGGTTATATCGTACAGCCGCATACCTCAGCCGGAAGAATTCCTTCTGATAAAGGTTATCGCCTCTATGTAGATGAGCTGATGAGAGAAAAGGAATCAGAGGTTCAGGAGATCAGAAGTCTTATGATCGAGAAGACTGACAAACTGGATAAGATGCTGAAACAGGTAGCGAAGGTGCTTGCCTCCAATACCAATTATGCAACGATGATCTCAGTTCCGCAGTACAGTGGGAACCGGATCAAGTTTATCCAGCTTTCCAGAGTAAGTGCTCTGCAGCTGATCGCGGTGGTAGTGAGTGATAACAATCTTGTCCGAAACCAGATCATCAATCTGGATGAGGAGATGGATGATCAGACGATCCTGAAATTAAATCTTCTTCTGAATACCAATCTGAACGGTGTTCCGATCCAGGATATCAACCTGGGAATGATCGCCCGCTTAAAAGAGCAGGCAGGTGCACACAGTTCGGTGGTCGGCACAGTGCTGGATGCAGTGGCAGCGACCATTCAGGTAGATGAAGACGATATGCAGATATATACTTCGGGAGCAACGAATATTTTTAAATATCCGGAACTTGCAGATACAAGTAAGGCAAGCGAACTGATTTCCGCATTTGAAGAAAAGCATGATCTTGTAGACTTGGTAAAAGAGCGAATGGCTGATACTGAGAATACAGGGATTCAGGTATACATCGGTGATGAGATGCCTGTGCGGACCATGAAGGACTGCAGTGTGGTGACAGCAACTTATGAACTTGGAAGTGGTGTACATGGTACGATCGGTATCATAGGACCGAAGCGAATGGATTACGAAAATGTAGTTGACAGCCTGAAGGCTTTGAAAGTCCAGTTGGACGAATTGATTAAGAAAGAGAGTTAGAAAGGCGGTAATAGAGAGTGTCAGAAGAAACAAAGAACACAGTTTTGGAAGAAGATACAGCAGAAACTCCTGTGACAGAAGAAACTGTTGAAAAGGAATCTGAAGCTGAGCAGAACAATGAAGCAACGGCGGAGGAGATCCAGACAGAGGATGACGATGCTTCTTCCGATGATAAAAAAGAAGAAAAATCCAAAACTTCTTTCTTTGGCAAAAAGAAAAAAGATAAATCTGAGCAGCAGATCGAGGAGCTGACAGACAGACTGAAACGAAGCATGGCTGAGTTCGACAACTACCGTAAAAGAACGGAGAAAGAGAAATCAAACATGTACATGATCGGAGCGAAAGACATCGTAGAGAAGATGCTTCCGGTTGTGGATAACTTCGAAAGAGGTCTGGCACAGGCACCGGAAGGTGATTCCTTTGCAGAAGGGATCAAAATGATCTACAAACAGCTTATGACAACCTTAGATGAGCTGGGCGTGAAACCGATCGAGGCTGTTGGCCAGGAATTTGATCCAAACTTCCATAACGCAGTGATGCATGTAGAGGATGAGGAAGTTGCCGAAAATATCGTAGTAGAAGAATTCCAGAAGGGATATACTTATAAAGATGTTGTAGTCCGTCACAGTATGGTAAAGGTCGCTAACTGATCGAAAAGAACTGAGTACGGAAATAAAAAATCGAAAGATCACAAAATTTAGCAGAATAGATCTAGGAGGAAAAGATTATGGGAAAAATCATTGGTATTGACTTAGGTACAACAAATAGCTGTGTAGCCGTAATGGAAGGTGGACAGCCGACAGTTATCGCAAATACAGAAGGCGCAAGAACAACACCATCTGTTGTAGCTTTCACAAAGACAGGAGAACGTTTAGTAGGTGAACCTGCAAAACGTCAGGCAGTTACAAACGCAGAGAGAACAATTTCTTCTATTAAAAGAGAGATGGGTTCTGACTACCGTGTAACGATTGAAGATAAAAAATACTCCCCACAGGAAATCTCTGCAATGATCCTTCAGAAACTGAAAAAGGATGCAGAAGGATACCTTGGCGAAAAAGTTACAGAAGCAGTTATCACTGTTCCGGCATATTTCAACGATGCTCAGCGTCAGGCTACTAAAGATGCTGGTAAGATCGCAGGTCTTGATGTAAAACGTATCATCAACGAGCCGACAGCAGCAGCTCTTGCATACGGTCTTGACAATGAAAAAGAACAGAAGATCATGGTATACGACTTAGGTGGCGGTACATTCGACGTTTCTGTTATTGAGATCGGTGATGGCGTTATCGAAGTACTTTCCACAGCAGGTAATAACCGTCTTGGTGGTGATGACTTTGACCAGAAAGTTACAGATTATATGCTCGCTGAGTTTAAGAAAGCAGAAGGTGTTGACCTGAGCAATGACAAGATGGCACTTCAGAGATTAAAAGAAGCAGCTGAGAAAGCGAAAAAAGAACTTTCCTCTGCAACAACTACAAACATCAACCTGCCATTCATCACTGCTACAGCAGAAGGTCCGAAACACTTCGATATGAACCTTACAAGAGCAAAATTTGATGAACTGACACATGACTTAGTAGAAATGACAGCAGATCCGGTACGCCGTGCACTTTCCGATGCAGGTATC
>CAZSTD010000212.1:0-3044 GCA_964609645.1 uncultured Blautia sp.
TGGGCACGAAGGCGCCGGACATCTGCCCCGTTTGCAGCCATCCCCAGAGCTATTTCGAGGTCTACGCGGAGAATTACTGAAAAAAGAGACGCCTGTGGCGTCTCTTTTTATGTACCTTGAAATCAGAATTTCTTTCGTGCGACCCATGCCGTGCCGGTCAGGGACAGCGCAGCCATCGCGCCGTAGACGGCGACACCCGCGTCGAAGGTCTTGGCGGAGGTGACGGCATCGGTCTTGGCCTCGTCAGCCTTTGTGGTGTCCGCTGTGTCGGTGGTATCCTCCACCGCCGTAGTGTGCTGGCGGCGGATGGGCTCATGGGCAGGAGCGGCGGGCTCTTCGTCCGGTTCCGGCGCAGGCGCAGGCTCGTCTGCCGGAGGCGTTACCACCGGAAGCAGCTCCCATACCGCATAAAGGGTAGAGTTATCAGTATTTTCGTTCAGCGTAAAGCTGGTGACAAGCGGCTCAGTAGTCGCCGCGTCCGCCACCCAGCCCACAAACTTATACCCCTCGCGGGTGGGCTGATACTGCTTGAGCGCCGGGTTAAAGGTACTCTCCGCCTGCGGCGCGGTGACGATGTTCTGGATGCCCGTTCCGCCCTGCAGGTCAAGCTTCAGCGCATACTGCGTGGGAGGATTCGCCGTACCGAAGAAGGACTGTCCCGCCACGGTGCCATAGCCGCAGGCGTTGTAGGTGCAGCTGGTGCCGGTGACACCCGCAAAGCTGCCAGCCACGGCTCCGTTGACATTGCCCTTTGCCACACAGTTGTTATAAATCTGTGCAACACTATCCGCTGTTGCCTCAGCAAAAAAACCTCCAACGGTTCCGACCGAGGATGTAATATCCACATCGGCTATACAGTTGAAAAATTTGCGGTCACCACCTGTTACAACACCATAATAACCGCCCAGCATACTGTCAGCGCTGGTATTGTTATTGGTGATCGTTCCATGGGTGGTACAATCATTGATTCCTCCATCCCATCTTTCGCTGGAATTACCAAAACAAGTAGACCCTCCCGGATAACCGGCAAAACCGCCGGCATTGACCTTTTCTGCGCCAGCCAACGTGATCTCCAGATTTTTTACATCGCAATCTCTGTAGTTATAAGCGCCACCAACGTAATCGCCACCGAAGAAACCGCCCACCGAACTGGCTGCATTCGCCGTAATCGTAAGGGTGATATTGGCAGCATCCACATTGTTAATGCTATGCCAACCACTACTATAGCCGTTTACACCGCCTATATAGGAGCTTCCTGTGGCGGTCACCGTGATATTTGCATTCTTTACTGTCGTATTCTTTTCAAACGCAATACCGTTGGCACCTAATACTCCGCCTGAACTTGTACTCCCTGCAAGGCCACCAACGATCAACTCACCGGAGCCAGTAAAAATAAATCCATCAACGGCAACATCTTCGACTCTTCCGCTGCCCGCAATACTTCCAGCCAGCGCACCGGCCCACACATTCGAACCGTTGGCGGAAATGGACACATTGCTAAGGGTCAGGTTCTTCACAATGCCGGTAAGAGATGCGAACAGGCCGGCGCGGATCTTAGTGTCACCCTGATCACCCAACGTCATGGTCAGGTTGCGGATGGTCTTTCCACCGCCGTTGAAAGTGCCCTTAAACTCTTTGTCGGCATCCAGTCCGCCGATCGGCGTCCAGTCAACACCAGTCAGGTCGATATCAGCACCCAGCGTGATGGTCTTGTTCTCGAAGGTTTCCGTGCCATCATTCACCAGTTGGGCAAGACCCAGTAACTTGGCTGCATTGTCGATGGTGTACTCTATAGTCGTCTCGGCAGTCGCAGGATTATACCACGTTGTATCTGCCGCCACCGGTGCCGCCCACGTTGTCACACAAAGCCCCAGTGCCATCACCAGCGCCAGAACCATGCTCAACAGCTTTTTCATAGCTTGTCCTCCATGAAAGAATTGCCCTGTGCCGGAATTCTTCTGTTTTTCATTCCACTATGAAAAACGGTAAAAGCCCATGGGCTTTCTGTTCCGGCGCAATGGCTATATATGTTTACTTTATCACCAATTACAAAGCCACGCAAGGGGAAATTGCATATTTTGTCATTTTTTACGTTCATCGTGCGGCGGGGTGAGGTCACCCCGCCCTACGAGCAAGACAAGAACCACCACCAAAAACGGGCGGTGTGGTTGCGCCCCTCCCTTTTTCTCGTCATCTCCTGATGTCGCCGCTTACCAGCTCCACGGCGGCGGGGCGGCCATCGCGCCAGACAAGCCGCCAGCAGGCGTGATACTCGTCCCACGGTACGCAGGCGTACAGATACCGCCCGTCGCAGGTGAAGTCGTACAGCTCCGCCTCCGCGCTTTGCTCCAGTGTCCACTCTTCGCCGGTGCGCAGGTCGATGCAGCACAGGCTGTCGTCTATCCCGTCGCCGTCCGCGTCACCCAGATAGAGGGCAAAGTCGCCGCCCCATGCGCGGTAGGTGTGGGTGGGCAGCTCCACCAGCCGTTCCCCTGTGGGAGAGACGAGAAGGTACGTCACAGTCTCCTCATCCCCGTCGCAGCAGAACCACAGCTCATCCCCCTGCCACGTGGCGTACAGCTCCACCGTCATGCCCTCCGGCAGCAGCGAAACGCCGTTCTCCCGCAGGTCATAGCGGTTCGTCTCATCGGTGGCAAAGAGCCGCAGGGTGCGGTCACCCACCTGAAAATAGCCGCGGGTATAGAGCAAGGGCGCCGCGCCATAGTCGGTGCGGGGCGTGACCTTCTCCAATATCTCGCCGGTCACGCCGGAGAGAAGCAGCTCATACCGCCACTCCGCCCGCCGGTTATACACCGTCACCACCACGTTCTCGCCGCACAGGGAGAAGCCGATGTGGGTGCAGTCCCATCCGGCACGGTACAGCCGCGTCCGCTTTCCCGTTGCGAAGGGCATCACGTACAGCGTTTTCCCGTCATTATAATATACGCCGTATTCATTCACCAGGCAGCCGTCGTACCAGAAGGTGCTGAGCACCCGCTCCGTCCGGCCGCTCTCCGGCGAATAGCGATAGAGCCCGCGGTGGG
>CAZSTD010000213.1:0-3040 GCA_964609645.1 uncultured Blautia sp.
GAATGGACGTCCGGCTGATGAAACCGGACGATTAGAAAAAGAGATCCGTGTCTATGACTTTCTGGATTCTCTCAATGTCTCTTATCAAAGAGTAGACCATGAACCTGCAATGACGATCGAAGCCTGTCAGGATGTAGATAAACTTATGAACACACATATGTGCAAAAATCTGTTCCTATGCAACAGACAGGAAACAGATTTCTACCTTCTTTTGATGCCCGGAGACAAAAAATTTAAGACAAAGGAGCTTTCCGCACAGATCGGTTCTGCCCGTCTCTCCTTTGCCAATGAAACTTATATGGAAAAGTTTCTGGATATCACACCTGGATCTGTCAGTGTAATGGGGCTGATGAACGATAAAGAAAAACGCGTCAGTCTTCTGATCGATGAAGATCTCCTGAAAGAGTCACATCTCGGCTGTCATCCTTGCATCAATACCTCCAGCCTGAGTATCAAAATGGATGACCTGATGAACATTGTCATCCCGGCTATGGATCATTCGCCACGATTTGTCAAACTGATCGGCGAATGATATAACAGATTTTTCATCCATTTTGTTCCAGATATTTTTGCAGCGCGGACACATACATCGTTCCCAGCGTGCTTAAAATAGAATTTTTTCGGGTGATATATCCAATCTCCATAGTGCTGTTATGGTTCTGTTCATCCTCCTCAAATGGGATCGCCACATAATCGCTTCCATTTAATTCTTCACAGATGATCCCAGAGCACAGCGTATATCCATTAAGTCCAACCATCAGATTCAGCATGGTGGCGCGGTCTGTTGCCTTTACGGTTCTGGAATATTCATTTGTGGAAAGGATCTCCTCTGCCAGATAAAAATTTCCATTCTCTCCCTGCTCAAATGACAGGCATGGATATTTCTCAAGCTGGCTGTAACGGATCGCAGTCTCCTTTGCCAGCGGATGATCTTTCCAGAGGTACACATACGCCTGGCAATCGATCAGATGATGGAATTCCAGATTCGCACTATGGAGAAGTTTCAGCAACGCCTTTCTGTTAAAATCGCTTAAATAAAGCACTCCTACTTCACTTTTCATGGTACTCACATCACTGATCACGTCTGCCGTCTTCGTCTCTCTGATGGCAAACTCATACTCAGACATATCAAATCCCTGCGCAATATCCACGAAAGCCTTCACCGCAAACGAATAATGCTGAGTCGTAACGCCAAATTTCTTCTTATAAGAGCCACCTTCCCCATACTTTTCGAGAACACTCTCATACTGTCCATAGATCTGTCTGGCATACATCAAAAATTCCGCGCCATCATTTGTGAGCGTCACGCCCCTTCCGCTTCGATAAAAGATCGTGATCCCCAGTTCCTTCTCCAGCTCTTTCACTGCATTTGTCAAAGATGGCTGTGAAACGAAAAGGATCTCCGCCGCTTTATTCAAAGATCCGGTCTCCGAAATCGTAATAATATATTTCATCTGTACTAACGTCATATGTCATATTTCCCCACTTATCTATATTCTCTATAAATAGCATCCCGAATGATACATTCTTCCACAATTATATTCCTCTGTTTTTCGATCCGCCATCTTTTTTTCATATTTAAGAGATAAATATTGGGCTATTTTACCAAAATTTCGGAAATATATATTCTACTTATGAAAAATCCAATACTGTAAATCTTTCGTAACGTTTTTTTAACAGTATTATGGTAAAGTATTGTCATGTTATTTTTCCCGAAATATTCGGGAATCTGTAGGAGGGAACAAATGAGTAATTTCTATTCGTGGTATAAGAAACATATCACAACCGCAATCTTTGTCGGTCTGGTCCTCGGTATCTTCACCGGACTTTTTCTTGCAGACCGCTTCGCACCGGTACTTACCGTCACCAGCCTTGTCGGCAGCATTTACATGAACGCTTTGAACATGATGATCTTTCCACTGGTGTTCTGCTCGATCGTTATGGGTATCTCCAGCATCGGCAGCGCCCGCACAACCGGTAAGATCACAGCAGGAGCAATGATCTTCTTCCTGTGCACTACTGCACTCGCAAGTCTTGCAGGTCTCATCATCCCACGTCTGATCAACCTTGGAAAAGGTGTCAAATTCGAAATGGCAACTTCTGATATCCAGGCAACAAAAATGACCAGCATTCTCGACACGATCAAAAACCTGATCCCATCCAATCCAATCGCAGCTTTCGCAGATGGAAATATGCTTCAGGTACTCGTATTCGCCGTGATCATCGGATTTACATTGATCGCTATCGGCGAAAAAGGAGAACCGCTTCTTAAAGTGATCGACTCCTGCAACGAAGTCTGTCTGAAGATCATCAGCACAGTTATGTATTTCACACCGATCGGTGTATTTTGTACTATCGTTCCGGTCGTTGAAGCAAACGGTACCGATACGATCATTTCACTGGCAACCCAGCTGATCATTCTTTACATTGCATTTTTCGGATTCGCATTTATCGTCTATGGCGGTTCCGTCAAATTCCTTGGCAAAGAAAGCCCTATCAAATTTTTCAAGGCCATCCTTCCAGCCGCTTTAAACGCATTCGGAACCTGCTCTAGCTCTGCGACTATTCCGATCAGCAAGCGCTGTATGGAGGAAGACATGGGTGTTTCCAATAAGATCACAAGTATCGCGATTCCTCTTGGCGCTACCGTAAATATGGATGCCGTTTCTATCCTGATGTCCTTTATGATCATGTTCTTTGCAAATGCCTGCGGAATTGATGTTAGCATTTCATTGATGATCATCATCCTTCTGGCAAACGTGCTCCTCTCTGTGGGAACTCCTGGTATCCCTGGCGGTGCGATCGCATCTTTCGCAGCACTTGCTACCATGGCGGGACTTCCAGCCGGAGTCATGGGTGTCTACATCAGTATCAACACTCTGTGCGATATGGGTGCTACCTGTGTAAACGTGATCGGTGACCTGGCAGGATGCGTTGTTCTGAAGGAAAAGATCAAATTAGAAGATTAGTACGTAATATCGCAAAGCATAAATCATAACATTAGCATACGACAAGCAAAGGGAGAGAAATCCGATCACTG
>CAZSTD010000214.1:0-3030 GCA_964609645.1 uncultured Blautia sp.
TTCTGGTAAAGAGCCTCCGGCATGACCAGCGCATCCAGCGTTCCCGCCTGCACCTGTGTCACATACGCCATCTGCGCATAGTAATCAAATTCCGTTCCATCTTCATTCGTCGTCAGATTCAGATTGATCTCTACCTGGCTGTACGGATCCTCACTGCATCCTAATTTTTCTTTGATCTCCTGCTCTAGCTGCGTCGTCCCATTTGCAGTACTATTTACGATCGCCATAGATAAAACCGTCTGGATCTTCGATCTCTCATAATGATCCTTCAACGCAAATACAAAAGCGATCGCAACGATCACTCCAAAAATAGCCGGTTTATAATACATCCATATGTATTCCAGCTTTTTTGACAGTCCCATTCCTTTTAACTTTTCTTTTTCAATCAGGCGCCTTTCCTTCTTTGACAGCTCCGCCTCATCCTTGATCTCTGGATTGAGCACACTTTCATCGTGCTGTACTGTCTGACCTTTCTTCTCCCTCTCTCTTGTGTCCTGATCTTTTTTCTGCATGTTTTTCTAGTGTTCTCCTTTGTTTTTTATTAAATATCAAAAAGATATGCTTTTTACTATACCACACTTTTTTCCCTGTGAACAGAGTCCGACTGTAAACTCATCAGCCAGCTTTTGTCAACTCTAGCAAGCAGTCTAGCATTATGATATGCCATCCGCAGCGTCAGGCAGGTGCGCCCCAAATATTTACTACCGTCTGCTGTTTTCATGCATGCCAAAGCTAGATCCGGTCTTCCCGGATGTCTGAGACAGATTGGGATCAATAGCTGGATCGAGTGATTATAATATTGAGGGATCGCTGTTTTGTAATCTGCCTCCAGCATCCTTCGCGTCTGTTTCAGTGCTCCGTCAAAAAGCTGCAAGCGCATGCTGCTCTCTCTTACTTCCTTTGGCAAACGCCCTGCATTCTCCTCATCCCCAAAAATATGATCATACTGCGGAATGACAGGAAGTTTTGTATCAAACACAAGATCTGACGGATCATCCACATAACTCGCCTTTGCAGGCAAGCTGCTGATCCCTTCTTTTAATAAGTAGTATTCCGTGTAAAAACCATCCAGAAACCACAACTGCCTGTCCGGTACCAGATTGGGAATAAAGTATGCATAGATCGGCTGATAATAATGATTAAAGAGTCCCGTATTAAAAATCGCGTAATTCTTTTTCTCCCACACCTTCTTCTCCTCATAAAGGCGTTTAAATGTATGTTCCAGATATCCTTTCAAGATCCCGTTGTCTTCCGCATCCGAAAAGCTCCACCGCTCCGGCACCATCCTTGCCAGATTCTGGATCTGACGATTGTAATCACCACAATAAGTAAAGTCAAATAAATTCATCCAGGTTCCTCCTCATCCCTGCATTTTTTAGATCATCTTCTATAATTATATTATTGTATTTTGGAAAAAGAATGGCAGAACTGCCAGATCTTATTTTGTAAGAAAAGTTGTCTGTGGACTGTTTTTTTAACATAACATACTTTTCTCAAACTGGCAAGAACCGATATGGATCATGTTCTGGTTTTCCTTGTGAAGCCCAGTCATACCGTGTTATAATTTCTTTATAGATTGGGTAATCCCCCACATTGTGTTTGATATCAGGGATAAAGTTCCTGATATCTGTCATTTAAAAAATAAGAAAGTAAAGTATAGAAAAATTATGCGAAAAGAAGGCTATTACTCCTCAGGAGAATTTGCAAGGATGGCACACGTGACCCTTCGTACCATCCGCTATTATGATAAACAGGATATCTTAAAACCCTCCTATGTTACAGAATCTGGCGCACGTTTTTATACGGATGAAGATTTTGCAAGGCTTTCTCAGATTCTGCTTTTGAAATATCTTGGGTTTTCTCTGGACGATATTCGGGAAATGACGATCGATGATTCAGACTATCATTTTATGGAAAACTCACTGAATGTCCAGCTAAAACTAGTAAGAGACCGGATCGAACAGATGCAGCTCGTAGAAAAAGCGATCCAGGATACCACGGAAGCGATCCGTTCCCGCCATGCGATCGACTGGAACCAAATGTTAAACCTCATTCACCTGACAGGCATGGAAAAAAGCATGAAAAATCAATATCAAAATGCCTCCAACATTTCTTCCAGGATCAACCTTCACAGCCTGTATTCCCAAAATAAACAGGGCTGGTTTCCCTGGATCTACGAAAAATGTAAGATCCATAGCCAGATGAAGATCTTAGAGCTTGGGTGCGGGGACGGCGCTCTATGGACACAAAACCTTTCCCTTTTACCCCCGGATGTGTCAGTCACTCTCTCTGATCTCTCCTCCGGAATGCTGCGCGATGCGCGCCGTGCGATCGGGCGAAAGGACAGCCGTTTTACGTTTGAGGCATTCGACTGCAGTAACATCCCTTACGGTGAGAACAGCTTTGACCTAGTTATTGCCAATCATGTGTTATTTTACTGCGAAGATATCCCCGCAGTGTGCCGGGAGATCTGCCGCGTTCTTTCCCCAGGCGGACATCTCATCTGCAGTACCTATGGAAAACGGCATATGCAGGAGGTAAGCCAGCTTGTACAGGATTTTGATGAACGGATCGTCCTGTCCGCAGATCAGCTTTATGAACGTTTTGGCCGGGAAAACGGCTTTGATATCTTGAATCCGTATTTTTCCGATATTTCCTGGGAATCCTATGAAGACTCCCTTTTTGTCCCGGACGCAGAGCCTCTGATCTCCTATATCCTTTCCTGCCATGGAAACCAAAATCAGTATCTTTTGGACCGATATACGGATTTTAGAAACTTTGTCACCCGAAAAACCAGTGAAGGTTTCTTTATCACAAAGGATGCCGGCATCTTTTTTTGTGAAAAATAACCAAAATTTAAAATTTTTGTAAAAAACTCTTGAAGATGACCTAGCGTCACCTTTTATAATAAAGTTACTTGAAACAAACGATCCCTCCGGTCATCCATAACAGGGATCCCGAACAGTACAAATTCAAATGAAAAAGGAGAATGAACTTTATGAAAGGTATTATTTTAGCTGGCGGTTCCGG
>CAZSTD010000215.1:0-3028 GCA_964609645.1 uncultured Blautia sp.
TGGCACCCAGCTCGGTGGCCCAGTCCTTCATGGCGCAGGCGATCTCATCGGCAATAGAGCGATCCAGCGACTTCCCCTGTGCCTGGCATTGCTGCCATGCCTGATAGACGTCAGCGCTAAGGCGCTGTCGCATTTTATCCTCGGTAAACACCATGCTGCCGAAGAGCTCGGGGATATTTGTCACGTTCTCGCTCATTGTATGATAACTCCTTTCACCGCGTCCTGACGCGGATAATTGACATAGGAAGGGAAAAACTCAGCCCAGCTTGGCAAGACCGGCGCGCAGGCGGCGCAGCGTCTCGTCCTTTCCGAGGATCTGGCAGATCTCCACGGCGCCGCCGGGTGTCACCAGCTTGCCGGCAGCGGCGATACGCACCGGCCACATGAGGGTGGCGTTCTTTACGCCAAGCTGCTCGGCCAGCGCGATCAGACCGTCGTGGATGGCGTCGTTGCTCCAGTCGGAGAGTGCCTCCAGCATGGGGATGGCGGCCTCCAGCATGGCCTTGCACACCTCGGGATCGGTCTTGGACTTCTTGTTGGTGAAGAAATCAATGCCGTATTCGGGGCATGTGTCGAAGAAATCCACCTTTTCGGGGATATCCGTCAGCTTTTCGCAGCGGGCCTGCAAAAGTCCTGCGATGGCGGCGATATCGAAATCGCCCTTGACGCTCTGGCGGATATAGGGCTCGGCCACCTTTGCGAAGGCGGCGGGCTCCATGGCCCGCAGATACACGGCGTTGAAGTGATCCAGCTTTGCGATATCGAAGATGGCGGGGGACTTGGAGATACCGGTCATGTCAAAGACCTTCGTCAGCTCGTCCAGAGAGAAGACCTCCTGCTCGGCATACTCGCCCTTGGGCGACCAGCCCAGCAGCGCCACATAGTTCAAAATGGCCTCGGTCAGATAGCCCTGCGCCTTCAAGTCCTCATAGCTGGGGTCGCCGTGGCGCTTGGACATCTTGTTCTGGGCATCCCGCATGACGGGGGAGCAGTGGACGTAGGTGGGTACCTCCCAGCCGAAGGCGTGATAGAGCAGGTCGTACTTGGGGGCGGAGGACAGGTATTCGCTGCCCCGCACCACATGGGTGATGCCCATGAGATGGTCGTCGATGACGTTGGCGAAGTTATAGGTGGGCAGACCGTCCCGCTTTAAGAGCACCTGATCGTCCAGCGTGGCGTTGTCCACGGTGATGTCGCCGAAGATGGCATCGTGGAAGGTGGTGCTGCCCCCGGCGGGAATCTTCTGGCGGATGACATAGGGCTCGCCCGCCTCCACGCGGCGCAGCGCCTCCTCCGGCGGCAGGTCGCGGCAGGGATCGGCGGCGCGGTCAAACGCACCGGACTCCTCCTCGGACTCCGCCTTTTCGCAGAAGCAGTAGTACGCGCCGCCCTTTTCCACCAGCAGACGGGCATAGTGGCCGTAGGTGTCCCGGCGCTGGGACTGGATGTAGGGTGCCACGGGGCCGCCCACATCGGGGCCTTCATCGTGGGTCAGGCCGCACTCGGCCATGGTGCGGTAGATCACGTCCACCGCGCCCTCCACCAGACGACCCTGATCCGTATCCTCAATGCGCAGGATGAAGGTGCCGCCGTGGTTGCGGGCGATCAGCCAGGTATACAGCGCCGTGCGCAGGTTGCCCACGTGCATATAGCCGGTGGGAGACGGCGCGAAGCGGGTACGTACCTTGCCGTGGGGGATTTTTTCCTCCATCCGGGTAAAATAGCTCATATCCATTGCCATGTTGTTTTCCTCCGGCCAAACGAAATTTTTACCTATCTATTATATGTTTTCTGCCTGAAAAGTCAATGATGATTGAGGGATTCCATTGATTTTTTGCGCCGGACGTGGTAAGATAGGCTGCATGGACTAATACTGCGGCAAGATCGTCCGCAAGGATTGCGAGGTAACAACTATGGCAGAGGCAAAAAAGAGAATTTTCAGCGGCATACAGCCCTCCGGTGAACTGACCCTGGGCTCTTATATGGGTGCCATCAAAAACTGGGTGGCATTGCAGGACGAGTACGACTGTCTGTACTGCATCGTGGATATGCACGCCATCACCGTGCGGCAGGACCCCGCCACACTGCGCAGGCGCAGCGTGAACCAGCTGGCCCAGTACATCGCCTGCGGCCTTGACCCGGAGAAGAACATCATGTTCATCCAGAGTCATGTGCCCCAGCACGCAGAGCTGAGCTGGATTCTGGGCTGCTACACCCAGTTTGGTGAGCTGAGCCGCATGACCCAGTTCAAGGCCAAGTCCGCCCAGCACGCCGACAACATCACGGCGGGTCTTTTCACCTACCCGGTGCTGATGGCGGCGGATATCCTGCTGTATCAGGCCGACCTTGTGCCGGTGGGCGAGGATCAGCGCCAGCACGTGGAGCTGACCCGGGACATTGCCCAGCGCTTCAACAGCGTCTACAGCGACACCTTCGTGCTGCCGGAGGCGTTTATCCCCAAGGTAGGCGCACGGCTCATGTCGCTGGACGATCCCACCACCAAGATGAGCAAATCCCTGCCCGACGGCTGCGTGAACCTGATGGATGCGCCGGAGGTCATCATGAAGAAGTTCAAGCGCGCCGTCACCGACTGTGAGACGGCGGTGAAGTACGACAAGGAGAACAAGGCCGGTATCTCCAATCTGCTGACCATCTACTGCGCCGCCACCGGCAAGACGCTGGCCGAGGCCGAGGCCGAGTTCGAGGGGCAGGGCTACGGCGTGTTCAAGCCCGCCGTGGGCGAGGCCGTGGTGGAGTTGCTGCGCCCCATCCGGGAGGAGAGCCAGCGCATCATGGACGACAAGGCGTATCTTGAGAGCGTGTATCAGCAGGGCGCAGAGCGCGCCCGCCGTCTGGCCCTCAAGACGCTGAGCAAGGTGCAGCGCAAGGTGGGCTTTGTGGCGGCAAAGTAACACCAAATGTTTGGAATGTTTCTTGCAAAACCGCTTTTTGTCTGCTATAATCAAATTCAGGAATCCCCCGGTTGATCCGGCGACCATTTAAAACAACGAAAGGAAAATCGTCATTA
>CAZSTD010000216.1:0-3025 GCA_964609645.1 uncultured Blautia sp.
CAGGGCCGGGACGGCCGACAGGGGACTTGCCCTCACCACCGCCGTGGGGGTGGTCGCAGGGGTTCATGACGGAACCGCGAACGGTGGGACGCCAACCCATGTGGCGCTTACGACCGGCCTTACCGATCTGAACGTTCTCGTGCTCCAGGTTGCCCACCTGACCGATGCAGGCCTTGCAGTTGGTGCGGATGATGCGCACTTCGCCGGAGGGCATACGGATCTGGGCGTCATTGCCTTCCTTGGCCATCAGCTGGGCATAGGCACCGGCGGAACGGACGAGCTGAGCGCCCTTGCCGGGATGCATCTCCACGTTGTGGATCACGGTACCCACGGGGATGTTGGCGATGGGCAGGCAGTTGCCGGGCTTGATGTCGGCGGCGGCGCTGGAGAGCACCTTGTCACCGGCGGTCAGACCGACAGGAGCGATGATGTAGCGCTTCTCGCCGTCCTCGTACTGGACCAGGGCGATGTTGGCGCTGCGGTTGGGATCGTACTCCAGGCGCAGAACGGTGGCTTCCATATCCATCTTGTCGCGCTTGAAGTCGATGATGCGGTACTTGCGCTTCTCGCCGCCGCCGCGATGACGGACGGTGATGCGGCCATAGCTGTTGCGACCAGCGTTCTTCTTCAGAACCTCAGTCAGGCTGGCTTCGGGCTTGGCGTGCTTGTCGATGCCGTCAAAGCCGGAGACAGTCATGTGTCTGCGGGAAGGGGTGGTCGGCTTAAAAGTTTTGATAGACATTTTTCAACACTCCTTCCTTTCTTACACCATACCCTCGAACATCTCGATGGTCTTGGAATCAGCGGTGAGCTGGACATATGCCTTCTTCCAGCTCTTGCGGTGGCCGGGACGACCGGCACCCAGACGCTTGGCCTTGCCATCATAGTTGATGGTGTTGACCGCAGCGACCTTTACGCCAAAGATCTCCTCGATGGCGTTCTTGATCTCGATCTTACCGGCGGTGGGGGCAACCTCGAAGACGTACTTCTTGTCGGCAACGGCCTCCATGGAGCGCTCGGTGATGATGGGACGGATGATGATGTCGTATACGTTAGCCATTATGCGAACACCTCCTCGATTACTGCGAGGGCGCCCTGATCCAGCACCAGGTACTTGGCCTTCAGAATGTCATAGACATTGATGAGGTTTGCCATGCTGGTCTCGACGCCGGGGATGTTGCGGGCGCTCTTGACCACGACCTCGTCCTTGGCGGGGGTGACCACCAGAGACTTGCCGTCAGCCTTGACGGCGGTCAGGAACGCGCGGAAATCCTTGGTCTTGATGCTGTCCAGCTTGATGCTGTCAACGACGATGATCTCGCCGGCAGCGGCCTTGGCGGACAGAACGGACTTGAGAGCCAGTCTCTTGACCTTCTTGTTCAGAACGTAAGAGTAGCTGCGGGGCTTGGGGGCGAACACGATGCCGCCGTGGGTCCACTGGGGAGCACGGGTGCTGCCCTGACGGGCGTGGCCGGTGCCCTTCTGACGCCAGGGCTTCTTGCCGCCGCCGGAAACCTCGCCGCGGGTCAGAGCGCTCTGGGTGCCTTGACGGCAGTTTGCCAGGTGGTTCTTCACCACTTCGTGGACGACCGCCTGATTGGGCTCGATGCCGAAGATGGCGTCGTTCAGTTCAACAGTACCGACTTCTGCGCCGGCCATGTTCAACACTTTGATAGTAGACATTTACCTTAAGCACTCCTTTCCTTACTTAGTACGCGCGGAAGCCTTCTGGGGATTACGGCCGGAAGCCTTCTGCGGGTTGTTGCTGATGCCGGACTCGACGTTCTTGACGCGGTGGGTCTTGACAGTGCTCTTGATCAGCACCAGACCGCCCTTGCAGCCGGGAACGGCGCCGCGGACAGCGATGAGGTTCAGCTCGGGATCGACCTTGACGATGTCCAGATTCTGGATGGTGATCTGGTCGCCGCCCATCTGACCGGCGCCGATCTTGCCCTTGAAGATACGGCTGGGATCAGTGGTGGAGCCCATGGAACCGGCGTGACGATGGACGGGGCCGCCGCCGTGGCTCATGGGGGTACGGCCAGCGCCGTGGCGCTTGATAACGCCCTGGTAGCCGTGGCCCTTGCTGGTGCCGGTCACGTCAACGAAGTCGCCCTCTTTGAAGGTGTCGGCCTTGATGATGTCGCCCACGTTCAGCTCGGCGGCGTTCTCAAGGTCAAACTCGCGCAGGTACTTCTTGGGTGCAACGCCGGCCTTGTTCAGGTGGCCCATCTCGGGCTTGGTCAGCTTACGCTCGGGGATATCCTCGAAGCCCAGCTGCACAGCGGCGTAGCCTTCTTTTTCGGCTGTCTTCTTCTGGACGACGACGCAGGGGCCCGCCTCGATAACGGTAACGGGAATCACCTTGCCCTTTTCGTCGAAGATCTGAGACATGCCGACTTTCTTGCCGATGATCGCTTTCATGTATGATCCTCCTAATAAGGTTATTGGTCGACATAGTTCAATCTCCATTGGGTAGAGACCGCTTGCTCTGCCGACGTAACCCGTCCGCCTTAACGCAAGTCAGCGGACATTGGGTTGCAAGCATGATTAAATGGGGTCTTGCCTGAGATCAGGCGGTACTATTATAATGTGTACCTTACAGCTTGATCTCGATCTCCACACCGGCGGGCAGATCCAGAGCCATCAGGGCTTCGACGGTCTTGGGGGTGGAGTTGGTGATGTCGATCAGTCTCTTGTGGGTGCGGCGCTCGAACTGCTCGCGGCTGTCCTTATACTTGTGGGTCGCACGCAGGATAGTGACGATCTCCTTCTTGGTGGGCAGAGGGATGGGGCCGGACACGGTGGCGCCGGTGCGCTTCGCGGTCTCGACGATCTTCTCTGCGGACTGGTCGATGACCTGGTGGTCATAGGCCTTCAGACGAATGCGGATCATTTCTTTTGCCATTTTGGTTCGTTCCTCCATAGTTTTGTACGGTTTTTGTTGCTTTGACCAATGCCGTACGGTGAGAAATTTCTTATACGCCGTTCCGTGCGTATCATTCCGGCTCATAAGAAACACCGG
>CAZSTD010000217.1:0-3018 GCA_964609645.1 uncultured Blautia sp.
TTGTGATCATTCGTTATAATATCCGTAGATCGCACGTGCATTTGCTGCGATGGCAGTCTGTGCGGCGCCGGTATCATTAAGGTTTTGTGACATAAAGCATACGACCAGATCGATCCCTCTTGCAGTGTCAAAGATGATCGCGGCATCGTTTTCAACTGTGCTCAGTTCGCCAGTCTTGCTGGCAGTGTGTATACCCTCAGGAAGCTGTGCTGGGATCTTGTTTTTTCTTTGCTGCATTTTTAGATGATAGTACATGGTTTCTGCGTGCGGCAGAGTGGACTCGGAAAGTGTGCCATTGGCGATCTGATAAATCTGTTTTAAAAAAGTCCCGCAGTCTTTGGCGGATGTGTAATTGTCTCCGTTTTCGGTGCCTGCCAGGAGCAGACGGTTCATCTGTGTGCTTGTAAAGCCATGTTCTTGGCAGAAAGTGTTGACCTTTGACATACCAGCCGCATTATCTCCATTGCCGAGCCAGTTGACAAGTGTGTTGGCGGCATCGTTGTCGCTGACTGTGATCATTGCGGAAATGTTGCTGTCAATGCTGTCTGCACTGTAGGTTTGTGCAAGTGCTTCATAATTTTCGTATACAGCGCCCATGATATAGAGTTTGATCAGGCTTGCCGCCTGCATAGGAGTGTCATTGATCGTTCCACTTGAATCAAGGGAAAGATTGCAAACATATACAGACCATGTCCCATTGCTCTGCGGCAGGAGCGTCTGCACTTGATTTAAGAGATTGTCCATGCTGGCATCTGTGTTGTCGGTGAACGTTGTACTGCTGGAAGGAGAAAGCATACCTTCCTGTGCGGATGAAGTATCGGAAGCGCCAGAGGCTTCACTGGAAGTGATTTGGGCAGCAGCCTCCTGTGCTTGAAGCTGCTCTAGCTGATCTGCCTGTGCGATCAGAGTATTCGCAGAAGCAGAGATCTCCTGTACGGTGGTGGAAAGCGTCTGTACTTTTTGCTGCAGAGTGACCAGATGATTCAGTGACAGGAACGACACTACGCCGAGGGATGCCACTGCAAGAGACAGTACGACGATCACAACGTAAAGAAACACCGGTTTATTTGTATCGTTTTTTTTCATAGATATATCCTTTCTTTCAAGATGATTTCTTTTTTGATTTAATCTCATTATAAAAAAATTTTTCTTTTTATAAGGAACTTTGAGTTACACTGATCAATCCTGAACAGTAGCAAAATAAGCATCGATACCGTCTGCGATCCCTTCCGCCATTGTCTGTTGGAAAGAAGGATCAGCCATCTTTTGATCGTCGTCTGGGTGGGTCATAAAGCCCATTTCAAGGATCGTGACGGGTACAGTGCTCCAATTGATCCCAGTCATATTGTCATAATACTGTACTCCCAGATTTCGAAATCCAGTTACATTACAATAAGAATCAATGATACATTGCGAAAGCAAATTGGAAGATTCAAAAAGTTGCGGAACATATGGATTATTCTGAGACGGAGACATACTCAAAGCGCCGGAAACGGTGTGAGTGTCATCACCGTTGGCATGAATACGGACATAAATATCTGCGCCTTCGGCTGCGGCGTACTGTGCTCGTTCTTTATTACTGATGGCTGTCTCGTTATCGGTTCTTGTCATTACGACCTGATATCCTCGTTTTTCCAGAATATCTTTTAATAGGAGAGATACATCCAGATTTAATTGATATTCTGGAAGACCAGTATAAGAACCTTGTGTGCCTCCCGTACATTTCGCTTTCATCTCAGAAGATCCGGGGCCATTCGGTTCGAGGGCACTCATATCGACGGTCTCGCTTTGATGCCCAGGATCGATTCCGACTATATGACCATTTGTTGAAGTTTCGGAAGAAAAAATACTGCTGGGATCCGCCGAGAGATCCGATGAGTCGTCCTGTTGAGTGAAAATGGATGGCTTTGAGGTATCTTCTGTAAGGATCTCCGCTTTTTCTTGTTGGACTTTCTGCGAAGCAGTTTGTTGCTTTTGCTGTAAACGATGAATGTTTGATTGGATAGTATCTACAGCGCTAGTATACTTTTCAGCGGCAGCCTGGAGCTGGGTTTGTTTGTCAGTGAACTGTTCGATGATCGCATCCACTTCTTTTTCCGTGGATATGATCTGTTCCATGGTATTTTTGTTAAAGAAAAACAAAGAGAAGATACACAAAAGACCGGTTAGGAGTAGCAGAACACTGATTATGCTGGGTTTCTTCATAGATTTCATCCTTTCTATATATAGTATAGTCATGGGCGGCATTCCTGAGCCTTTTTTGTTATTATATTATAATGAAAGAAATTATAAAATGCAATTTCTATCATATGACCTGTTATAAACATATACAAAAATTAATAGTGCTATCCATCTCATCCCTAAAGGAGTGGGTTTTTCGCACATTCTATTTGTAAATAATAGTGTTACATATTGTTTGAGGGATTAGAATGGCATAGCCAGCCAGAACAAGTTTTGTGACCAGCTTCGTTTTCTGTTCGCGACGAAAGCCTTGCAAAGGTCACTGCATACCTGTTTCTGGCCGGGGTAGAGTTTGTGGCAGTGTTTGGGATAATGATTTTATAGGAAAAAATAAGAAAAAATCTATAAAAATCCCTTGACAGCATTTGTTGCACAGGATATAATAAGCAAGCGTGCGAAAGAGCGTTGCTTTTTTGTGCGAAAATGTAGAATAGCAACCGCAAGGCCCCATAGAAAACTATGGAGAAATAAATCGGGAGGTGAAATGGAATGCCAACATTCAACCAGTTAGTAAGAAAAGGACGCCAGACAAGTGTGAAAAAATCCACAGCTCCGGCTCTTCAGAAAACATTCAACTCTTTAAGAAAGAAAGCAGTTGAACAGTCTGCACCACAGAAACGTGGCGTTTGTACAGCAGTTAAAACTGCAACTCCTAAGAAGCCTAACTCAGCTCTTAGAAAAATCGCCAGAGTTCGTCTTTCCAACGGAATCGAAGTAACAAGCTACATCCCAGGAGAAGGTCACAACCTTCAGGAGCATAGCGTTGTTCTTATCCGT
>CAZSTD010000218.1:0-2975 GCA_964609645.1 uncultured Blautia sp.
TCTTCACGGCGGCACAGGTATCCCGGCAGACATGATCAAAAAAGCGATCGATCTTGGCGTATCTAAGATCAACGTAAATACAGAATGCCAGCTTTCTTTCGCAGCAGCTACACGTAAATATGTAGAAGAAGGTAAAGATCAGCAGGGTAAAGGTTACGACCCACGTAAACTTCTTGCTCCTGGATTTGACGCTATCAAAGCTACTGTTAAAGAAAAAATGGAATTATTCGGATCAGTTGGCAAAGCTTGATGATCGTACGAAAAAGTCTCACATCACAGAAATGTGGTGTGGGATTTTTTTGTTGCTTCTTCGCCAATAGTTGGGGATATTTGCATCAAGGTTGTTTATTGCTGTGTTTAAGGGGATTTTGGAAAAATACCAAATAGGAAGATGATGTGAAGTGGAGTAAGTGATACTTACAAAAGTGTGCTGATGATCCGATATAATAAGCCTGCCCATTTGCGGAATAGATATCCGTGCAGGGATTGACAGAATACATGGATAATGTTAAAACCAAAGGTGATAAAAATGACATCAGGGGAACATAGGATATGCAAAAAAAGTGGAAAGTCAGTAGAAAAGCAAAAAAGATCATGCTCGTCATATGTATTGTTGCAGCACTGATCTTGGGGATTGGACTATTTCTTTATATACATATGGTGGATACGCAGACCCTAGGACGAAAGATCTCGGTCTGTGGTGTGGACGTATCGAAACTTACAGTGGAACAGGCGGAAGAAAAGATAGAAAATGTATTTTGCAGCAGGGAAGTTGTCTTTGAGGAAAATGAAAAAGATATCTATCGCGTAACTTTGAAAGAATTGGGTTATACACTGGATTCGGAAACATTACAGCGAACATTGGAGAATCTGAAAGAAGAACGGCAGGAAACGAATGTTTTGTTGGCGGTTCAGAATGATTATGAGATTGGATATGAGATCCAGAGAGATGAGAACAGGGAAAAGGCAGCGTTGCTTTCTGGATATTTTGGAACAGAAGAAAGAAGTGCTTCCCAAGACGCAAAGATTTATTACAGCAAAAAGAAGAAAAAATTTGTGCTTAGAAAAGAAGTGCAGGGAAATCAGATCGATGAAGCAGCTTTGAGGGGTTATGTGGATGCGGTTTTGGAAAAAAGAGTTTCTTCGGAGTTATTTGGCGATGAGATCCGCATAGAGTTGGGAACGGCAGTTTACCGACAGCCGGAAGTGACATCCTCCGAAAAAATGGAAAACAAGGTGAAAAAGCTGAATCGCCGGTTGAAAAATTATAGAAATGCTTCTATTACTTATGTCTTTGGAAATAAAAAAGTAGTGTTGGATTCTGAGAAGATCGAGTCATGGATACAGATTGATAATAAGAGTGTGAGTATCGATCGGGCGCAGGCTTCCGATTACATATCTAAGCTGGCAAATAAATATAATACGATCTATATACCGCGAACATTCCACACTTCTCTGGGAACGGATGTTACGATCAAGGATAATGAATATGGATACAGGATCGATCATGAGGCGGAGCTTGAACAGCTTTTGGCAGATCTTAAAAGTGGAAAGGAAGTCAAAAGAGAACCAATCTACAGCAACAGTGGTATGCTGCGAAATGGAAAGGATGATCTGGCGGGTAGCTATATTGAGGTAAATTTGGATTCACAGCATCTTTGGCTGTATAAAGACGGTGCGCTAGTAACGGAAACAGATATTGTCAGTGGTGCGCCGACGAAGGATCGTGCGACTTATCGAGGCGCGTGGCCGATCGCTTATAAGGCAAGCCCATTTACACTGAGCAGTGAGGAATATGGGTATAAAACGACAGTGAAGTATTGGATGCCGTTTGTTTATGGACAGGGACTTCACGATGCTTCATGGCAGTCTTCATTTGGAGGAGACAGATATAAAACGGGAGGGGGCAGCCATGGCTGTATCAATCTTCCAGAAGATCAGGCAGAGTTGATTTTTAATACGATCGATGGAGGATATCCGATCATTATTTATTGAGATATAATTAAGATATAAATAAAGCTATTTCTTTGCAATGTGAAAATTGTAGAGAGGTGGCTTTTTTTGGTCAGTATGATATAATGAGTGTTAGCGAGCTGGAGCAAGCATAGCTTGTTCAAAGCGAGCGGCGAATGGCGATCACGATAGATTTCGAAGAAATTGTTAAGCACGAAGTGCGAATCGTGATATAATGATAGGACAAGGGCAAGGATGTGGGAGGTTATGGCATTTTTGCTAAAAATATTTTATAACGGAGGAATGGAAGATGGAATTTCAGAATCTTATGGAGAAAAGACGAAGCGTGCGTAAATATGCAGAGAAGAATACGCTTACGAAAGAGGATGTATTGCTGATGATCAGCGCAGCACAGGAAGCTCCTTCATGGAAAAACTCTCAGACTGGACGTTATCATTGTGTATTTGACAAAGAAATGTTAAACCGTTTGCGTACAGAGTGTATGCCGGAAATGAATGCTGGAAAATGTGAGAATGCAGCGCTGATCATCACTACATTTGTTCATGATCGTGCTGGTTTCCAGAGAGATGGAAGTGCAGACAATGAACTTGGCAATGGATGGGGATGCTATGATCTGGGGCTTCAGAATGAGAATTTGATGTTAAAAGCTGTAGAACTTGGTTATGGAACATTGGTTATGGGACTTCGTGATGCAGATAAGATCCGTGAATTATTGGAAATCCCGGAGACGGAAACGATCGTTTCTGTGATCGCGGTAGGAGTTCCAGAAGAAGAACCGGAACGTCCGAAGCGGAGAGAGTTAGATAGTATTGTGAAGTTCTATTAAGTAAAGGTGTTTAGTGGGATGTAACAGTAACAAAGTGTACGCAGCCGTAATAAAGAAAGTGTACGCAGCCGCAACAACAGTTCTAGTGCCCAGCGTCGTTTTCTGCTCGGGGCGCGCATTGATGATCCGCCATTCGCGAAAACTCGCCTGACGGCTCAGACAGTTCGCTCGATGG
>CAZSTD010000219.1:0-2912 GCA_964609645.1 uncultured Blautia sp.
ACATTCCAACCGCCAAGCTTGTTCTTGTAGGAATAAATCGGCAGATCGGTTACTTTGTTAATGCACATAACCATAAACAGGTATTGATTCGGGGAAAGCTCAATTTCTTTGGATTTCCAGCGGATGGCATAGGCATCGGACAAGACAGTAAATTCTCTCGTCTGATAATATGCCCTGTAAACATCGCTGTTTGAGGGAATAGATATTACATTACGCAAAACAGTTACTCCGGCTTTTGGCGCATAATAATTCAAGCCTTGATTTTGGAAACTTGAAGTCAGGCAAGGGAGTACATAATCGTCCGTGGGTTGCTTGGGTAGCTCTTTGGCTTTGTACGGCAGTTTCTTGGTTTCGATTCTTTCAAACAGATTTCCAACTTTATATGTACCCCAATTATCTTCACCGAAGGAATGAAACTCCCGAAGAGTGTCGAGCTCTTCAGCCGACAATTCATAATTGTCGTATCCGCTTACTGTCAAGTAAGCGGATAGCTCAGCTACCCGCTGTGCCTCCAGCTCAGCTATAAAAGATTCCATAAAATCGAAGTCGATTTTTCCGCCCTTGGTAGGCAACGTCATTTTGAAATGAAAGCTTTGAGAACTCCTCAGTTTCTTACCATAGGAAAACTTCCCGTTCAACGCCTTTTGCATAGCGACTGCGAAAAATAGCATTGCACCTCGCGAATATTCGACACTATCATTCCAATAAACACCCGTATCGTCACCCGCTCCAAAAGGATAATCGCGATAGAATGTATTTCCAAAAATATCGATTGTAATTGAATTTTTTGGAAAAGATGCAACGGGATTCGACACATAATTGACAACACCTGTGTTAGTGATGCCTGCCATAACAAAGGGTATATTTCCGGTAATTTGATCGTCCTTTTTCAAACGCTGTCCTTGTTCGATCCTATTAAATATCTGCTGAAACTCGTATTCGCCCCACTTAACCGCTTGGAGTTTTTTGTTAAGTGAGGCATTCATTTTCCCAGGCGGTCGTCCTCCATAGGCTGATTTTTCAGAAGTGTGGACACTTCCCAAGCAAGATAATCGCTTACCGTCTTCTTGAAATCATCTAAAGTCGGTTTTGTGTCGATCGGTGCAGATTGATTCCAGTCATTACCGTTTTCCGGATCAATATGCCCTTCGTAATATTCTTTTTCTGTAAGAATATTGAGCTTTGTTTTTCCAAAACGAACTAAATCTACGACCTCCTGATAGCGTTCTTTTGCTCTGTCGGTATCAAACAGGTTCTTGCTTGCCTTTTTCCGATCGGAACGAGTATAGCCGTCATTGGAAAAATCAATAAACTTTACAACATCGTCTTTTTGATGTGCCTCGCCAACACGGAAAACATACACATTGGTCTGAACGCTGGACTTTCCGATAAACAGATCTATCGGCATTTTTATGCTTGCAAGAAGTGTGCTATGTGTCAAAATTCGCTTATTGTATTCCGTTGCTTTACCCGAACCGGCAGAATTTTGAATGATGATAGCCGCATAGCCCTTATCCATCATGGAAAGAGCTTTCTCAACAAAGATCATGCCATTGCCAGCCGCAGAGTACGGAGGATTCAGGACAAAGGCATTCGCAGGGAACTTTTCATCAGTTTTACCAAAGCCATAGTGACCGTCAAATTTCAAAGAGTCCTTATTCAGAATGTTGGAGCTGCCATCACCCATCATGATCATGTTCAGCACAGCAAGCATATAGATATTAGATAGGATCTCCAGACCAAGTAACCGATCTGCCTTGATCTCAGCCGACTTGCGTGCCAATTCTTCGGGAGATGTTATGTTTCTTTTGGCATCTACCAGCATTTCGTTCATGGCTGCTACCAGCAAACCTGCCGAACCTGTCGCAAAGTCCCAGACATAAGATTCTTTAGCTACTCTTGCAAGACGGCACAGAAAAGTGGCAACATACGGCGGCGTTAGAACAACATCGTTTAGCTGATCCTGCGTAAAGCCAAGCCACGTATACATTTCGTTGAACAGCTTGCCCATAAAATCTGTAGTCAACCCGATCTTGTAATAGATACCAAGATCATCAACGATCTTTATAAACACACGCTTCAACTGGCTCTCACCATTTTCTGCTTTGTTGATGTTATCTGTGGTCAGCGTATTTTGGAGCGTTCTTACGATCAAGCCTTTTTTGTCCTCGGGAAGGTTCTTAGCATTCAGAAAGGATTCGATCTTTCGGAGAACAATGTCGCCGTCTGTGTTATTTCTTTCGTTGGAAGATCTCAGATCGGCTTTGGTAAGCGGATATACATGGTTCTCCGCATCGCCAAGGGTAGCCATGATAGAGGCAACCACGAGATACACTCGGTCATTTTCGCTCAAGCCTTTTTCACTCTTATAAATATCGTTATTCAGTTTAACAAGGCTTGCAGTAATTTCCTGTTCTCTGCGTTCTTTCAGCTTTTCGATCTCCTCTTGTGGGAGAGATAATTGCTTGACCTTTTCGATAAAATCAGAGAAATACTCTTTCTTCAAGAAAGACAGATCGGTATATTCGTCAACTTTTTGACCAATGCCGAAGTTGCTCTTAGAAACGTAGTAAACGCCGATCAAATGCTTGAGTTTTCCGTTTGTATCCTTATAACCGGTAACACCGATAGCTATAACATCGGTATAGCCGGTATAATGCAGAACGGCATTTGCATAATGAACGGCACCGTTTACTGCGTAAGAATTTATGTTGGTAAAATCAGGCTGGTTCTTTGAGGTCTTATTGGCAACATCCCCCCGCATCCAACTTGACCAATTTATCCTTATGGTCCTTGTATTCGATCAAAACGGGATAGTATTTTCCATCGTTTGCGCGCAACAGGAGCTTGGCGTCAGGTCTGTTGCCACCTTTTCCGCCGTTCTTGGAAAAGTAGTCATTCAGAGCTTGGTC
>CAZSTD010000220.1:0-2864 GCA_964609645.1 uncultured Blautia sp.
GATCTGGGCAAGCTTTCCTATGTGAACAGCGAGAACAAGCTGTTTCTTCTGTTTGCAAAGAATCTTTATAAGATTGATATTGAGGAAAATTCCTATGAGATCCTGGCAGAAGGGATTAAAAATTCGAACTTTATTTCTTCGGATGATCAAAGTCGTGCCGCATGGCTGGTGACCAGCGGGGATGAGAAAAGCTGTATCAAGCAGATGGATTTTGATACAGGAGATGTGCGTTTGATCACGCCGGAAAAGGGGCAGAGACTTCGTGCGCTCGGGTTTATGAATCAGGATCTGATCTATGGGATCTTACAGAAAACGGATATCCTGACAGATGAGAATGGTCATACGACCGAAGGGATCCAGACGCTTCGGATCGAAGATTTCGATGGGGAGATCAAGAAAGAATATCACAGAGAAGGTCTGTATATCACAGACATCAGTGTGGGAAGTACCCTGATCGAATTTGAGCTTTCTGCGAAATCTGGAGATTCTTTCTATGTGCCTCAGAAAAAAGATAACATTATGAATAACAAAAACACATCAGCCAACAGTGCGGCTGTGGAGCTGGTATCTGCTTCCAGGACTGGTGTGCGGATCAGGATCGCACTTGAGGAGAGTGCGCAGACAGATACCCCTCTTATCCTCTATGCGAAGATGAGCAGTATGAGGGAAGATGATGTCAGTCTGGATACACAGATCCCACAGGAATCCATGTATTACGTCTATGCAAAGGGTGGTTTGGACAGTACCTACACAGATCCTGCCAAAGCAGTTCTTCGTGCGGACAGTCTGGGCGGTGTAGTTCTGAACCGTGCACAGCAGTATGTGTGGGAGCGCGGTAATAAAAAGACGAAGATCCAGTTGGATATCGCGGATCTTCCGGCAGTTGTGCTGGAAGCGACATTGGATAAGAGCGCCTTGAAAGAAGGATTAAAAGATGTCGGAACGGTCATGGATCTGTCGGGATGCAGTCTTGAAAGTGTCTTGTATGAGGTCAGCGCACAAAGACCAGTCATCGCCAAGACAGGTGCAGCTACCAGTGTGGTGATCATAGGCTATGATGAGTACAATACGTATCTGTATGACCCGGTCAAGCAGGAAATATATCCATATGGAATGAACGACAGTACAGAGCTGTTTGCGAACGCCGGCAATATCTTTATCACTTATATTGAGTGAAATATCGAGTGAAAGATACAACGATCAATCTGCCAAAGATTCAAAAAAAAGATTGTGCAAATGGTTCTTTACATTTGCAGAGGATTTGAGTATGCTAAAAAAGATAGATTGTGTTTTGAGACCAATATAAAGAAAAAGAGTGACTGCCTCGGACAGTGACGCAAAACGGAGGGGATACTTATGTTATACGAGAATATCAAAAAACTTGTACAATACGGAATTGAGACCGGGCTTACACCGGCCTGTGAGAAAAATTATACGATCAATCTTCTGCTGGATCTTTTCCAGGAGGACGATTATACAGAGCCGGAGGAGGAATACAGCCAGATCGATCTGGAAGAAGTATTAAAGGGTCTTTTGGACGAAGCAGTTAAGAGAAATATCATAGAGGACAGTATTGTTTACCGCGATCTTTTTGACACGAAGATCATGAACTGCCTGATGCCGCGTCCGGCGCAGGTGCAGAATGAATTCTGGGACAGATACGAAAAAGATCCGGAACAGGCGACAGATTATTTCTATAAATTGAGCCAGGACAGTGATTATATCCGCCGCTATCGTGTGAGTAAAGACCAGAAATGGACAGTGGAGAGTGAGTATGGTACAATAGACATCACGATCAATCTTTCAAAACCAGAAAAGGATCCGAAGGCGATCGCTGCTGCGAAACTTGCGAGATCCAGCAGTTATCCGAAGTGCCTTCTTTGCCCGGAGAACGAAGGATATGCGGGCCGTGTGAACCATCCAGCCAGAGAAAACCACCGCATCATTCCGATCACTGTGAATGACAGTCCTTGGGGATTCCAGTATTCTCCGTATGTATATTATAATGAGCACTGCATCGTATTTAACAGCAAACATGTTCCGATGAAGATAGAGAGAAACACATTTATCAAACTGTTTGATTTTGTAAAATTATTCCCTCATTACTTCCTTGGATCCAATGCGGATCTTCCGATCGTGGGAGGCTCTATCTTGAGCCACGATCATTTCCAGGGCGGTCATTACAGCTTTGCGATGGCAAAAGCGCCGATCGAGAAGCATGTGACGATCCCAGGCTATGAGGATGTGGAAGCGGGAATCGTAAAGTGGCCGCTCTCTGTTCTGAGAATTCGCCATAAAGATGAGAAACGTCTGATCGATCTGGCGACACATGTGTTGGAAGTGTGGCGAGGTTATACGGATGAAGCTGCATTTATCTTTGCAGAGACAGATAATGAACCGCACAACACCATCACTCCGATCGCACGTAAGGTCGGCGATATGTTTGAGCTGGATCTGACTTTGAGGAACAATATCACCACAGAGGAAAATCCACTCGGTGTATATCATCCGCATGCAGAGTACCACAATATTAAAAAAGAGAATATCGGATTGATCGAAGTTATGGGACTTGCAGTGCTTCCTGCAAGACTGAAGGAAGAATTAGAGCTTCTCGGAGAATATATCCTCGAAGGAAAGGATATCTCCTCCAACGAAAAGATCGAAAAGCATGCGGCTTGGGCAGCAGAATTCCTTCCGAAATACCAGAACCTTGATAAAGATAACATTCAGGATGTTCTTAGAAAGGAAGTCGGCAATGTATTTGTCCATGTATTGGAAGATGCCGGCGTATATAAATGCACTGCTGAGGGCAGAGAAGCATTTATGAGATTTATCAGTAATTTATAATTGACAGGAAATTCTGT
>CAZSTD010000221.1:0-2855 GCA_964609645.1 uncultured Blautia sp.
TCACGTATCATTTTTTTGTGATATGTGCTGTGCACGGACTAACAGTAACAAAAAAGCGTCAAGGAGGTGCTATCATGGCTAAATGTGCAATCTGTGAAAAAGCTGCTCATTTCGGAAATAATGTAAGTCATTCACATAGAAGATCCAATAAAATGTGGAAATCTAACGTAAAATCCGTTAAAATCAAAACTGAGGGCGGAGCTAGAAAGACATATGTATGTACTTCTTGCTTAAGATCCGGTAAAGTAGAAAGAGCATAATAACACCGTACCCCTGTTTCATGCAGGGGTATTTTTTTGTCCAAATTTTAATCTTCAACATTCTTCGCAAAAAAACTGCGCATCCATCTCATCCATAAACCAATGAGAACGCGACACGCAGCTTCTTATAAAGTTCAATGACAAAAAAGGTGATATCCCAGGAGCAATAACACTCCGGCTGTGGTCACTAAGATCGCGTTTTCTGCGATCAGTAATCCGATCACCATCCCTAGTCCAATAAAAAACATCATAAAGCCGATCAGCTTTTCCATTTCGCTCCCGCCTTTTCCTTCGTTTGATATAGTCTATGCAGAAAAAATCCGGAAAAATACTGTCAGCTCTTTTGCAGTTTATTTATCTGCCTGATCTGTGTTTCCTGATTTCGAAGCCGCTTCTGCCTCATTTCCCTTATCTGCTGTGAAACGATCTACAAAATCTGGAACCATATCTAAAATTTTTGTCAATCCATCCTGGTTCTTCACATTGACCAGTTTTGTCATTCCATTCTGGATCACAAGAACTGCGCATGGACTCATCTTACCTGCCATTCCACCGCCACCGTTGTCCTTCTTGTCTCCGGAAAATGCACCTGCGCCAACGCCAAAGGAAACATCTATCAGTGGAAGAATAATAGTGTCTCCTACGTGAATGGCATCACCTACCACTGTCTTTGCAGAAATAAAGCTGTCCATCCCTTTAAATAATGAATTTACGGTTTCCTTAAAATTGTTTTCATTTGCCATGATCATGCCCTCCTACTCTTCCAACGTTTGATCATATATTTTACATTTTTATCAAAATAAATCCTAACTGCTGCATTCACAAAAACAATCCCATAGGCTCTGCCCTTGAACCTGATATTTCCCTGCACTTCATTTCCACCATAAAACAGTGGCGTAACCTGAACGCAGTTTTTATGAAACGGGATCGTCATCCCAAGGAGTGCAAGGATCGCGCCTGTCCACGCAGGGTCTTCGCAGGAAAAAGTAACTGCCCCTTCGATCTTCGTCGGAAACAGATGCTTTAATAAAAATCGTGCATGTTTCCACACAAGTCCAAACGCGGTCTTCACTTTCGGATGCTGTAAAAATCCCTTCCACCAGGTCCACTGGCTGCACATCTTTTTCCATGTATTTCGGACTCCATATATCTTCTGTCGGATCTTTTGTACACCTTGCGTTATGTTTGCCCAGATGCCTTCTCTCTTTGTATCCTCATCAGCGATCTGCGTTTTCTCTGTCTGCGTTTCCTGTGAGATCTTTTTCTCTGCAGAAATATCTCCGCTCTCTTTTTTCGTTTTCGGCTGCTGCACTTCCTGTCTTTTTACTTCCTGATCCGTAACAGTCCTCTTTGAACTGCTTTTGGAAACCTCTGCCTGTGCCGAATCTGTGTGTTTCTTTTTCTTTAACAGTTTGTCTATCGGAAATCCAAGCAATCGGAATGACAGGTCCGACTTTCCGCCTTGCCACTCTGCCTTCAGCGAAACTCCGCCAAAAAGCCAGCTTATCTTTCCCTCTCCCTGTATTTGTTTCCAATCCGATTCCTTTTTAGTCGCGCAAACTCGATACCTCACCGGACAGAACAACAGAAGCAACACTGCCACAATCGCCAGACCCAAAAGGACCCCCAGCAAGATCAGTATAAACTTCACGATCACCCACAAAATATGTAGCATATCTTCACCTGTTTTCCAAATATTCTGCTATTTTAAAAGTACCGGTCTCTCTGTATACGCGGTCGATCAGACTGCGCACCATCTCAAGAGCTTCCTCCTTGCCATTTGCCATGCCTATGATCTTAGGACAGATCCCATAAAAGCTTTTCTGCAAAAGCATTGCTGCCGGGATAATATCTAAAAGATTCGACGGGTTTTCAGAAAGCGTAAGAAGGTAAACACCGCAGACGAATTTCCCATCATTCAGTTTCTTTTTTATCTTTTCCGGCTTTTTCACCGTTTCTCCGATCAAGAGATCACTCTGCCATCTCAGCATACCACATCGTCACCCAATCCTATCACGCCTAGCAACCTGCTCCCTTCTCTATATCTCAGCATCTCATGTTCTTCTATTTATTCTTCTATTTATTCTTCTATCTTCTCTTAATATCTTTTGTTATATCTCTTATTATACCTTTTATTTTCTTTCGGTCATACTTTACGTTTTATCCTCGATCATACCTTTTTCCAGAGTATTACCACACTATCTATGATCTAAACCACTAAACAGGATGTCAATACTATTATCATAGTATCGGCAGATTCAAACTAATCATCACTACATTATTGCAATTTCAATCCTAGCCTTACCAACACTACCGTAGATTTAAACTAATCATCACTACATCACTGCAAACTTTAAAGCACTTTATTTTCTCTAAAGCATTCGAACAAATAAGATGGATTTTCATAATACATACTGCTGTTATAGTCATCTATTTTATCACTGATAAAGGAATTATAAACTTTGATCAGTGCATCAATGATCGAAATCTCTTCCTCTTTTGCCACTTGCTTGATCAGGCGTTTATATACCTTTCCTATATCCCAGTGAGACGGGATCGCATATTGACATTCTTTTACATTATCAAAATCGCCTT
>CAZSTD010000222.1:0-2813 GCA_964609645.1 uncultured Blautia sp.
AGGCGAGTTTTCGCGAATGGCGGATAATGGATGCGCGCCCCGAGCAGAAAACGATGCTGGGCACTAGAACTGTTTTTTGACTCTGCGTCACCTGCACGACCCAGCACCACATCACCCTAGATCACACGCGGATAAATCTCCTTCGGAACCCTAGCCTTCACAGCGATCCCCGCATCTGTATACTCCTCAGAGATCAACTGCCCATGCTCACGGATCAGCTGGATCTTCCCAGCCTCCTGATACGGAAACAACCGCTCCACATAAATCTGCTCCTCAGCCAAAAGCTTCTCCAAAAGATCATTCAGCTCATCCAGCCCAGCACCAGTCTTCGCAGAAATCTTCAAAGAATAATCCGACTTAAAATCCCTAAGGACAGCCGCACCATCCGCATCCTGCTTATTAAACAACGTAATGATCTTTTTGCCCATCACGCCCAATTCACGCAATGTCTCATAGACAACATACATCTGCATCTCCGCCTGCGGATTAGACGCATCTACCACATGAATGATATAATCCGCATACTTCGCTTCCTCCAGTGTACTCTTAAACGCTTCCACCAGATGATGCGGCAGCTTATGGATAAACCCAACAGTATCCGTCAAAAGGATCTGCTGTCCATCTTTCAGATTCAGTTGTCTTGTCGTCGGATCAAGCGTCGCAAACAACTTATCCTCAGAAAGAACCTCCGACCCCGTCAGCTTATTCAAAAGCGTAGATTTTCCAGCATTCGTATATCCCACGATCGCCGCAGTCTTCACATTCCCTCTCGCACGATTCGCACGGATCAGCTCTCTATGCTTTTCCACCTGTGAAAGCTCCTGCTTCAGTGCAGAAATCCTTGTACGGATCAGACGACGGTCCGTCTCTAGCTTCTTCTCTCCAGGACCTCTCGTTCCAATTCCACCGCCCAGACGTGAAAGCGACTCACGCAGTCCCACCAGACGAGCAGAACGATAACGAAGCTGGGCAAGCTCTACCTGTATCTTACCCTCACTCGTCACTGCACGCCCCGCAAAAATATCCAGGATCAACAGCGTCCGATCCATAACCTTACAGTCAAGCTCGCGCTCCAAGTTATTCAGCTGTGCAGGAGAAAGCTCATCATCACAGATGATCCCAGTCGCATTCATCGCGTAGACAAGCGCACGCACTTCCTCGATCTTACCCTTACCAATATAAGTTCCCGGATGGACCGCCTCACGGTTCTGGATCAGTTTCCCAACCGTGACAGCACCCGCAGTGCAGGCAAGTTCCTCCAGCTCATCCAGAGACTCCTCCACACGGTCATTTTCGCTCGTCTGAACCCCGACCAAAATAACACGTTCTTCTAATCTCCCAAATTCTTCCATAAACCTCTCCTTACTGTGCCTGCACACTCTCTGCAGACCCATCTGTGCTCGCCGCTGCTTCTGCTGCTGCGTCAGATGTAATGCTTGCACTTCCATTTACACGAGTTCTCAGAAACGCCAGCTCCTTTTTGGCAGTTGTATCCTCCGGATACATCTGCATATATTCCTCCGCCTTCTGGCAGGCCGTCACAAAGTCAAGCTTCTTCTCATATACAACGATCTCATTGAACAAAAGACTCTGCAATTCCTGATGATCCGCTGCTGAAAGGCCATTGTTGATATCAGAAAGAGCCGCATCATAATCCTTGTCCTCAATATCGCACAGCGCCAGCCCATTATATCCCTTGGCATTGTCCTCCGCCTGAGATACATATTTCTGGAACATTGTTCTCGCATTTGCCGTATCACCCTGCTCAAGGTAGACCATACCAAGCAGCACCAGAGCTTCCGTATTCTCCCCTTCGATCACCTGCTTCAGCTCACCGGCCGCATTCTCATAGTCATCCATATAGTAGTAAACTCTACCTCTGTCACAGTGATCCTGCGCATTCTTCGCTTCTCCAGACAGCGCAGATTCCAGATAACGGGTACCATCCGCTTCCATATCTTTGGCAAGGTAAGCCGCATAGATACGGATCGCCATATCATACGTTGCATCATCCTGATATGCCTGCGCAAAATAAGAAGATGCCTCCTCATAGGAATCCATCGCCAGTGTCACTTTCCCAAAAAGGAAATACAAATCTGCGTCCAGTTTATGATTTTCTTCTAAAGTCTGGCAGTCCGCCAGCGCCGCATCATAATCCTTTAGCTCCAAATGTGCAGCAGCACGATAAGATAAGATATCCTTTTCAAGGGCTTTTCCGACTTTTTCGCAGTCCAAAGCATGATCAAAATCTTCGATCGCCTCCGCATAGTTTCCCAACTGTAGATTAGCGACACCGGCTCCCCTGTAAGACTGCGTTAGCTTCACGCCTGCAGTCACAGCGATCTCATACTCCTGCAGCGCATTTTTATAATTGCCATCCTGCAGGTCCTGCTCCGCCTGTTTATAATTTTTCGTTTCCTCTGTCGAGCACCCTGTCAATGTTCCAAGGCTCAGACAGAGTGCCAGAAATAATGCTGTTTTCTTTCTTTTCATATGTTTCAGTCAGCGATCAGACCTTCTTCCTCCATTACTTTCACAACACTGTCAACATATTCATGACAGATCTCATCTGTACCAGCTTCCACCATCACACGGATCAGAGGCTCTGTGCCACTCTCACGGACAAGGATACGTCCGTCATCTCCCAATGCCGCTGCTGCCGCTTCCACAGCCGCGATCACCTTCGGATTCTCTCTGGCTGTTTTCTTATCCACAACACGCACATTACGCAGAAGCTGAGGATAAACATTCATTTCCTTTGCCAGGTCGCACAAAGTTGCCTTCTTTTCCACACAAGCCTCCATCAGCATAAG
>CAZSTD010000223.1:0-2806 GCA_964609645.1 uncultured Blautia sp.
ATGCACTCTGTATTTGTTTGCTACGCTACCCAAATAAAGCCACCTCCATCTTAGTGAGCGGTGTGCCGCGGCACACCGCGTATGTTCCAGTTACTTCCGGTCGCCGCTGTTCCGGCTGCCCTTTCCCCGCTTCACCGGCAGAGAGCCGGCGAAGCGATCCTCCCGCGGGGGTCTTTTTCCGCCCTGACGCGGCTTTCCCGCGGCACCGCCGCTGCGGCGCTGCTGCGGAGGACGCGCCCCGTGGGGCGGCTTTTCCCGCCGCTGACCCTCCGGCGGCCTCTCCTCCGGCGGAGGGGGAGGCGCACTGTGGGTGCGGTGTCTGCCCTGACGCAGATTCTTCTCGTGCCGCAGCTGCTCGGCCCGGCGCTCCATGGCCCGCTGGGCCTTTATATCCAGCTGTGCCGCCGCCGGGCCATACCGCTCCGGCTCCATGGCGGCCAGCTTTTTCACAATGGCATCGGCAAAGCCGATATCCGTCACGGCGCACATGGCCACGCTGGTGCGCCCCAGCGCCCAGCCCAGCGCGTCCTTATCCGCCGGGATCGTCAGGCACAGGCACCCGCCCGTCTGGGCGAAGGAAAACGCCCGGCGCTGGGAGGAGGGGCCGGCATCTCCGGCCACCAGCAGCACCCGCGCCTTTCTGGCCCGGACGGCGGCGGCCACCGGCTCCTCGCCGATCTCCACGCGGCCTGCCTTTTTGGCAAGACCCAGCATGGACAACACCTGCTGTATCATACGGCACCGCCCTCCATCTGCGCCTCCAGCGCGTCGTAGACCGATTCGGGGATGGGGGTCTCCAGTGCGCGCTCCAGCGCCTTTGATTTCCGGGCTTTTTTCAGGCACGCCGCGTCGTGACACACATAGGCACCGCGACCCGACACCTTTCCCCGTCCGTCCAGCAGCAGCTGACCGTCCGGCGTGCGCACCACGCGCAGCAGCTCCTTTTTATCCTTCATCACGCGGCAGCCGACACACTGGCGCTGCGGAATCTTGCGGGGCTTGACAGCCATTCCGGCCACCTCACTTTACAATAGTTGCTTACTCCCCGGTGTAGGAAGCGGGCTTGATGTCGATCTTATAGCCGGTGAGCCGGGCGGCCAGACGGGCGTTCTGCCCCTCCTTGCCGATGGCCAGACTCAGCTGATCGTCGGGCACCACCACGCGGCAGGCCTTACCCTCTGCCGCCAGACGCACCTCCACCACGTCAGCCGGGGCCAGCGCGGCGGCGATAAACTCGGCGGGATCCTCGCTGTACTTGATGATGTCGATCTTCTCGCCCCGCAGCTCCTCCACGATGGCGTTGACACGCTGGCCGCGGGTACCCACGCAGGCACCGATGGGGTCGATATTCTCATCCTCGGACCACACGGCCATCTTGGTGCGGCTGCCCGCCTCGCGGGCGATGGAGCGAATCTCCACGGTACCGTCGTAAATCTCCGGCACCTCCAGCTCGAACAGCCGCTTCACCAGACCGGGATGGGTGCGGGAGATCAGCACCTGCGGGCCGCGGGTGGTGCGGCGCACCTCCACCAGATAGACCTTCACCAGCTGACCCTCGCTCAGCGTCTCGCCGGACACCTGCTCGTTCATGGACAGCACGGCCTCGGTGCTCTCGGCCCCGGTGCCGATCTTCAGGATCACGTTGCCGTTGCGGGGGTCGATACGGGTCACCGTGCCGGTGAGAATCTCGTGCTGCTTGGAGCCCCACTCGTCGTAGATCATGCCGTGCTCCGCCTCACGCAGACCCTGGATGATCACCTGCTTGCCGTTGCCGGCGGCGATGCGGCCAAACTCCACGTTCTCCACCGGGATGTTCACCACGCCGCCCAGCTCGTTCTTGGCGCTGATGCGGCGGGCCTCCTCCAGAGAAATCTCAATGGCGGGGTCCATGACCTCCTCCACGATCTCCTTCTGCACGTACATACGCAGGTCGTGCTTCTCCTCGTCCACGTCCACGATCACGTTCTCCACGCCCTCGTGGTCGCGCTTATAGGCGGTGGTCAGCGCCTGGATGATCTTGCCCATCATAAAGTTCTGGGGGATGCCCCGTTCCTTTTCCAGCATGGCCAGCGCCGCGAAAATCTCATCACATTTCATGATCTGTTCTCCTTAAAATACTATCCAAAAACGAAATATTTCTCTTAAAACTCCACTCTCAGGCGCACCAGCGCCACCTCGCTCTTTTCAAAGCGCACCGGCTCTGCGCCGCCCATATCCAGCAGCACCGCGCCATCCTCATAGCCCGCAAGACGCCCTGCGAACTCCTTGCGCCCGTCGCGGTTTTTATAGGTCTTGACCAGCACGGCCTCGCCCATAAAGCGCTGGAAATCCGAGGGGCGCTTCAGCTGCCGCTCGGCCCCGGCGGAGGACACCTCGAACATATAGCTCCCCTCGATGGGGTCGACCTCGTCCAGAAGGTCGCTGACGGTGCGGCTGACCGCCTCGCAGTCCAGAATATCCACGCCGCCCTCTTTATCCAGATACAGCCGCAGATACCACTGCCCCGCCTCGCGGACATACTCCACGTCCCACAGCTCGCAGCCGTTCTCCCGGGCCACGGGCTCTGCCAGCTCCCACACGATGTCGGTGACTTTTTTCATATCGTTCCTCGCTTCATTCCCGATACATTGCCGTTTTTTAAGAAATAAATTTTGTTCAACAAAAAGAGCGGACGGAACGTCCACTCTCAGTCAACTCATACTTGCATGGTGTATTTTACCACACTCATCCGGTGATTGCAAGGGTTTTTCACGAAAAAAACGGCGTTTATCGTGCCGTTTTGCGTCAAAAAAGCATCACAGGCGGC
>CAZSTD010000224.1:0-2792 GCA_964609645.1 uncultured Blautia sp.
TGGGACGCCCCCATGCCGGAGGTGGTCATGGTCTATCTGACCGGGACGCCCCGCCGGGGCATTGGCCCCCACGATGTGGCACTGGCGCTGGTAAAGGCCACCTTTGAGAGCGGCTTTGTCAACAACAAGGTGCTGGAGTTCGTTGGCCCCGGCATCACCGCCCTGCCCATCGACTTCCGCAACGGCATCGACGTGATGACCACAGAGACCACTTGCCTCTCCTCCATCTGGGAGACGGACGAGGAGACGCGGGGCTTCTATGCCGCCCACCGGCGCGAGGAGGACTATGCCCCCCTCCACCCGGAGAGCGTGGCCTACTACGACCGGATGATCACCATCGATCTCTCTAAGGTCGAGTCCATGATCGCACTTCCCTTCCATCCCTCCAACGCCTATACCATCCACGAATTCCTTGAGAATGCCAGGGAGCTGCTGGCAAAGGTGGAGGCGGACGCAGCCCGGCGCTTTCCCAAGACGCAGCCCCATCTTGTGGACAAGGTGCGCGACGGCGGCGTATGGGCAGATCAGGGCGTGATCGCCGGCTGCGCCGGAGGACTCTTCGACAACATCACCGAGGCGGCGGACATCCTCCACGGCGGCAGCACCGGCAACGGCGCGTTCACGCTGGATGTGTACCCCACCTCCGTCCCCGTGTCGCTGGAGCTGACCCGGAACGGTGTCACCGCCGGGCTGCTGCAAACCGGCGCGGTGCTCAAGCCCAGCTTCTGCGGCCCCTGCTTCGGCGCGGGCGACGTGCCCGCCAACAACGGCCTCTCCCTGCGGCATACCACCCGCAATTTCCCTAACCGCGAGGGCTCCAAGCCCGGCGAGGGGCAGTTCGCCGCCGTGTGTCTGATGGATGCCCGCTCCATCGCCGCCACCGCCGCCAACGGCGGGCAGATCACCGCCGCCACCGACGTGGACTATACGCCGGTGCGCCGGGAGTATCACTTCGACAAGACCGTATACGACAACCGGCTGTACTACGGCTTCGGCAAGGCCGATCCCGATGTGGAGCTGGTGATGGGCCCCAACATCACCGACTGGCCGAAGATGTACGACCTTTCTGACAACCTGCTGGTGGAGCTGGCCGCCGTCATCCACGACGATGTGACCACCACCGACGAGCTGATCCCCTCCGGCGAGACCTCCTCCTACCGCTCCAACCCCCTGCGTCTGGCGGAGTTCACCCTCAGCCGCCGCGTGCCGGAGTACGTACCCCGTGCCAAGGCCGTGGCCGCGCAGGAGGCACAGCGCCGCGCCGGCGAGGTGCCGGCTCATCTGCTGGAGGTGCTGGGCAGGGTGGGGGATGCCGCCGCGCTGGCGGAGAGCACCCAGTTCGGCTCCTGCGTGTTCGCCAACAAGCCCGGCGACGGCTCTGCCCGTGAGCAGGCGGCCTCCTGCCAGAAGGTGCTGGGCGGCTTTGCCAACATCTGCTACGAGTTCGCCACCAAGCGCTATCGCAGCAACTGCATCAACTGGGGCATCCTCCCCTTCACGCTGGACGAGGGGACAGCCTTCGACTATCAGCCAGGCGACTGTGTGTTCGTCCCCCATATCCGCGCCGCCATCGAGACTGGCACGGAGGATATCCCCGCCAAGGTCATCCGTCAGGACGGCACCGTCCACGACCTGCTGCTGCACATCCGAGGACTGACCGAGGATGAAAAGGACATCCTGCTGGACGGCTGCCTGATGAATTACTACGCAAACCGCGCCAAATAAGTGCAGAAAGGATCACCTATGGATAAGATCAAAATGACAACGCCGCTGGTAGAGATGGACGGCGACGAGATGACCCGCGTGCTGTGGCAGATGATCAAGGATGAGCTGCTGCTGCCCTTTGTGGAGCTGAAAACCGAATACTACGATCTGGGATTACTGCACCGCAACGAGACCCGCGATCAGGTGACCATCGATGCGGCCAAGGCCACCCAACGGCTGGGCGTTGCTGTAAAGTGTGCGACCATTACGCCTAACAAGCAGCGCATGGAGGAGTATCCCCAGCTCACCGAGATGTGGAAGAGTCCCAACGGCACCATCCGCGCCTATCTGGACGGCACCGCTTTCCGCGCTCCCATCGTGGTGCCCTTCATCCATCCGGTGGTGAAAAATTGGGAAAAGCCCATCACTGTGGCCCGCCATGCCTATGGCGATATGTACAAGGCCGTGGATATGGTCACCGACGAGCCCGGCACCGCCACCCTCACCTTCCACGGCGAAAGTGGCAAGGAAAAAAGCTTGACAGTGCAGGCGGTAAAAGGCGCCGCCGTGTGGCAGGCACAGCACAACACAGAGGAGAGCATCCGCGCCTTTGCCCGCTCCTGCTTCCAGTTCGCCATCGACAAAAAGGAGGATCTGTGGTTCTCCACCAAGGACACCATCTCCAAGGTCTACGACGGCGAGTTCAAGCGCATCTTCGAGGAGGAGTACGAAAACCACTACAAGGCGGAGTTCGACCGGCTGGGCATCACCTATTTCTACACACTGATTGACGACGCCGTGGCGCGGGTCATCCGCTCCAAGGGCGGCTTCATCTGGGCGCTGAAAAATTATGACGGCGACGTGATGAGCGACATGATCTCCACCGCCTTCGGCAGCCTCGCCATGATGACCTCGGTGCTGGTGTCGCCGGACGGCGTAACGGAGTTCGAGGCCGCCCACGGCACCGTCACCCGCCACTACTATAAGCACCTGCGGGGCGAGGAGACATCCACCAACCCCATGGCCACCATCTTCGCGTGGACGGGCGCACTGCGCAAGCGGGGCGAGCTGGACGGCCTTGCCGACCT
>CAZSTD010000225.1:0-2780 GCA_964609645.1 uncultured Blautia sp.
GGTGTTGCTATCATGTGGAAAGAAGGCGTTGACGTTTCTATCACAGGTAACTCCACAAACCCAACACGTTTCCAACATCCAGTTGCAGGAACATACAAAAAAGAATGCCTTGAAAAAGGTAAAAAATACTTCTCCGTTGCTTCCGGCGGTGGTACAGGACGTACACTTCATCCGGACAACATGGCAGCAGGTCCTGCTTCCTACGGTATGACAGATACATTAGGACGTATGCACTCTGACGCTCAGTTTGCAGGTTCTTCTTCTGTACCGGCTCACGTTGAGATGATGGGTCTGATCGGTGCTGGTAACAACCCAATGGTCGGAATGACAGTCGCTGTCGCTGTAAGCCTGGAAGAAGCTGCTAAAGAAGGTAAATTCTAATAATTACGATCGAAATTAGATCTATATGTCCAAACGAATACATTGCATCATAGCATGCAAGATATAAAGGGAAGGGTGTGCCGTTTTGTGACGGTGCATCCCTTTTCTTGAGTTTAAAGAAATGGCTGCTATCATGCGAAGATAGCGGCTATTTTTGTATATTTCAATAAAGAAGGGAAGATAAGAGCATGAAAGTATTAATGCTAAACGGAAGTGCACATTTGAACGGAAATACCTACATTGCACTCGAGGAGATCGGAAAAACTTTAAAAGAAGAAGGGATCGATTATGAGATCTTCCAGATCGGCAGTAAGCCAATCCGTGACTGTGGTGGTTGTGGAAAATGTACAGAAGAAGGCTGTGTATTTACAGATGATGCAGTAAATGAATTTGTTGCAAAGGCAAAAGAGGCAGATGGATTTGTGTTTGGAACACCGGTATATTATGCACATCCAAGCGGACGTGTGCAGTCTTTCTTAGACAGAGTTTTCTACAGTAGCGGACGCAGCTTTGCTTTTAAACCAGGTGCAGCGGTAGCGGTAGCCAGAAGGGGTGGATGCAGTGCTTCTTTTGACGTGATGAACAAATATTTTGGGATCTCACAGATGCCGGTAGTTAGCTCGACTTATTGGAACTCTGTTCACGGACGTACACCGGGAGAGGCTTCGATGGACGCAGAGGGACTGCAGACGATGCGTAATCTTGCCCATAATCTTGCATGGATGATGAAGTGCTTTGAAGCAGGAAAAGAAAAAGGGATTGCGCTTCCAGAGGCAGAACGGACACATATGACAAACTTTATCAGATGATCAGTGGGAGAGGATAACAATGTATAAGATCGATCCAAAATCATGGAAAGAAGATCTGCCTGCGTTCAGAGAAAAGACAGATGCTTTTTATAAAGGCGAATTAAAAAAGAATGATTATAAAGGCTTTTCTGGTTTATATGGAAGTTATGCGCAGAAAGGCGGAGAGGCAAGCATGTTGCGCCTTCGCATGACGGCGGGGCGCGTGACGAAAGAGAAGATGGCCTGTATCGCAGAAAATATCCGTAAGTATCAGGTAAAACGAATGCACTTTACGACCTGTGAGGCGATCCAGCTTCATGATCTTTTGCCGGATGCTTTGTATCCGATCATGGAGAGCGTTTTTGACGCTGGGATCATCACAATGGGCGGTGGCGGAGATTTTCCACGCAATGTAATGTGCTCTCCTCTTTCCGGTGTGGAACAGGGAGAATATTTTGATGTGATGCCATACGCGCAGATCGCAGGGGAATACCTTATGAATTTTATCAAGGCGGAGAAAATGCCTCGTAAGCTGAAGGTGTGCTTTTCTAATTCACCGAAGAATCTGCCGCACGCGACTTTCCGTGATCTGGGATTCGTGGCGCGCGAAAATGGGCATTTTGATGTCTACAGTGCGGGCGGACTTGGAAATAACGCGCGCTTAGGAGTGAAAGTTGCAGAAGATATTGAACCGGCGAAGATCTTATATTATATCAAGGCTATGTGGCTGACATTCCGCACCTATGGCAATTATGAAAACCGCGGCAAAGCCAGAACCCGATATATGCAGGAAGCATTGGGCGGTCCTGAGAAGTATGCGCAGGCATATACAGAAAAGCTCGAAGAAGTATTTGCATCTGGGGAAGATCTGGACATCAGCAGTGAAGACATAGAGGCATATACACTTGTGATTTCTAAGAAGGTGAAAAATGCTCGTGATGGTGAGCAGTCTGAGAAATTTGCAGATGGTTTCCATGCGATCGAACAGAAACAGGAAGGACTCTATGCAGTTGTATGGCACCCGATCGGAGGACAGCCAGATCCAGAAGTTTTCTGCAAGGTGAGCGATCAGATCCAGAAGATAGAAGACGCAGAGATGCGCATGTCCCCGGATGAGAGTGCATATATCATCAATCTTACGCAGTCAGAAGCCAAGGAAATTCTCGCGCTGATCAAAGAGGACACGGCACAGTCTATCTTTGAGGCATCGGTAAGCTGTATCGGAGCTGCTACTTGCCAGATTGGGCTACGTGATTCTCAGAAATTGCTTCGTTCTTGTATTGAGGCAGTGAAAGAAGCGCAGATCCCGACGAGTGTTTTGCCGCAGATCCATATTTCCGGCTGTCCGTCTTCCTGCGGAACACATCAGATCGGAAGTATCGGTTTCCGTGGAGCTGCCAAGTCAGTTGATGGAAAATCCCAGTCTGCCTATATGCTGTACGTGAATGGGTGTGAATATCAGGGAAAAGAAGTTCTCGGACATGAAGTCGGAACGATCCTTGAGGAAAAGATTCCGGCGTTTCTGGTAGAGGTTGGACAGGCAGTGGTAGCAAGCAACATGAGCTTTGCAGAGTGGAATATGCAGGAGCATGCCCTTGAAAAGATCGCAGA
>CAZSTD010000226.1:0-2743 GCA_964609645.1 uncultured Blautia sp.
TTTTTAGAGCTTCATCCATCGGTACTTTTTTGATCCTACGAATCTCCAACAGAGAGACCAATCCATAGATCATGATCCCTGCCACAAACATTTTTACATAGATCATCGGATCGACCCACATAGTGATCCATCCCGAAATACTGGCAAGCATCATCTCCCGGAACAAAACTTCCATCACTGCTCTTTCTATCGGAAGGCTGATCAAAAGACAGATCACCACCACAAGTGATGTAGATAATATATAGAGTCTGCTGATCTCCTGATCCCTATATCCAAGGATCTTCACCATAGAGATCGACTGCGCATTTTTTTCAATGATGATCTTAGACAGCAGGTAGATCAGGACCATATAGATCAATAGCGCAAATCCATTTACCAGATTCATCATACTTCCCATCGACACATCAAGCTGGCGGGAGATTTTGGTAAGAGCATCCAAGTCGATCACAGAGCCGATATATTTCTCAGGAATATCTGTGATCTTTGTATCCGAAAAATATCCGCTGTATTCATCTTCTCCCAGGTCAAACATATCATTCAGACTGCTCCGTCGCATAAAGATGCACAAGCCAGCTGTATAGTCATAAATTCCCGTAACCTCAAAAGAATATTCCGTCTTTTCATATTTTTCTTTCAATGTAATAGTATCGCCAGGAGCAATCTGGAATTTATCCGCATATGCACTGGAAATATAAATCCCATCCGGCGCATCCAGCTTCACATACTTGCTGTCCGCTTCAACCCCATACAGAAGAATTTCTTCACTTTTATATTTGCCTGGAAGGGTATCCAAGGAATATGCTGAAAATTTTTCCGCACCTTCCTGATCTGTCCGGGAATCCATATAAAACTCAAGCATCGAAAATAAACTTTCCAGCTTGTTTCCGCTCACTGCACTGACCGGAACCTGCAGCATATACTGGTATTGCGCTAGCATATTATCCTGGATCTCGACCTGATAGTGCGATAAGACAGATGGCAGCAAAAGTCCAAACATCAAAAGTAGATTTGCAAATACGATCCCGATAAAAAGTACCAGGTAATTGCTCATATTCTGAAAGATCACACGAAGGCGAAATCTTGAAAAGATTGGGATCCGTACACTTAGACAGATCGCTTTTGTCCGTTTTCTGCCAGAGAGATCCCTGCGCAAAAATTTCAGAGGCGAAAGTCTTAATTTATACCACAGTACACCACCATTCACCAACAACATGATCACAGTCGGCACGATCGTTGTCAGAAGAAATGCCTGGGCATTCCACACCGTCACATAAGTTGGAAGGCTATAGCTTCCATAGTACATTCCAGCGCATACCTCTTTCATCACCGTATATCCCAAAATATTTCCGGACAATGCCCCCGCCAAAGTCACCAGCACAGGCATCGTCATATAGTGAACGATCAACTCTCTCTGTGTATATCCCGATGCCCGCAAGGTACCGATCACGCCCGCTTCTTTTCGGATCGTATTACTGATAGTAACCCCAAACACAAACGCCATGATCACGATCACAATATACAAAAGCATGATCATCATTGCTTTATCACTGCCCATATCCTCTCCGGTAAATGTGATCGCCTGATTCTGATACTGCGGAATAAACGTTTTAAGTGAAACGATCTTTCCGATCTTCTCCATCAGGTCTTCGGACATCTCCTTCTCCTGTTTTTCATCTTCCGGAGCAGTCTCATATTTCCATGCATAATCATATTGAAGTTTCTCCTGATCCAGCGTCTCAAACGTTTCCTCTGTGACCACCGCAACTCCAAATTTGACAGAATCAAACATAGAATCATTGTTATTTTGGAACAAGCAGCTATAATCAGACAAAGCTACAAGTCCACTGACTGTCCACTCCTTCTCTTTGCTTTTCAGGGTATCGCCCACAGACAGATCATTGTTGTCTGCATACATTCTATCTATCGCGATCTCATTCACAGACTGCGGCATTTCTCCATCCATCAGGCACACCAGATCAACCTGCGTACGTTCCTTAAAAATACGCATAGTCGTTCCATTATCAAGAGCTTCCTCCAGATAAAAATTTTCATACAATGTAACGCCATTTTGTTCTATTTCTTCTTTCTGCTCCGAATAGATCGGCCCTGTTGTACAAAAGTTTCCATCTTCAATCTGGTATTTCTCAAATCCATCCTCATAAGCGATCAGCATACTTCCATCTGCAACCAGAAATCCTGATACAAATCCGATCGTAAGTGTCATAAGAAGAAATACGACCAGATATTTGCCGATCTCCTCCCTCAGTTCTCTCAGCAAACGTTTTCTCAAAGGACTTTTCATTTTCTTCGTCCTCCTTACCACTCCAGCTGTGCAGCTGGGATCTTGTGCTCATTGCAATAATTTTTTCGGATCATCCCATCTCGCAGCTTCACGATACGATCCGCCATATCCTTGATCGCATCATTATGCGTAACCATAATGACCGTATTTCCATATTTTTGGTTCACGGTCTCGATCAGCTTCAAAATTTCCTTGGAAGTGCAGTAATCCAATGCGCCTGTCGGCTCATCACAAAGCAGAATATCTGGATTTTTTATGATCGCACGCCCAATGGCTGTTCTCTGCTGCTGCCCTCCGGAGAGCTGGTTTGGCAGTTTTCTTTGGTGCTCATAAAGTCCTAATGTGTGCAAAAGTTCCTCCACATCCAGCGGATGATCGCTCAGGTAAGCGCCTACCTCGATGTTCTCCCTCACGGTCAGATTCGGGATCAGATTATACATC
>CAZSTD010000227.1:0-2734 GCA_964609645.1 uncultured Blautia sp.
TAAAAGTGCCGCCGGGTGCGGGGTCTTCGACAGGCTCGATATACACACCGCCGCCTTCGCTGGCGTTGTTGCCGGTGATGCTGCCGCCGTACATATTGAACATGCCGTTGGGTGCGATATACACACCGCCGCCGTCTGTTGCCGTGTTGCCGGTGATCGTACCGCCGTACATGTTGAATATGCCGCCGCCCTCCATGTATACGCCGCTGCCGGATCTGCCCTGCGCGTGGGTAATCGTGCCGGAGGTGCTCTGGCAATCGGTCAGGGTGAAGGTCTTGCCATTCCCCACCTTGATGGCAGGAAAATCACCATTGGCGGTGATCTTATGTCCATTCAGGCACAGATATGTGCCGTTGTTAGGCTCCCAAGTCTGGGTAAGCGTCACATCGTCTGTCAGGTAAATATGTCCGCCAGTGGGAGGAACTTCACCCACAAGAGGCCACATAGTCCAAGATGGTTTACTTGTACTCTCGTGACCGGAACCTTCTATGTGCGTCGCACCGCAGAGGCAGTGGTTAGTATGATCAAACCCCGCCAACACCACAGGCGTGGAGGCAGCGCTCAGCAGCGGTGTGGGAGCGCCCACGGTGCTGTCGGTGTCCTTATTCTTATCCTCGTCCTTATCCTCATCCTTGCCGGTGGGCGCAGCGGTGCTGTTGCCTGTGTCACCGGTGCTGCCGGTGATGGTGGTATCGCCGTCGGTATCTATACCAGCCTCGGCAAAGGCCGCCGTGGGCAGCAGCGACAGGCACATCACCAGCGCCAGAAACAGGGACAAAATGCGTTTTTTCATAGGTCTCTCCTTTTCTCCGATCTAAGAGGGGCAAATACGACATCCGAAAACTATGCTGCCCACGGCCATGGCCGTGGGCAAGGGGGTGTACACCCCCTTGCATGGGTGTTCTTGGCTTTTCTGTATGCGCTTATTATACTCGTTGATACGGAGAAAGGCAAGCAGCGGCCAATGGTTTTTTTAAGAATAACGGTGCTTTGCAACAGCAAAAAAACATCCCCCAAGGCATGACCTTGGGGGATGGACGCATATGGGGTATATGTTAGCGCTTGGAGAACTGAGGTGCGCGACGTGCGGCCTTCAGACCGTACTTCTTGCGCTCCTTCATACGAGGATCGCGGGTCAGGAAGCCGGCCTTCTTCAGAACGGCGCGGTATTCGGGGTTCACCAGCAGCAGGGCGCGGCTGATGCCGTGGCGCAGAGCGCCGGCCTGACCGGAGACGCCGCCGCCCTCGACCGTGGCGACGATGTCCACCTTGCCCAGGGTATCGGTGGCGGACAGGGGCTGACGAACGACCATCTTCAGAGTCTCGAGACCGAAGTACTCTTCGATATCGCGGCCGTTGATGGTGATATTGCCGGAGCCATTCTCAAACAGATGCACGCGGGCAACGGAGGACTTGCGGCGGCCGGTGCCGTACTTGTAGGGATTCTTGGACTGATACATTCTTCGTTTCCTCCTTCAATTACTTGACCAGCTCGGGCTTCTGTGCCTGATGCTCGTGGGTGTCGCCGGCGTAGACGTGCAGGCGCTTCAGGGAGTCCTTGGTAACGGTGTTGCGGGGCATCATGCCGCGGACGGCCACGCGCATGGCCAGCTCGGGCTTGTCCTGCATCAGGATGCGGTACTTGGTCTCCTTCAGGCCGCCCACCCAGCCGGAGTGGGTGCGGTAATACTTCTGCTCCAGCTTGTTGCCGGTCAGAACAGCCTTGCCGGCGTTGATGACGATCACGTTATCGCCGCAGTCAGCATGGGGGGTATAGGTGACTTTGCCCTTGCCGCGCAGCAGGTCGGCCACGACGACGGCGGTCTTGCCCAGGGGCTTGCCGGCGGCGTCAACGACGTACCACTTGCGCTCGATGTTGGCCTTGTTTGCCATAAAAGTGGACATGGTGTTTTTCCTCCAGATTTATTATAATGTATTGCTTTACTTTTTTCGGCTCCCTTGCTACAATCATAGGGAGACGCGCCAAACGCGCAAGGATATTTATAACACAACCATTTCCACTTGTCAACCGCATTTTAAATTATCGCAAAAACATCTCGCGTTTTCTCTCGATTTCTCTTGAAATCTCTTGTTTTCTTGATTTGCATTTTATGTTTTGGGAGGTGCCGCCTGTGCAGCGTATCCTTGGCCTTGTCCGCCGGTGTGTGGAGGACTATCACATGATCGAAGCGGGCGAGAGGATCGCCGTTGGCGTCAGCGGCGGAAAGGACAGCCTGCTGACGCTCATCGCCCTTGCCCGGCTGCAAAAATTCTATCCCATCCCCTTCACGGTGGAGGCCATCACGCTGGAGATGGGGATGCCGGAGATGGACTACTCCGGCGTGGCGGCGCTGTGTGAAGGGCTGGAGGTGCCCTATACCCGCATCGCCATCCCGGTGTACGACATTCTTTTCAACGAGCGGAAGGAGAAGAACCCCTGCTCGCTGTGCGCCAAGCTGCGGCGGGGCAGCCTGAACACCGCCCTGACCGAGCGGGGCATCCGCAAGATCGCGCTGGGTCACCACTATGACGACGCGGTGGAGACGCTGATGATGAATCTGCTGTTCGAGGGGCGCATCGGCTGCTTCCAGCCGGTGACGTATCTCGACCGCACCGGCATCACCCAGATCCGCCCCCTCCTCTATTGTCACGAGGAGGACATCCGCCGGGTGGCGGCGCGGGAGGGGCTGCCCATCGTCCACAACACCTGCCCCATGGACGGCCACAGCCGCCG
>CAZSTD010000228.1:0-2728 GCA_964609645.1 uncultured Blautia sp.
AGACCTTGCCGTTCAGCAATTTCGCACCCTTGCAGCTCGGCAACAGCTTCTCATTGGTCTTGCCCATATCGCTGCCGCCAGAGGTTGCAAAGGGGATGATGGTCTTCCCAGCCAAATTGTGGCACTCAAGAAAAGTGTTGATGATGGTAGGTGCTACGTACCACCAAATGGGGAATCCCACATAGATGGTGTCGTAGCATTCCATATTATCCCGCATCACATTGATTTCCGGGCGGGATGTGGGATCATTCATCTCAATGCTGCTGCGGGATTTGAGATCCGTCCAGTCCAGATCTGCCTTTGTATAGTGGATTTTCGGCTCAATTTCAAAAATATCTGCGCCAATGGCCTCAGCTAACGTCTCTGCGACTCTCGCCGTTGTGCCAGACGCGGAGAAATACGCAACCAACTTAGTGCTCATATGTTCCTCCATATTATGTAGTTTATACGCCCAAAAGGCTTTGGTCAAAAGCGAACAGCGCCTCGTTGATTTCGAAAATATTGTAGTTGCCGTGCTCGATAAAGAACTCAATGATGATATCGAACTTATTGGAATGAGAGAGTGCAAAGCCTGCTTTCATGAGCATATCCTTTGTTTCGGTCAGAGATAGCTCCAGTGCGATAGCAAACGCAATGGCCGTTGTCTTGCTGGGCTTATAGAGCTTGTCACTCCTGATTTTTGAAAACAGCTTTCGATCGATATTGGCTTTTTTGTAGCACTCGGCATCCGACATGCCGGACTCATCGATCTTTCGCAGCAGCATCTCAGAAAAGCTCTCATCGATCTGCTTGACTGCATCGTCCAGAGATTTCGCAGCCTGTATGCCTGCAACCGCAGCAGGAGCTACCATGGCATCACGGCATGCCTCTGCTGACAGAATGTGTTTGGTACCGGAGATGTCCCGCCTGCGGCGATCCGGCCAACGCGCTTCCTGTTCGGCAACATAACGGTCATCAATATATTCCCGGATATCCGAGAAAAGCTTACTGCTGATCTGGTATGTGCCCCTGCTGAAGATCACAAGGTAGACCGTCATGTCATTCTCAAGAAGGAAGCTGCTGATGGTGTCGATGGCAACACGCAGAGCCTGGTCCTTGGGATAGCCAAAGATCCCAGAGGAGATCAGGGGGAACGCAACCGTTTCGCACCCTGCTTTTTTGGCCAGCTTCAGCGAAGTTTGATAGCAGGAGACCAGCTGTTCACGCTCACCAGAGTAGCCACCATTCCATATAGGGCCGACGGTATGGATCACATATTTGCACGGCAACCGATACGCTTTCGTGATCTTTGCATCGCCAGTATCGCAGCCTCCAAGCGTGCGGCATTCCGTCAGGAGTTCCGGACCGGCAGCACGGTGGATACAGCCATCTACGCCGCCACCTCCCAGCAGGGAACTGTTGGCGGCATTGACGATGGCATCCACGGCCATTTTCGTGATGTCATTCCTTACGATCTCAAGTGGCATAGTGACCTCCTTCAGTCATCCCGTGGTCCATACAGGTCAGCTGCAGAATAGATGTGCTTCTTAATTTCCTGCACTACATGCTCCGGACCAATGATTTGAGCGCTGGCGCCAAAGCCGAGCACCCATGCGAAGAACTGTGGACTCACGACAACATCTGTATGGACTGTGAAGTGATCCTCTCCGTCCGGGACCAGCATCACATCCCGTCCAAGGCGATCCAGTACGGCACCCACCAGATGATTCTCAAACCGGAGATGAACATTGACCTCCTCGCCGGTGAACATACCGAATGTCTTTCTTGCATAAACCGCCATATCCAGAGCGTCGTAGGCTTCCTGACCATCGCGTTCCTCGTCGAGCACCGTGATCTGCTCCATTTTATCAACGCGGTAATGCTTAATGATGCCGGCTTCTGTGTCATAGGCAACCATGTAGTAATTCTCATCGTCCCATGTCATCGCGAAGGGACTGACTACATAGAACGCACCATTGTGGCGATAATGCCGCTCCTTGGATACTGTGTATTCGAAGTACAGGAACTGGATCTTTCGGTTGCCGGAGATACCGTTATGGATCTCGTCCACATTGTAGTAAATGGACTCATTCATCGTCTTGATGCGGTTTTTGACGAAGACCTGCCGGTTGAGCAACTGGGCGCTGTGAATGCTGGCCAGCTTCTCAATCTTCCTGATCAGTGTCAAGGTCTTCTTGTGTGTGATGAACTTGGAGGACTGCACGCTGTCTACCAGCAGCTTCAGCTCAGGGAGTTCAAAATCCCGGCTTGCCACATAGTAGCCATGGTTGTTCCCCTCCGATATTTGAATGATGTCTAAGCCAAAATCCCGCAGAGCATCGATGTCACTATAAACCGTCTTGCGCTCTGCAGCGATATCGTGGGAGTTCAGATAGGCGATAATTTGGCTGGTGGTTACAGCATGGTCTTCATCTGAGTTCTTTAATAGGTACTCCATGATATAGAGAATTTTCAGTTTCTGAAAAGAAGAACGCGGCATGATCTGTCACCCTTTCGTCTGATCAAAGATCGTAGATGCTCTATGATATTTTATATAATACCACAAACCCTGTCCAATAGAAAGGACAACCTCGACTGGCAGAGCTCTCTCTTTTACAAAAAAATCCACGGGTCTTAGCCCGTGGATTTTCAAATGATCTCATTACTTTGTCACGGAAAGGCGTAGAGGATCTAATTCAGCTTCAAAAGAGCCAGCTATGTTTTCTCTTTTGCTCGAGAAGCACACGCT
>CAZSTD010000229.1:0-2714 GCA_964609645.1 uncultured Blautia sp.
GAAGCAGAATCATTAAAGATACGATAGCGCTCACTGTGATCACTCTGGTCGCAGGACTGGCTCTGGGTGTGGTGCAGGATATCACAGCAGATCCGATCGCGCAGCAGCAGGAGAAGGCAAAGCAGGAAGCATATAAAGCGGTATTTGCGGATGCGGACAGCTTTGAAGTTGTAGAAGACGATGCAGATTCTCTGCAGGCTTATTTGGATGAGAATGGCTATGGAGCACAGTCCATCAATGAGACGATGCTTGCGAAGGACGCTTCTGGCAATGAGTTGGGATATGCGTTTACTGTGACAACATCCGAAGGTTACGGCGGAGATATCCAGTTTGCAATGGGGATCAAGGATGATGGGACTTTAAATGGCATCTCCATCCTTTCCATCAGTGAGACCGCAGGACTGGGAATGAAAGCCAATACAGATGCATTTAAGGATCAGTTCAAAGATAAGAATGTAGAGAAATTTGAATATACAAAAACTGGCGCTGTCTCTGACGAGCAGATCGATGCGCTCAGCGGTGCCACGATCACGACGAATGCCATGACCAACGGTGTGAATGCCGGTCTGTGTGCATTCCAGTATGAGAAAGGAGGAAATCAGTGATGAAACCAAATACACCAGTGGAACGTTTATATAACGGAATCATCAAAGAAAATCCTACCTTTGTTCTGATGCTTGGTATGTGTCCGACACTTGCCGTCACAACATCTGCAATGAACGGTATCGGAATGGGACTTACCACGACCGTGATCTTAGCGGCTTCCAACCTGATGATCTCTCTTTTAAGAAACTTCATCCCGGACAGAGTGCGTATGCCTGCGTTCATTGTAGTCGTTGCATCCTTTGTAACTGTTGTACAGCTTCTCTTGGAGGGATTTATCCCGAGCTTATATGACTCCCTTGGAATCTATATCCCTCTGATCGTAGTAAACTGTATCATCCTTGGACGAGCTGAGGCTTATGCATCCAAGAATAAACCGATCCCATCTCTGTTTGACGGTATTGGAATGGGACTTGGATTTACCTTGAGTATCACTTGTATCGGTGCAGTACGTGAGCTGATCGGAGCTGGCGCTATCTTTGGATACCAGATCCTTCCGCTGGCAGATTCTGCAGCTGGTAAAGTAGGATACGAGCCGATCACCATCTTTATCCTTGCACCTGGTGCATTCTTTGTTCTGGCAGCTCTTTCTGCACTCCAGAATAAGTTTAAACTTGGTGCTGCGAAGCGCGGAATCGATCCGAGTAACCCGGATTGCGGTGGAAGCTGTGCATCCTGTGGTAATAGCATGTGCAAAGGGAAAAGGGGGTAATGGACTATGAAAGAACTTTTGATCATACTTATCAGCTCGGCGGTTGTAAATAACGTTGTCCTCAGCCAGTTCCTTGGACTTTGTCCATTCCTTGGAGTATCCAAGAGCGTAGAGACTGCAGCCGGAATGGGTGGAGCGATCATTTTCGTTATCACACTGTCCTCTTTTGTGACAGGGGTCATCTATAACCTGATCCTGGTTCCTACGAATCTGACTTATCTGCAGACGATCGTGTTCATCCTTCTGATCGCAGCACTGGTACAGTTTGTGGAGATGTTTTTGAAAAAAGCGATGCCGTCCTTGTATCAGGCTCTTGGTGTGTATCTTCCTCTGATCACAACAAACTGTGCAGTTCTTGGTGTTGCTCTGACAAACGTACAGAAAGGTTACAATGTGATCCAGGGTACGGTAAACGGTTTTGCGACAGCGCTTGGATTTACAATCTCCATCGTGCTGATGGCAGGTATCCGTGAAAAAATTGCATACAATGATATTCCAAAATCCTTCCAGGGATTCCCGACAGTTCTCCTCACAGCAGGACTGATGGCAATTGCCTTCTTCGGATTTTCAGGACTGATTTAAGGAGGGGAGACAGATGAATATTGGAGCGATTATCGCGGCAACTGTACTGGTTGCGGCAGTGGGCCTTTTTATTGGTGTTTTCCTTGGCGTAGCAGGCAAGAAGTTTGCTGTGGAAGTAGATGAGCGTGAAGTGGCTGTTCGAGAGGCACTTCCGGGAAATAACTGCGGTGGATGTGGATATCCGGGATGTGATGGTCTGGCAGCAGCGATCGCGAAAGGTGATGCCCCGGTCAATGGATGTCCGGTCGGTGGTGAGCCGGTAGGAAAGATCATTGCGGAGATCATGGGCGAGGAAGTTGTGGAGACTGCCCGTCAGGTGGCATTTGTAAGATGCGCCGGAACCTGTGAGAAGACCAATGTAAATTATGAATATACAGGTGTTGAGGACTGTGAGATGATGGCGTTTGTGCCAGGCGGCGGTGCGAAGGCTTGTGTATATGGATGCCTTGGATTTGGAAGCTGTGTCAAAGCCTGTCCATTTGGAGCGATCGAGGTTGTGAATGGCGTGGCTGTGGTTGACAAGGAAGCCTGCAAAGCGTGTGGCAAATGTGTGGATAAATGTCCGAAGAACTTGATTGAGCTGGTTCCTTATGCGCAGAGTACTTTTGTACAGTGCAGCTCCCATGATAAAGGGAAAGCCGTGACTTCTGCGTGTGAAGTTGGATGTATCGGCTGTAAGAAGTGTGAGAAGACTTGTCCGAACGGTGCGATCACAGTGGATAAGTTCTGTGCACATATTGATTACAGCAAGTGTACGAACTGCGGTGCATGTAAGGAAGCGTGTCCGAGACATATCATTCAGTGATAAAAAATAAAA
>CAZSTD010000230.1:0-2687 GCA_964609645.1 uncultured Blautia sp.
TATAGGATGCATCCTCTCTTATGCTCATGATCCGTATTTCACTGTCCTTTCCGATTGTATAAGTGTCATTCCATATCATTATCAAACAAACTCTATCTTTCTGTCAACGATATTAAAAAATCTATTTTTAAAAAATGTTGACAATCTTTTGCACTGCGAGTAGAATAGTCTTGCTTGCTCGGAGGCAGATCATTCAGAGGAAATGACGAGCCGGATAAGGCAACAGGCTGAGATGCCTGGTCTTATCCGGCCTTTTTTATGTTTCAGGGCAAACAAGTTTATTATGTCATCGGAGAATCTTCCATCGCAATGGTAAGATTGAGAAAGATGTCGAGTGCGCTCGGTTTTTTGTGAGAAAACCGGGCGCTTATTTTTTATGAAGGAGGAGTTAAAATGAATTTTCTCACAGATAAGATCAAACCTATGTATTTTAAGTACCTGGCAGCCGCATTTGGAAGTTCCCTGATCTCATCCATCTACAGCGTTGTAGATATGGCTATGGTCGGTCAGTATCAAGGTCCGGACGGTACCGCTGCACTGGCAGTCGTCAGTCCGATCTGGAATATCATTTACAGCCTTGGATTGCTGATGGGGATCGGCGGTTCTGTCCTGTTCAGCACGATCCGAGGACGTGGACAAAAAGATCAGAAGCATTCCAATGAATATTTTACTGTCGCATTTATCGGAACAGCGATCCTGGCAGCGATCACCTGGTTTGCCGTCATTTTCTTTGACCGTGAACTGCTGATGCTGTTTGGCGCAAACGAACACCTGCTCCCTTTGGCTCAGCGTTATCTGCTCCCAGTAAAATTCGGTGTACCAAGTTTCCTGTTTACACAGTTGATATCCGCTTTTCTGCGAAATGACGGTGCGCCTACGCTTGCCACCAAAGCCGTTATCTTCGGCGGTATCTTCAATGTATTCGGAGATTATTTCTTTGTATTTACAATGGACTGGGGAATTTTGGGCGCTGGTCTGGCTACCGTGCTCGGCAGTATCGCTTCCCTTATCATCATGTGCACACATTTCTTCAGCAAAAAGAATACCTTACGTTTTGTAAAACCTACCTCTTTTGCAAAGAAATTAAAATCTGTCACAGTGACCGGATTTTCTACCTTTTTCATCGACGTGGCTATGGGTATCCTGACGATCTTGTTCAATCGACAGATCCTCAAATATCTGGGCACAGATGCACTGTCCATCTATGGCATCATCATTAATATCTCTACCTTTGTTCAGTGCTGCGCTTACAGTATTGGTCAGGCATCCCAGCCGATCATTTCTACCAATTACGGCGCAGGAAAAGGAAAACGTATCAAAGAAGTACTCAGATATGCACTCGGAACTGCCTTTGTATTTGGTCTGCTCTGGACCGCTGCAAGTCTTGCTGTGCCAAACCTGTTTATCCGAATTTTTATGACACCGACGGACAGTATCTTAAAACTCGCTCCGTCTATCATCCGCAGCTATGGGATCTCTTTCCTGCTGTTGCCATTTAATATTTTTTCAACCTACTATTTCCAGGCATTGATGAAACCAACTGCTTCTTTTGTCGTGTCTGTATCCAGAGGTGTCGTCATCAGCGGGATCCTGATCCTGCTTTTGCCAGTGATCGCACCGGCCTCTGCTATCTGGTTCGCAATGCCGATCACGGAGCTGATCGTTGCAGTATTTGTAGCTATTGTGATGTTCCGCTATACTCGCGCATTGACGAACAAAAATTAATCAATCTATTCACAAAAGACAAGGGTTATTGTTCCATAAGTACATAATTATCTATGGAACAATAACCCTCTTTTTCATTCTTGTTTTAAATCTTTTAATGTTATGATCGTATGAAAGGTTCCTGTATCATTATCATAATACATCTGCAGATTGCCGCCATATTGTTTCACAACTTTTTTTATGCTCTTGATCCCAAACCCATGCCGTCCTCCGCCTTCTTTATGCGAAACAGGCAATCCATCCTGCGCATACACCGGAGCACTCCGACAGGAATCTTGACCGTTATGGAATTTTGGGGACATAGCGATGTAAACACTACCAAGGAGCGCTACGCAGCCATGGAGGATGCCAGACAGCGCCAAGTAACTACTGCTGTGCATTTATGCGAAGATTAAAAGATATAAAAGAATAATTACTTTATATAATTGAAAAAAATATTGACTTATATGTGGAGGAAATATATACTATTTCTTGTAAGAAATATTACATAGGAGGAATTATCTATAAAGAAAATTTGTAAAGAATTGATGTGTTTCATTGATGGGCAATAATTATGCAAAATATGTTACAGCTGCAGGAGTAACTTATACATTACATTGTACACGCGGAGTTACTATTAATGTGTATATGGTCTTTGTATGAAATATTAAAGGAAAGATTCGCTTATGAAAAGACAAACGGTTTATATTGGAAACTCAAAGCAAGATTTTGAAAAATACTGTTGTATATTGGATTATAACAATATTAGATATAAAAAAATCGTCATAAATCAATCCAGTCGTATTCCTTTTGGACATGGTGATTTACGAAGTTTTGGTAGTAATTTTAGTATAGTTGATTCAAATATATATGAAATTACAGTATCCAAATGTGATTATGAAAAAGTAAGATCACTTTTCCACCACAAGTGAACTAGCACAGACCGTAAAGGTCTGTGGCTTCTGTTAAATGGTTCACCAGAC
>CAZSTD010000231.1:0-2590 GCA_964609645.1 uncultured Blautia sp.
TGAATGACGAGCAGGAGGTGGCTCGCTGTGAGTATGTGCATGCAGATGCGGACATATGGATCGCAAGGACGCTTTCTTATTATCAGGAATTTCCTCTGCGTTATCAGGTGCAGGAGAAAACGGGGGCGAAAAAACAGAGATTTTTTTTCAGAGTTGGAAGCTGGTATGCACAAATTTCTGAAAAAAGTGACCCTGAGTGGAGATGCTTGACGGAAGAGATCCCGCTGCGTATCACAGAAAATTTTAAGATCCCGGTATCTTTTGGCAGGATCTGGCTGATACAGTACCGTTTGGTAAGCGGCGTGTATACAGAGATACAGGCCAAAGAGCTTGCAGCCCAAAAGTTGCAGCAATATGAAAAAGTACTGATGGAAAAAGGGATTGCGATCACGGAAAATAAGATATCTGTAAAGCTGACGAAGACGATGTGTGTCAGCAAGGGAACGATCCATATCAAAGAAAAAATTGGCAAAGAGACGAAAATAAGAGCAGAAATGGATGCAGATGAAAATTTGTATTTAAAAAGTGAAGGAGAGATGGTACAATAGGGGTTAGATTATATCAGATGTGAGAGAATTTTTGCTTCTGATATAGAGTTTTATAGAAGAAAGGACATCACAGGATGGCTAGCAATGTTATTGAATTACACACGGAGGTGCCGGCAGATCTGGAATCGAATGTGTTTGGCCAGTTTGACGAGCATCTGAAACTGATGGAGCGGACACTGAACGTAACCGTGATCTCCAGAGATGGAATATTAAAAATACTTGGAAATGAACAGAGTGCAGCTTCCGCAAAGAAGCTGATCGAGGAACTGGTCGTGCTTGCGAAGAGAGGCAATACGATCACAAAGCAGAATGTGACGTATGCGCTTTCTCTGGCAATGGAAGCAAGAAACGATGTTCTCACAGAGATAGATAAAGACTTTATCTGCAATACGATACAGGGAAGACCGATCAAGCCTAAGACACTTGGACAGAAAGAATATGTGGAACAGATCCGCAAGAAGATGATCGTGTTTGGCGTGGGACCGGCGGGAACCGGAAAGACCTACCTTGCCATGGCGATGGCAGTCACTGCTTTCAGAAATGAGGAGGTGAGCAGGATCATCCTGACTCGCCCGGCTATCGAAGCAGGAGAGAAACTGGGCTTCCTTCCGGGAGATCTTCAGAGTAAGGTAGATCCTTACCTTCGTCCTCTTTACGATGCGCTTTATCAGATCATGGGAGCGGACAGCTTTGCGAAAAATATGGAGCGTGGTCTGATCGAGGTAGCGCCTCTTGCTTATATGCGAGGACGTACATTGGACAATGCGTTTATCATCTTGGATGAGGCGCAGAATACGACTCCTGCTCAGATGAAGATGTTCCTGACCCGTATCGGATTTGGCTCAAAGGTGATCATCACTGGTGATGCATCCCAGAAAGACCTTCCAAGGGATGCTACATCCGGACTGGATGTAGCGATGAAGGTACTCAAAAAGATCGATGATATCGGCTTTTGTGAGCTTACCAGCAAGGATGTTGTGCGTCATCCGCTGGTACAGCAGATCGTGCAGGCTTACGATGCCTATGAAAAGAAGCAGAAACCGGATAGACCGGTAAGACGCAGAAATGGAGGAAATGAGAAATGACAATGCAGATCGATTATGAGACAGAGAGAGAGCTGGGGATCGATCATGAGGCGCTTGCAGTTCAGGTAGCCGAGAAGGTTTTGGACATGGAAGAATGCCCGTATGAAGCACAGGTAAATCTGGTCTTGACAGACAATGAGGAGATCAAAAGAGTCAACACAGAGTTTCGTAGCATCGAAGCGCCAACGGATGTGCTGTCATTTCCGATGATCCCGTTTGAGACACCGGCGGATTATGCGATCGTGGAGGAAGACGAATCCTATTTTGATCTGGATACCGGCGAATTGCTCCTTGGGGATATTATGATCTCTGTGGACAAGGTCTTTGCACAGGCGGAGGAATATGGACACAGTGTGACAAGAGAATTCTGCTTTTTGGTGGCGCACAGTATGCTGCATTTGCTGGGATACGATCATATGACACCGGAGGAAGCGGCTGTGATGGAAGCAAAGCAGGCGAAGGCTTTGGAGGAACTGGGCATCACACGCTAAGAAAACATAGATGGAGCATCGAAAATGGTGTAAAGTCAATTACCTGCCTCTAACGGTCTGAAATGGGGGCTAAGAGCTTAATTGACTAGATCACATTTAACAGAAAGGAGATGCGCAGGATAATTAAATATATGTGTTTACACATTCCTTCCATCACCTATAGAGGTGGGAGTATCCTGCGTGATAATTAGATGAATTATCGGGAAAGATTAAAAAATAAAAAAAGGATCGTCATAAAAATAGGATCTTCTTCTCTGACACATCCGGAGACTGGGAGATTGAATCTGCGTAAGCTGGAAGTTTTGGCAAGAGAATTGTGTGACCTTAGAAATCAGGGGAAAGATGTCGTGCTGGTATCCTCGGGGGCTGTTGCGACAGGGGTTGCATCGCTTGGCATGAAAGAAAAGCCAACAGATCTGAAAGGCAAACAGGCATGTGCAGCTGTGGGACAAGCCAGACTGATGAT
>CAZSTD010000232.1:0-2577 GCA_964609645.1 uncultured Blautia sp.
ACGGGAACTGCAGAACCTCTCCTTCCAGGACAACAGATGCCGTCGGTGTTCCGTTCACATTTTGGATCAGCTCCAGACGGATCAGGCCTCCGGAATATCCGGTCGGTGTGTTCAGAGTCTGGGTGCATTTCCAGATCTCTCCGTTTGCTGCTGCCGCATTCTGCTGTGCGATGTCTTCTGCGGACTGTGTGTAGGAAGTGTCTGCACTGTCTGATGCATTGCTATCTTCCTGTGTTCCAGGTTCCTGAGTTCCCGTGCTCACAGTCAGCACTACATTAACTGTATTCGGGTCTTCCCAGTATCCAGCTTCCGGCTCCTGAGAAATGACCTCTCCTGCTGCCACTTCCGTGCTCATCTGTTCCTGCACTTCCACGTTCAGGAATTTACCGAATCTGGTGATCGCATCATTCTTCATCATTCCTACTACACTCGGAACTTCCACGCTGTCACCGTAATCCACGCCACGGCTGATGACCAAAGTCACCACATCTCCAGAAGAAATGCTTGCGCCTGTGTTCGGTGTCGTATAATATACATATCCTGGATCTACCAGCGGAGTTCCATCATCGTTCAGTTCACTGTATTCTTTCTGTACATGAACTGTCACTCCCATGTCTTCCAGGATCCTCTGCGCATCCACGCCCGTCTGTCCATCCAGATCCGGGATCGTGATCTGCTGAGTACCCTTGCTGACGTAATATTTGATCGTAGTATACTGCTCTACCTTGCTTCCCTCAGGGATATCCTGTGAGGAGATCCTTCCTTTTTCCTGTGTGGAGGCTTCCTCGCCCATCGGCTGGATGCCCAGCTTCATCTCATTGGTAAGCGCTTTCGCTTCATCCTCAGTCTTCCCGAGCAGACTTGGCACTGTCACCATTCCGTCATCGTCAACCTTGCCGGCTTCGGACTGCTCATTGTGCTGTGCATCGCTGTTCTTATCTCCGATCAAGCCCGATGCCTTTCCTGCGATCAAAATGATCGCCACTAGGATCGCCACACCCATCAGGAGCATCGCGATCGTCATCGCATGGCCGCCGCCATTTTTCTTTTTCTTATCTGTCTTGCTGTTCTTTTTTCTGCGAGGAGTCTCTTCTGGCTCATCATCGTAGTCAGTCTCATTGATCTCCTCCTCAAGCGGCTCTGGCTCTGGTTTGGAAACCTGCTTTGGCACATGTTTGATCTCTCCAAGCTCTCTGTCTGAGATCACAACTGTCTTTGCATCATTGTCCAAAGAGGTAAGCGTCACAAAATCGCCCTGCGGGTCGATCAATGAATGCTTCAGATCCGCGATCACATCCTCGATCTTCTGGTAACGACGGTCTACACTCTTTTGCGTACATTTCATGATGATCTGTTCCAGACTGTGAGGAAGTTCTTCCGCATAGACACTCGGGATCACCATCTCTTCCTGCAGATGCTTGATCGCGATCGCTACCGTTGTGTCACCGTCAAAAGGTACCTTTCCGGTCACCATCTCATAGAGCGTGATACCCAGTGAATAGATATCACTCTTTTCATCACTGTATCCGCCTCTTACCTGCTCCGGTGAGCTGTAATGGACAGATCCCATTACATTGGAGCTTATCGTATTGGAGGACGCAGCCCTCGCAATACCAAAGTCTGTCAATTTTACTTTACCGTCCATAGAGATGATGATATTCTGTGGTTTTACATCTCTATGCACGATCCCATGGCTGTGCGCAGCCTCCAGTCCCATAGAAACCTGGATCGCGATACTTGTCGCCTCTTTTACGGAGAGTCTGCCTTTCTTGGAGATATACTCTTTGAGAGTGATCCCCTCGATCAGCTCCATCACGATGTAGCAGACACCATCGTCCTCACCTACATCAAATACATTTACGATATTGGGATGTGTCAGAACGGCCGCTGCCTGCGCTTCACTTCTGAATTTACGGATAAAGGTCGTATCCTCACGAAACTCCGGTTTCAAAACCTTCACTGCAACAAAACGATTTAGTTTATGGTCTTTCGCCTTGTATACATCCGCCATTCCGCCGGTTCCGATTTTGCCCAATATTTCATAGCGTTCTGCTATGATCATTCCCGTTTTCAACATCTTTCCACCTCATTTGCGAATGGTTCTATCAATACAATTGCAATATTATCCTTGCCGCCGTTGCGGTTCGCTTCACTGATCAGGATCCTTCCTTTTTCCTCCAGATCCTTATCTGTGTCGGAAATGATCTGTTCGATCTGGCTGTCTTCTACCATGTTACTCAGTCCATCTGAGCACATTAAGATCACGCTTCCTGTCTCCAGTTTCAGATCAAAGAAATCAATATCCACTGTTCGTTCCGCCCCCAGCGCTCTCGTGATGATATTTTTGTCCGGATGGTTTCTCGCCTGTTCTGCGTTGAGTTCACCCATCCTCACCATTTCCTGCACTAATGAGTGATCCTTTGTTACCTGCTGAATCTTCTGGTCTATCACATAAAGTCTGCTGTCGCCTACATTTGCCACATACGCATAATTTCCAATGATAGTCGCGACCACCATAGTGGTTCCCATGCCACGCAGAGCCTCATCGTTCTGTGCCTGAGCCATGATCTCTGTGTT
>CAZSTD010000233.1:0-2552 GCA_964609645.1 uncultured Blautia sp.
GGTTTTATGCGACCTGTGAACACTTTTTTAAATATTCAACTGTCAAACTCCCGAGATGATGCGGGATACTATTCCCTCATCATAGCTAAGGAACGTAAAGAATAACTTTGAGGAATGAAAGATTTCTAAAAAAACATTGCATTCAGACGAAGAAGAACCGGTTCGCCATGACCGGTTCTTTTTTGTAAAATAGTTATTGCCTTTTGGTGGTGTGTCACGATATAATAAGACAAAAGGGAGAATATCCAACATTCCACAAAGTAGCGGAAAGGAGAAATTGAGATGCCGGAATATTTAAAAAAAATAAACAGATCATCGGTCGTGCAGCGAGTGATCGATTGCCTTACAGAAGCTATGCTGAGCGGAGAACTGAAACCAGGAGATAAGATTCCGACGGAGATGGAGTTGTCAGAACAGTTGGGAGTTGCTCGTAATTCTATCCGCGAGGCGATCAAGATATTGGTGTATATCGGAGTTCTGGAGATCAAACGTGCGGATGGGACGTTTGTATGCAATGGATTTTCGGAGAGTCTTATAGACCCAATGATCTACGGGATCATCTTGAATCAGGAAAACAGCGGTGATTTGAATGAGCTAAGAGCGATGGTGGAGACCGGGGTGATGCGTCTTGCTGTACTGAAAAGTACAGAGGAGGAGATCCAGCAGTTGTATGAGCGGATGATGACGCTGAAAGAAACGATCATGACAGAGCATCCGGACAGTGAGAAGGTGTTTGAGGCAGACAATGCATTTCACGATATGATCACGGAGATGGGACACAATGAGATGGTCTCAAAGATCAATGCGATCACACGTGTATTGACTTATTCTATGAGATATGATTCTGTGAAAGGAATGCTCGAGAGCGGACGCGGAGAGGAACTTTATCTTGCCCACGAGAGAGTGTATCAGTTGATCGCGGACCGTCAGCTTGAGGGACTGCATGAATCTGTGGAGGGAACTTACTTTTTAAACGTTTCCAGTAATTGACTTTTGGCCCCTAAATGTTATACTTAGTACAAAGAGAAAAATGCTTATTTTTTGACAGTAGAGAAACAGTTGTGATCTGGTCGACTGTGAGATTTTGTGAAAAATGTTGCGGTGTGCGATGAATGAACGCGAACAGGAGAAATGCTGGCAGGGAAAAGAAATGTTGCTGTTTGAAGGATGCACACAGTGACAATAACAAAAGAAGGGGCAGTCTTTAATGAAAAAACATAAAATTTTAATCATAGATGACTCAGAACTGAACCGGGGAATCCTCGCAGATATGCTTGAGGATTTTTATGAGATTGAGGAAGTAGAGGATGGAGAGCGAGGAATACGACTTTTAGAGGAAAAAGGTGACACTTTTAGTTTGGTTTTGCTTGATCTGAAAATGCCAGTTGTGGATGGATATGAAGTGCTGAAGATTATGAAGAAGAAACAGTGGCTGGATGTTTTGCCTGTAATCTGTATTTCTTCGGAGGTTTCCGGTGAAAGTATCTGTCTGGCATATGAACTGGGCGCAAGCGATTATTTTACAAGACCGTTTGACGCTCAGACTGTTTTAAACCGTGTCCGAAATACAATCTTACTCAAAGAGAAAGTATTTAGTAATCTTCAGGATGCTATGGAAATGTTATCCACTATTTTTTTTAGGATATTGAAAGTAGATCTGACGGATGGAACCTGTATAATCTTAAAGGGTGCAAATGGCGAAGAAAGAAAAATTGCGGATATAAGTTTCAATTTATCGGATATTCTAGATACGATACTTTCATGTGGATATATTCATAAAGAAGATTGGGACGGATATCAGAAATTCTGTAGCATTGAAAATTTGAAAAAGAAAATCAAAAATGGAAATGACAAATTGATCTTCCATTATCGTAGCAAAATAGAACAGGAATTTCGCTGGTTTTCTATAGAAGTGATAAAAAGTCTGGAATATACGCCTGAGCATCAGGTAGTCATGCTTTATGTGCGAGATGTGAATGATGAATATCTCAAACAGCTGAATCTTGCGATCCGCCGTACAAGAGATTCTGTAGCGACGGTTACAGTGAATGTATCAAAAGGAGTCTGTATTTCGGGAAGCAGTGGTTTGGAGATATTGGAACTTCAACATAAGAAGGAGAGATGGGAATCTTATGTAGAGCGGATCAGCAAAAAAATTTCTCAGGAAAACAGCAGAGAAGACTTTAAACAGAAATTCAGCAGGGAAAATATGCTGAAATGTTTTTTGAAAGACAGCAATGTGATCAAGAGTGAGTTTTCTGCTTACTATCAGGGCGAAACGGATTTGAGGATGTACAGAGTTACTGCAGAAGTGATACGTAGCTCTGTGCAAGACCAAGTGGAAGCGACTGTGTATATCACAGATATCACATCCTCGTATATCAGTGAGACGATCCCACATCTTTTATATAGAAAAAACTTTGATGAGATCGCGCTGATCGATTCGAAGAAGAAATGTATGGGAATGAATTCACCGGAAGCTTTTGATGTGAAAAGCTATCTTGAACGTGAACTTGATTATGACAGTTATGTAGAACGGATCGCTCAAGAAT
>CAZSTD010000234.1:0-2549 GCA_964609645.1 uncultured Blautia sp.
AAGAATCTGTATGTGACAGAGCTTGGCGAGGTAGTCAACAGTATTATGAAGCAGGCGTTCCCAAGTATCGTGGATGTAAACTTTACAGCTACCATGGAAGGGCTTTTGGACTGTGTGGAAGCAGGTACTGTCAAATGGAAGACGGTTGTCAGCAACTTCTACCCGGATCTGAAAAGAGATGTGGATGCGGCGCAGGAAGAACTTGAGAAAGTGGATATCCAAGATGAGGTCACAGATGTGATCTGCGATAACTGTGGAAGAAACATGGTCATCAAGTATGGTCCTCACGGACGCTTTCTTGCATGTCCGGGATTTCCGGAATGTCGAAATACGAAGCCGTATTTTGAGAAGATTGGTGTCGCATGTCCGAAGTGTGGCGGTGAGCTGGTCCTGAAGAAGACGAAGAAGGGACGTAAGTATTATGGATGTGAGAATCATCCAGAATGCGAATTTATGTCTTGGCAGAAGCCATCTGCAAAGAAATGTCCGAATTGTGGAAGTTATATGGTGGAAAAAGGCAATAAGCTGGTATGCAGCCAGGAAACTTGTGGATATGTAGAACCAAAGCAGCCAGAACAGGAATAAAAGATCTGCAGGAAAAAGAAATCTCTTTTTCCTGCATTTTTTGTCCTCTTTGCATGTCAAATTCGGATAAATGTATTTGTTGAATAATATTTGGAAAAGAAATCTATTTTCTGAAAAGCAAAAATAAAATGAAAAATAGTAAAATTTGTCTTGTAATTTTCTTGCAAAACGTGTAGTATTAAGATATGAGTAATAATTGGTGACTGGAGTGTGTTCGAGTGAAGCAGAAAACTGTTTTAGGACATGCTTAAGGGCGAAAGGAGGACAATATGAGCGTTCAATTGCTGGATAAAACAAGAAAAATCAATAAACTTCTGCATAACAGCAGCTCCAGCAAGGTAGTATTCAATGATATCTGCCAGGTTTTGATGGAAACTTTAAGCTCCAATATTCTGGTGCTCAGCAAGAAAGGAAAGGTGTTGGGTGTTAGTTTATGTCCGGGCGTGGAGGAGATCACGGAGTTGATCGAGGACAAAGTTGGAGGTTACGTGGACTCATTACTGAATGAGAGATTCCTTGGAGTTTTATCGACTAAAGAGAATGTGAATCTTCAGACACTTGGATTTGAACATGTGTCAAGCAGCTATCAGGGGATCATCAATCCGATCGATATTGCGGGAGAGAGATTAGGAACCGTATTTATGTATCGCTTTGACAGACCGTATGATATTGAAGACATCATTGTAAGTGAATACGGAACAACCGTTGTTGGCCTTGAGATGATGCGTGCAGTGCATGAGGAGAATGCTGAGGAAGATAGAAAGCAGCAGGTTGTGAAGTCCGCATTCAATACACTGTCATTCTCCGAATTAGAAGCGATCATCCATATCTTTGATGAGCTTGACGGTGACGAGGGCATCCTGGTAGCCAGCAAGATCGCTGACCGTGTGGGGATCACCAGATCTGTGATCGTGAATGCGCTTCGTAAATTTGAGAGTGCAGGAGTGATCGAGTCCAGATCTTCCGGTATGAAGGGAACTTATATCAAAGTTCTCAATGAGGTGATCTTTGATGAGCTTGAGGAGATCAAGGCACAGAGAAATAAGAAATAAATATTGCAGTGATATGTCCCTTATCCGGTGATCTCCGGATGAGGGATTTTTTTGTCTATAACGCTTTATCGTGCAGAAATAAATGGTATTGTATACTTTTCAGATACCGAAGAATTGCTTTCCTGTAAAGAGATTTAGAAATAAATTATTTGTAAATTAAGAAAATAAGAGAAAAATAGAGTAAAAAAGAGTATAAAATAGAAAAAGTATAAAATTATGACGCTGAAAGAGGTTGCGAAATCGGGGCATTTTCAATAATATAAGGACAGTGATTAGCACTCGATTGAAATGAGTGCTAGCAAGAATCGGCAAGAATTGACAGAGGCCGAAAGAATCAGAGTGAGAGATAAAGGAGGATCATAGATCATGACATTAGTACCTTTAGGCGACAGAGTTGTATTAAAACAGGTTGAGGCAGAAGAGACAACCAAATCTGGAATCGTTCTTCCAGGACAGGCACAGGAAAAACCACAGCAGGCAGAAGTCATCGCAGTAGGACCTGGCGGAGTGATCGACGGCAAAGAAGTAAAAATGGAAGTCGTTGTCGGAGATAAAGTTATCTATTCCAAATATGCTGGAACAGAAGTGAAAATGGACGGCACAGAATATATCATCGTAAAACAGAACGATATCTTAGCAATCGTAAAATAATATAGCAGGAGGCATTTTATCATGGCAAAAGAAATCAAATTCGGCGCAGAAGCCAGAGCAGCTCTTGAAGCTGGTGTAAATAAATTAGCTGATACAGTAAGAGTAACATTAGGACCGAAAGGAAGAAACGTAGTTCTTGATAAACCATACGGTGCTCCGCTCATCACAAACGACGGTGTTACCATTGCAAAAGAAATCGAATTAGAAGACGGTTTTGAAAACATGGGAGCTCAGCTGATCAAAGAAGTTGCTTCTAAGACA
>CAZSTD010000235.1:0-2528 GCA_964609645.1 uncultured Blautia sp.
ATAGCCGCAGTCAGCGCACTCGCCGTACATCATGCCGGGGTTCTCCGTGCTCTCCGGCCAGGACATGCTGTGATCCAGTATCACGTTGTCACTGCTGCCGCAGAAAATGCACACCGCCACATGACCCCAGCCGCTCTCCAGATACTCATAGGCGTGGGTTGTGCAGGGCGCCTTCACGGTGATGACGCAAGCGGCAGCCTCGCCCGCACAGGTAGCCGTAATGGTGGCCGTACTGCCCACGGTGGCTCCGGCTACGACCGTGACCTTGCCGGTGCTATCCACGGTAGCAACGCTTTCGGTATCGCTGCTCCATGTGAAGCTATCGCCGGTTTCAGTGGGCGTCATGTACGCCTGAAGCTGATAGGTTTCACCTGCCAGCAGCGACAGGGCGTTGGGCGAAACGGTCGCGGTACGTGTCGGCACCGCGGGACGCTCGCTGACGTTGACAGTATATTCAGCGATCATTGCACTGCCAGAGGGCTCTTCGATAATTTCGCCATTTTCGCCAGTTGCCAGCGCAAGGATTTCGACCCTTCTGCTGCCAACTGCCGACGCTTCTATCTTGTTCCTTGCGCCGTCACTGTCACCTATAACATTCAGTATATCATCAATGTTCACATATCCCCATGCGCCCTCACTGCTATAATTATCAACGATGTACGCCTGCAGCTTATAGTTCTCCTTTGACCCGACGTCGGTGGGCAGGAAGGCCTCAGCGCTCAAGCCATCAAAATCAAACGTATAGGTATCGCCCACATAGAGGTCGATGGTGCTGCTGTCAACTTTAAGCCGGGGAATAGTGGTAGGATCGGCAGGATTATAGACGTAAACGTACAGATTCAAGTCGGGGGCTGTGCTGGCATTTGCTCCATAGTAATACCACGGAATAGTATTTTCGGTTTCACTCTTTTTCGGCCCAACAAACTCAGGGCCACCTGTTGTAGTACCGGCATTAATTGTCAGTTTTCCAACACCATCCACCGGAGCAGTATTGGCTACAGTTATACGATAATAATCTGTTTCACCTGTTTTCCAATACGGCATATTATCGGTCGCATCGACGGGATTGATCGTATAGTTTACCTCAACGCTTTCCCCGACAGGGATATAGATCGTCCGCTGGTCGACGGGATATTGGGGATAGCTGACATCCTTGACCGGATTGGTGAAAGTGCCGCTATCAGCAGTCGGCACTGTGTACGCCACTGCGCTGATGATGCGGCCAGCCTCCATTGTCTCGCTGCCTTTAACGCGGGTATAGACGTAGTAGGTCTGACCGGCTGTCACGGACGACAGGCTCTGCTCAGTTCCCTGATTGCTCGTCGGCCACACGGCATAGCCGGTAGTTTCATCACGGGTGAGAGAAGTCGTCCAGGCATACTCCTGCGGGTTCGTTTTCGTGTCATCTATCCAGCTTGCATTCGTGATTGTCAGCTGGCTGCTCTCGGCATCATACTCTATCTCCGGCTTAACGGGGATAGCCATGTTCCAGTTCTTCTGGACTGTGACAGGTGCGCCGAAGAGCGTACCGGCGAAGTTGGTGCCGGTGCAGCGGACGGTGACGCGGATATCGCGCCCCACCAGTTTATCGACACCAAGGGCATCGTTCAGAGTAATGCTCTTCCCTGTGTCATTATGATAGATGTCATACCATATACCATTTTCAGCCTTGTACTGCCACTGGTACGACAGATCATTCAGCGCAACGTTGCAATCGGTCACATTGGCGGTCAGCCTCTGGCCATACCGCGCCGCGCCGGAATAGGAGACAGTACCGGTCAGTGTATTTCCCGTATTCACCGGCACCCACTCGGGAGAGGACACAGACAGATAGGCATATTCCTCCTCCTCGATAAGATTGGTTTGGTTGGTTTTTGTCAGCGTGTTGTGACCCTCCGCACCGCCGGTGAAACTGGGTACGATCACCTTGAGGTCTTCGGCCAGACGATACTGCGCGCAGGTCTCCTCACCCTCGAGACGAACCTGCATATTGAAGACATATTTCTCTCCGTTTTTAAAGGTATGGGTCGTATTGGGTTCGTCTACAAGAGCGTTGTAGATGTGGTTCCCTTCATCGTCCTTCCAGAATCTCATCTCCAGACGGATGGGGGAGTTCACCAAGGAAACCGCGCCGTTGTTGATCTCGGTAACATAGACGCTGGGAGACTTCGGAACGACATCGCCCACGCGGGGATAGCTCAGCCCCGCGATCTTGATGGTATTGATGACGGTGCGGGCTTCCTTGACCGCACCTACGTCGATCTCAATCGTCTTCTCCTGAGGTGTACCCTCCGTCGAGTCGGTGACCTTGATCGTCAGCTTGGTAGCAGCAGCCACCGCAGTCGGCGCACCGTAGACGGTACCATCAGATTTGACATTGATCCCAACGGGGCCGCTTACCTTGGAAAAGGTATATGGCTTCGTGCCGCCGCTGGCCCAGGCTGCCACGGAGAAGGACTTGATCGCCTCATTTGCATAACCGGAGGGGATAGAGCCTGCGGCGACCAGCTTCAGAGGGCCTTCGCCTG